>JAJFTZ010000111.1 GCA_021372675.1 Eubacteriales bacterium
CCGTTCACGCAAAGGCACACGTTGGAGGGGAGCGTCCACGGCGTGGTCGTCCACGCGAGGTAGGAGGCATCCTCGTCCGCGCACTTAAAGCGCACCGTGGCGGAGGCTTCTTTTATATCCTTATACCCTTGGGCCACCTCGTGCGAGGAAAGCGCCGTGCCGCAGCGCGGGCAGTAGGGCACGATCTTATGGCCCTTGTAGAGGAGGCCCTTTTTGTGGATCTCCTTGAGCGCCCACCATTCGGACTCGATGTAGCTGTTTTCGTAGGTCACATAGGGGTGCTCCATATCCGCCCAGAAGCCCACCTGATCGCTCATTTCCTCCCAATCGGCCTTATACTTCCATACCGAGTGCTTGCATTTTTCGATGAAAGGCTCCACGCCGTAGGCCTCGATTTGCTCCTTGCCGTCCAACCCCAGCTCCCTTTCCACCTCGAGCTCCACGGGGAGGCCGTGCGTATCCCAGCCCGCCTTGCGCAAAACGTCGTAGCCCTTCATGGTCTTGTAGCGGGGCACGAGGTCCTTGATGGCGCGGGTGAGTACATGGCCGATGTGCGGCTTGCCGTTGGCGGTCGGCGGGCCGTCGTAAAACGTGTAGGCGGGAGCGCCCTTGCGAAGCTCCACGCTCTTTTCGAAGATGCGGTTTTCCTTCCAGAATTTCAGCGTTTCCTTTTCCCGCTCCACGAAGTTGAGCGACGAATCTACCTTTTTATACATGCTTCCAGCTCCTATTAAGTTTTGGATACAAAAACCGCGCCCCGAAAAGACGGGGCGCGGTAAACGCGCGGTACCACCCGATTCGACGCGAAACGTGGTTTCGCGTCCTCTCGACCCCTGTAACGTGAGGAACACGTCCCCGCTTACTGACGCATGCTTTCTGCGGGGCGCTCATGGGCGATGCGTGCGGAATCGAACTGCCGCCGCGCTTGCACCGTGCCGCGGCTCGCTGGGGCTTCAAGTTCCGCCGTGTGTCCCACTCGGCGCTTTGAAAATGAATATAGAGGCATTATATGCAGGTTTTCGGGTTTTGTAAAGGGGGGGCGAAAGAAAAACGTTTCCTGCCTCGCTTTTCCTACGGCTTTCCAAGCTTTACGCTTGCTCCAGCGTTTCGAAGGCCTGCTTGAAGAACATGGCGCTTGCGCCCGCGTTGCGCCACCAGCCGTAATGGAAAGGCGAGTAGCGGAAGTATTTTTCCACCTCCATGATGAGTGCGAGGTAGCCTACGCCTACCGCGTAGCGGACGCATTCCTCCCCCGTGGCGAGCACGGGCTTTTCGGCGGCGGCGTTGTAGGCCGTAAGGCTTGCCGTTTTCTCCTTGAGCGGCGTCATCGGCTCCAGGCACACGAAATCGCAGATGCGGTCGCCCCAAAAGCTGCGCTCCGGGTCGAGCCACGCGTAACGGATACCGTCCGCCTCGCGCGTGCATAGCACGTTGGGCGGCCAAAGGTCGAAATTCACCATGCAGCATTCAACGCTTTCGAGCACGGCCCGGTGGCGGTCGATGAGCCTTAAAAGCTTTCTGCCGCGCGGCGTAGCATGGTGCGCCCGCGCGCAGTCGCCGAGCACGTTTGAAACCATCGCGCGTATGGCCTCGTACCAGTTTGGATAAAGGCCGTTTTGCACATAGCCGAAACGGTCGTTTTCGATGCGGTGTATCCCGGCCGCCATCCGCGCCAAAATGGAGGCGGATTCGGCCTTTTCCGCCTCGGTGAACGCCGCCTTGTCGAGCTGCTCGCCCTTTAGCTTTTCCATGATGAAATAGTCGGCCGGAAAAACTTTTTTCGTAAAATCCGCTGCGTACACCTTCGGCACGCGTATGGAGGTGCGTTCGCGGATCAGATCGTACCAAAATAGCTCGGAGGCCATCATGCTTTTTTCCATGGCCATCACGGCGACGCGCGGCTCGGGCGCGATCTTCACGGCGTATTCCGTTCCGTCCGCGTCCGCGGCTGAAAACACGGCGTTGTATTCGCCCGCGCCGAGCGGCGTGATCTCGCCCGGAATCGCGATGCCGTTCGCGGCAAAAAGCCTTTTTACGTCGGCTTCCGCCGCGTTGCACTTTGTTCTGCTTCTCATTTCGGCCCCTCGTTCAGTAGAATTCTACGCCGCTCTTTTCCTGAGCATTTTCTCCGCATTTACGCCCGTTTCCAGCACGAAGGCGAACACGAACAAGAACGGGAAGTAGTGGATGACGTTTTGCCAGATCACGCCGAAAAACGGGTCGGCGGCACCAAAGCCCGCCGCCACGGCGGGCAGAAAGTCCGCGTTCCATATCGAGCCGTCGCCGAAAAGAAAAAGCATGAGCGCGAGGCACGCGGCGGAAAACACGGTGGTCACAAAGAAAGCGCGAAGCCCGCGCGGCTTTTCGAGGCGGCGGCAGACCTCCTTGCCCACCTGAAACGCCATGAGGAGCAAAATAAGCGGCACGAGCGCATGCACACGCTCGAGGCTGAACAGGGGCACGAAGCCGCTGTCCGGCGTGTAAAAGGCGAATATCCCGGGCGCGAAGGCGAAAAGAAGCGAAAAGAGCACGGTGAACGCGACGGAGGCGATCAGCCCCGCCGCGCCCTCCGCCCGCTCGGGCTCCTTCGGGATGGGGGGCAGGTCGAACGGCCCGTTCGGGGTGTTGAAGCCGTCGAGCTTTACGCCCTTATACTCGAATACGGCGAAAAGGAACGTGATCACGCCCAAGGCTGTGAACAGGGCGCTGAAGGTGAGGCCGAGCCACTGTACGATGGCAAAGTACCATGCGATCCCGCCGGTTAGCGTTTCGACGAGCTTCGCCACGGCGAGCCCGAAGGGGACGGCCGTGCCTACGATCTTAACGATTTTGATGTAAATGGGGTAAAGCGCCTTGCCGATGAGCACCCGCCCTTCGGCGTTGGAGTATTTCGCGCCCAGCTCTGCGGGCGAGCCCAATTCCACGAACACCGCCTCGAGCTGCTTTTTCGTGGGCGGCAAGCCGTTTGCGCGCTCGGAAAGCATATCGTAAATGAGCGCGCGAAGCTCGCGCGCCGCGTCCTCACGCCCCGCGCGCGGCATGGAGCGCGACGCCTGGTACACATAGCGGTCGATCATATCCTCGATAAATGCGCGTTCGCTTTCCATGGTTCAATCCTCCGATAAAAGCTTTGTCACGTTTTGCGAAAAGTCTCCCCAAAATGCCTTGAGGCGCTCGTAAAGCGCCGCGCCCTCCGCCGTGCGCGCATAGTATTTGCGCGGCTTGGATTCGCTGAGCTCCCACGAGCTTTTCAAAAGCCCCTGCTTCTCGAGCCGCCTAAGGAGCGGGTAGAGTGTGTTCGCCTCCGCGTCCACGCCGATCTCGCCGAGGCGCTTTTGCAGCGCGTAGCCGTACGCGGGCTCCTTGGCGCAGCCGAGCACGCACAGCACAAGCGAACCGCGCTTGAGCTCCGTCACGAGCGAGAGCAGAAGATCCTCCGTTTCGTACAAGAGATCACCTCCGATAGCGGCATTATACTGTGCGATACACAGTAATGTCAATATGATTATATCAAAAATTTCCGATATTGCAAAATAACGCCGGGCCGACCATAAATTCGCGGCCTTTTTTTCGAAGTTCCGGTAAAAGCGTCACGCTTTTTTCACGTTGGTTTCGGATTATTGATTTGAATCCTAAAAAATAATGTGATACTATTGTTAGGAAAATAGGCGAGAAATTGTTTTTCGCCCTTTTGCGTGCAATAATGTTGGGCATCGTATTTCGATAAGCCCGCTTCAGGAGGACAGGGTTTGAAACGGAATTTAAGAACGCCGCTGATCTATCTCGCGATTTTGGCTGTCATCATATATTTGCTAACGGGTCTCCAGCCGTCCGACGTGGCCGAGAAAAAGCTTGATTACAACGGTTTTCTCGAGCTCGTGCGGAAGGAGCAGGTCAAGGCGGTCAACGTTACGGAGACGACGCTCGTGGGCCTTAAGACCGATACCGAAATTGCGGAAAAATCCTTTCCGGATAAGTTCGACTTTTACGTGATACTTCCCTCGGTCGATCAGTTTGCCAAGGACATGGCGGTCATACGCGCCGCCAAGCTTAGCAAATCGGTGGACGATATCGCAACCGACGATTACGGCTTTGCCTACGGCACCAGCTTGCCCCCCGAGCCTTCCATTTGGGAGGCCATACTGCCGTACCTCATCATCTTCGGCGCGTTCGGCCTATTCTATTATTTTATGATGCAGGCGCAGGGCGGCGGCAAGCAGATGATGAGCTTCGGCAAGAGCCGCGCGCGCACGCAGACGGATATGAAAAATCGCGTCACCTTCGATGACGTGGCGGGGGCGGACGAGGAAAAGGAAGAGCTTCGCGAGGTCGTGGAGTTCATGCGCTCGCCGCGCCGCTTCACGGAAATGGGCGCGCGTATCCCCAAGGGCGTGCTTTTAGTAGGCCCTCCGGGCACGGGTAAAACGCTTCTCGCCAAGGCCGTGGCGGGCGAGGCGGACGCGCCGTTCTTCTCCATCTCCGGCTCCGACTTCGTGGAGATGTTCGTGGGCGTAGGCGCGAGCCGCGTGCGCGACCTTTTCAACACCGCCAAAAAGACCGCGCCCGCCGTAATCTTCATCGACGAGATCGACGCGGTGGGCCGCCAGCGCGGCGCGGGTCTCGGCGGAGGCCACGACGAGCGCGAGCAGACCCTGAACCAGCTCTTGGTGGAGATGGACGGCTTTGCCGTAAACGAGGGCATCATCGTGCTCGCGGCCACCAACCGCCCCGATATCCTCGACCCGGCCCTTTTAAGGCCCGGCCGTTTCGACAGGCAGATCACCGTGAATTACCCGGACGTGAAGGGCCGCGAGGCGATCCTTCGCGTGCACGCCAAGGGCAAGCCGTTTGCCGACGAGGTGGAGCTTGCCGTACTCGCCAAGCGCACGGCGGGCTTCACGGGCGCGGACTTGGAGAACGTGCTCAACGAGGCCGCCATTTTAACGGCGCGCTTCAAAAAGAAAAAAATCAGCATGATCGAGCTCGAGGAGGCCATCACCCGCGTGATGGTCGGCCCCGAGAAAAAGAGCCGCGTCATCACCGCGGAGGATAAAAAGATCACCGCGTACCACGAGGCGGGCCACGCCATCGTCGCCAAGCTTATGAAGCATTGCGACCCGGTGCACGAGGTCTCCATCATCCCGCGCGGCAGGGCGGCGGGCTATACCATGACGCTTCCCGACGACGATATGAACCACATGTCGCGCGGCAAGATTCTCGACGAGATCTCCATGATGCTGGGCGGCCGTGTGGCCGAGACCGTGGCGCTCGACGATATTTGCACCGGCGCGTACAACGATCTGCAGCGCGCCAGCGACCTCGCGCGCAAGATGGTGATCGAGTTCGGCATGAGCGACGAGATCGGCCCCGTATTTTTGGGCGGCAACGCCGAGGTGTTCATCGCCAAGGACTGGGGGCACCAGCGCAACTATTCCGAGCAGGTCGCCGCGCGCGTGGACGCCGAGATCAAGCGCATCCTCAGCGAGCAGTTCGAGCGCGCGAAAAAGGTGATAGAGGAGAACCGCGAGGCCATGGAACGCGTGGTGCAGGCGCTTTTGGAGTACGAGCGCATCGACGGCGACGAGTTCGACAAGCTCTTCAAGGGCGAGGCTGTGGAGCTTACCCCCTTCGCGATCAAGCGCGAGGAGCTTCATAAGGCGGACGCCGACGTGGAGGAGGCCGATAAGCTCGAGCGCGAGCGCATCAAGGCCGAGCGCAAGGCCCGCGCGGAGCAGGAAAACCCCGAGCGGTAAAGCAAAAGAAGAAATACGATGCGGTTGGCGAAACGCCAACCGCATCTGTTATGGGACATATCCGAAAGGCCGGACTTCCGGGGGCCTTTTGACAATATGGAGCAAGCGGCCCGCAGGGCATTTGTTTGAAAGCGGAGCGAAATATGAAACCATATGACCTGCACACGCACTCGTATTATTCCGACGGCACCGATTCCCCCTATGAGCTCGTCAAAAAGGCGAAGGAGGCGGGGCTTGGCCTCGTCGCCCTTACCGACCACGATACCGTCGCCGGTGTAAAAGAGGCGGCGGAAGCGGGAAAAGCCTTGGGGATCGGCGTGCTCAGCGCCGTGGAGATCGACGCGCAGTTTCCGTCCGAGCTTCATATTTTGGGGTACGGCGTCGGTATAGGGCACTCCTCCGTGGAGGCGCACGAAAAAGAGGCCGCCGCGCGGCGCGTATGGCGCAACGAGGAGATCGTGAAAAAGCTCGACGCGGCGGGGTTAAACATAAGGCCCTATCTCGAACAGAGCAAGGGCAACGGCACGCGGCTCCACCTCGCGCGGGCGCTGATGCTCGCAGGCTATTCCGATACCGTGCGAAACGCCTTCGACGCGTATTTGAAGCCCGGCGGCGCGGGGTATGTGGAAAGCGTGCGGCCGTCGCCAAAGCGCGTCATAGAGCTGATCCATGAGGCGGGCGGGCTCGCGGTGCTCGCGCACCCCAAAAAGCTTAACGCCGACGCGCATGCCGTGGTCGATGCGCTCGCTTCCCTCGGGCTCGACGGCATCGAGGCGTACTACCCGCTTTCGACCGAAGGAGAGATCGCGCTTTTTCTCTCGCTCGCGAGGCAGTACGGCCTTTTTGTGACCTGCGGCAGCGACAACCACGGCGCGTACCGCAAGAACGCGGAGCTCGGCTCCACATGGCGCGACGTAAGGGAGCTTGAAAAAACCTACGAGATGCTCGTCGAACGCTATGGGGCGGCGCCGGGCTGATTCCCCATTCCGAACGGAGCGCAGGCAGAGTGGGGAATCTTGGCCGCCTTTCTCCTTTCCAACCGCGCCGCCGTGTCCATGGCTTGCGAAAATTGCTTTTTTTTGCAATTTTTCCTGCATTTTTGCACTTGTAGCGGTTGCCTTATCCCGAAGCCTTTGTTATAATGATACTCGATAGGATAACGCCACTTTAGGGGGAACTTTTCTATGGGTCTGGGCGACGGTATCATTAAAATTTTCGCGGGCACCGCGAGCAGGGCGTTTGCGCAGAAGATGTGCGACTACCTCGGCAGCCCGCTTGGGGACTGCGAAACCATCATATTTTCAGAGGGAAACACCTTCGTCCGAATCAACGAGAGCATCCGCGACAAGGACGTTTATTTTGTCCAGACCATCGGCCTCAACCCCAACAACGAATTCATGGAGCTCATCTTCTTCATGGATGCGTTTAAGCGCGCAAGCGCCAATTCCGTAACGGCCATTTTGCCGTATTTCAGCTATGCCAAGGGCGATAAAAAGGATGAGCCGCGCGTTTCCATCCGCGCGCGCGTGTGCGCCGAGTGCCTCGAGCTCGCGGGCGCCGACCGCGTCATCACCATGGACCTTCACGCCGCGCAGGTACAAGGCTTTTTCAAAAAGCCCGTCGATCACCTTTACGCGCAGGCGCTGCTCGCGGCATACGCCTATAAGCTTCGCATCGTGGATGAAAACCTCGTCGTCGTCTCGCCGGACGCGGGCAGCGCGAAGCGCGCGCGCGCCATGGCGGACGAACTCGGCTGCGCCGTCGCCATCGGCGACAAGATGCGCGTCGCGCACGACGAAAACGCGAAGGTGCTCGAGATCATCGGCGACGTGAAGGGTAAAAACTGCATCGTGCTCGATGATTTCACCATTTCCGGCAACACGCTCGTGGATGTCGCCCACGGCCTCAAGGATAAGGGCGCCAAGGATATTTACGCGTTCCTCTCCCATGTGGTCTTAAACGAGGCCGCCGTGAAGCGCATCGAAGCGAGCCCCATCAAGCTCTTGGTCTCCACCGACACCGTGGAGTGCCCCGCCGCCATGCATTCGGAAAAAATACACATTATCTCCGCCGCGCCCATGTTCGGCGAGGCGGTGCGCAACATCCACGACCGCAGGCCCATGAGCAACATCTTTGCCAACCCCTCCTCTCGCATGCTTGAAATGAGCTTCGCGCGCCAGCTTTCGCTGAGCGATATCGGGAAGAAGTAAACGAACTTTGCGCATGAATAAAAGCGCGCCGCGATTTTAGTATCGCGGCACGCCTTTTGCTTTTCTATTTATTTCCACGAGCTGAGCCACTTCTTCGACTGATACCGCCACAGCGATATGAGCCCGCGCACCACGAGGTCCGATACCATGGCGATCCACACGCACATAAGCCCGAGGTTCGTGGTCGCAAGGAGGATGGCGGCGATGCTCAGGCGCACCACCCACATGCCGATGATGCTGATGTAAAACGGCCATCTCGTATCGCCCGCGCCGCGGAGCACGCCGGTGATGACCATGCCGAGCGCCACGAAGGGCTGGGCGAACGCCTCCACGCGGAGCACCGAGCCGCCTAAAGCCACGACCGCCTGATCGGGCGTGAACAGCGAAACGAGGAATTCCGCGCCGAAGTATAAAAACACGCCCATCGCGCTGAGGAACAAAAACCCGCCCCAGGTGCAGAATTTGGCGTAGCGCTCCCCGAGCGCTTTTTTGTTGGCGCCGAGCGACTGGGAAACGAGCGTGGTCGCCGCCGCGGAAAAGCCGTAGGCGGGCATGTAGCTGATGGCCTCCGCCGTGATGGCGAGGTAGTGCGCCGCAAGGGGTATTTTGCCGAGGCCCGTCACCATGGCGGTGATCACGATTTGGCCGGCCGAGATGGAGCAGCGCTCAAACGCCACCGGCGTGCCGAGGCGCGCCACGGTTTTTAAAAGCGGCAGGTCGGGCTTATAGTCGCCGCGGAAGGGGATGCATATGGGAAGGTTCTTTTTGGTGAACAGCACCCTTACGAGCATGGCGCCCGTAAACGTCATGGCCGCGGCGGTGGAAACGGCCGCGCCCGAAACGCCGAGGCCCGCGCCCGGGATGGTGAGGCTAAAGCCTAAAAAGCTTACCTCGCGGGTAGGATAGATGAGGAACAGGTTCAGGCAGGCGTTGATGATGTTCATCATCACGTTATAAAAAAGCGGCGTGCGCGTGTCGCCCGCGCAGCGGATCACGTTGGAGGAAACGTTGATGGCGAGGGACATCAGGTACACCGCGCTCGTGATGCGAAGGTAGCTTGAGGCGTCCTTCCAAAGGCTTTTATCGGCGTTGAGCCATATGGGCAGCCCGCCCGCGACGGCCTGCATCAAGAGCGTGGCGAAAAGGCCCACGAAAAGCGTGGCCGTGAGCGACTGGCGCACCGCCTTTTTCGCGCCCTCCATATCCCCCTCGCCGATGCGCCTGCCTACGAGCACCGCAAAGCCTATGCCCACCGCCGCGAAGATGCCGTTCACGAACCATACGCTCGAGGTGGTCACGGCGATGGAGGCCGTGGCGTCCGCGCCCAAAGCGCCCACCATGGCGGTGTTGATGTACTGCACGAAGGTGATGAGGAACTGCTCGAGTATGGTGGGCCACGCGAGGAACCATATGACGCGCTCCGGGCGCTGTTTTTCGTCGAGAAAATCGTATTTCATGCGTTAACCTGCCAAGGGGCATTATGCTCCGATTTTGAAGAAAATGAAACAATCGAATTATAGCCGAAGCGCAACATTGTGTAAAGGAGATTCTTTATTGTATAATCGTAGATACAGCCGAAAAGGGCTTTGAGGTACGTTTGAATGGGCGACGATCTATTCAGCGCCGGCGCGCAAAAAAGCGCCCCCCTTGCCGACCGCATGCGCCCCCGCACGCTCGATGAGTTCATCGGGCAGGAGCACATCGTGGGAAAGGGGAGGCTTCTTCGGCGCGCCATCGAAACGGATACCCTCCAAAGCAGCATCTTCTTCGGGCCCCCGGGCTGCGGGAAAACCACCTTGGCCTCCGTCATCGCCAACACCACCGGGTCGCTTTTCGTAAAGCTCAACGCGGTCGCGGCGGGCGTCAAGGAGGTGCGCGAGATCCTCTCCGAGGCCGAAAGCAATTTGAGCCTCTACGGCAGGTACACCTATCTTTTGCTCGACGAGTGCCACCGCTGGAGCAAGGCCCAGTCCGACAGCATTTTACCTGCGCTCGAAAAGGGCATCGTCAAGTTTATCGGCTCCACCACCGAAAATCCCATGGTCTCCATGACGGGCGCCATCGTTTCGCGCTGCCGCCTGTTTCAGTTTTATCCGCTCGGCGCGGAGGATATCAAAAAGGGCGTGCTCGCGGCGCTCGCCGATAAGGAGAGGGGCCTCGGCGCGTACAACGTGCGGCTTGACGACGATGCGCTCGAGCACATCTCATTCGTCGCCAACGGGGACGCGCGCGCGGCGCTCAACGCCTTGGAGCTTGCGGTCTTGACCACGCCGCCCGAAAACGGCGTGATCGTTATCACCAAGGAAGTCGCGGCGGAATCCGTGCAGAAAAAGGTGATGAAGTGCGACGAGCAGCAGTTTTACGACATGCTCAGCGCCTTTTGCAAAAGCCTTCGCGGCGGCGATTCGGACGCGGCGCTCGCGTGGTTCGCGCGGCTTATCTACGCGGGCGTGGACCCGCGCATCGTCATGCGGCGCGTGATCGCGCACGCGTCGGAGGACGTGGGCTTAGCCAATCCCCAAGCCATGGTGCAGGCCGTGAGCGCGGCGCGCGCGTTGGAGTTTGTGGGGATGCCCGAGGCGCGGCTCTCCATTGCGCAGGCGATCATCTTCGTGTGCGAAAGCCCCAAGTCGAACGCGGTGGTGACGGCGCTTAGCGCCGCGTTTTCCGATGCGGAAAACACCGCCGACGAGCCTGTTCCCATCCACCTTCGGGATACGAGCTTCGCGGGCGCGAAGGGCCTTGGCCACGGCGAGGGCTACAAGTACCCGCACGATTACCCCGGCCACGTGGTGGAGCAGGAATATATGCCCCCGAGCGTAAAAGGGAAGCGCTACTATATTCCCGGCGAGCTCGGGAGCGAGGCGAAGATCAAGCAGAACCACGATTTGAAAAATCGTTGAGTAAGAAAAGGAGGAGAGTAAGTTGATAAGCGAGATCAAGGCGCAGCGGGTGTTGGATGCCGCGCTCGAAACGGGCGGCGATTTTTCCGAGCTCTTTTTGGAGGATACGGAAAACAACATCATCCAGATGACCGACGGCAAGGTGGAAAACGCCGTGTACCGGCGCGGCCACGGCGCGGGCGTCCGCGTGCTCAAGGACGGGCGCAGCGCCTACGCGTACACCGCCGACACGAGCGAGGAGGCGCTTATCGCCACCGCGCGCGCGGCGGCCGCGGCGCTTTCGGGCGGGAAGGAAAAGGAAAGCGCGGCGTTTTCCGCCTTCCGCAAGCATGAGAAGGCGCCCGAGCTGCCCTTTGCCGATATCAAAAACGCGCAGCGCATCGAACTACTGAAAAAGGGCACCGCCGCCGCGAGGGCGCAGTCGCCGGAGGTCACGCAGATCATGGGGCGCTATCTCGACGTGGATCAGCGCATCCTCGTATGCAACAGCCTCGGCGTGTGGGGTTCGGACAGACGCCCGCGCACGCGCGTCTTCATCAATGCCGTCGCTACGGCAAACGGCGAGGCACAGGAGGGTTACGAAAGCCCGGGCTACGGCATGGGCTTTGAGGCGTATAAAAAGATCGACATCGAAAAGGCGGGCACGCAGGCGGCTAAGACCGCCGTCACCATGCTGCACGCAACGCCCTGCCCCGCGGGCGCGGTGCCCGTGGTGATCGACGGCGGCTTCGGCGGCGTGATATTGCACGAGGCGTGCGTGCACTCCCTCGAGGCCACGAGCGTGGCGCGCGGCAATTCCGAATTCTGCGGCAGGCTCGGGCAAAAAATCGCGAGCGACATCGTCACCGCCGTGGACGACGGCACCTTGAAGGGCGAGTGGGGCACCGTGAACATCGACGACGAGGGCACGCCCGCGCAGCGAAACATTCTCATCGAAAACGGCGTTTTGAAGAGCTACCTCGTGGACCTGCTGGGTTCGCGGCTCATGGGCCATCCGCTTACGGGCTCCTCGCGCAGGCAAAGCTACGAGTTCGCGCCCACCTCGCGCATGACCAACACCTTCTTCGCGCCGGGAAATGACGACGACGAGGAGATGATACGCACCATGGGCGACGGCCTATTTGCCGCGCGCATGGGCGGCGGCTCGGTAAACCCCTTGACGGGTGAGTTCAACTTTTCCGTGCTCGAGGGCTATTGGGTGAAGGACGGCAAGGTCTACTGCCCGGTGCGCGGCGCAACGCTTATAGGCCGCGGCGCGGAGGTGCTGCTGCGCATCGACCGCGTCGGCAAGTGCATGTGGATGGGGCAGGGCATGTGCGGCTCGCTCTCGGGCAGCGTGCCCACCAACGTCGGCCAGCCCCGCGTCCGCGTGAGCGAGATTACCGTAGGCGGCAAGGGAGGTGCGATCTAAATGGAATTTTTAGTGTTTCGGGACAAGGCGTTCGAGCATGCGCTCAAAAACGGCTGCGGCGCGGCCGAGGTCTATTTTAACGAAATGGAGGAGCTCGAGGTGCAGGCGCTCGAGGGCGCGCTGGATAAGTATGCCGTGAGCCGCAAGGCGGGGCTGAACCTCCGCGTGCAGGTGGGCGGCAAAAACGGCTACGCCTACACCGAGTCGCTCGACGACCCGGAGGCGCTCGTGCTGCGCGCCATGGACAACGCGCGTTCCGTCGAATCGGACGACGAGCACCCCATGCAGGGCAAAAGCGAGTACCGCGCGATCGAGCAAAGGGAGATACCGCTCCTCAAGAAAAGCGAGCGCGAAAAGATCGAGCTCGCGTTCGAGCTCGAAAAAAAGGTGAAGGCGCTCGACGGCCGCGTGAAGCGCCTGATGCACTGCAATATCGTTACCGCAAAGGGTAACACACGCATCCACAACACCCTCGGGCTACAGGCCGATAAGGAAAGCGAGATCGCCGTGACCTACGCCATCGCCGTGCTCGAGCAAAACGGCGAAGCCAAGGATGGGTTTGCGTTCCGCGCCAACGGGGAGGCCATGGAGCTCGACGCCATCGCTTCGGAGGCGGTGCGCGAGGGCGCGGCCTCGTTCGGCGCGTCCAGCGTGCCCGTGGGCAAGTACCGCATCCTCCTTCGCAACGACGCGGCCGCGGGGCTTCTCGACGCGTTTTCCGGTATGTTCTCCGCCGATCAGGCGCAGAAGGGGCTTTCTCTCCTGAAGGATAAGGAAGGCGAAACGGTCGCCTCGGACATCGTGACCATACTCGACGACCCGTTCCATGCGTTTGCCCCGCGCGCGTTCGACGGCGAGGGCGTGCCCTGCGTGAAGAAGGCCGTGGTGGAAAACGGCGTGTTCAAAACGCTCCTCCACAACCTCAAGACCGCCAAGAAGGCGGGTGTTGCGTCTACGGGCAACGCGGGCCGCGCGGGCGCCGCCGCGCCGGTGGATATTTCGCCCACCAATTTCTACATCGTTCCCGGCAAGCGCGGCTACGACGAGCTTTTGAAGGAGCTCGGCAACGGGCTCGTGCTCACCGAGCTTTCGGGCATGCACGCGGGCCTCAACACCGTTTCGGGCGAATTTTCGCTGCTTGCCAAGGGCTTTTTGGTGGAAAACGGCAAGGTCGTGCGCGCGGTCGATCAGATCACCGCCGCGGGCTCGTTTCTTTCGCTTATGAGGGCCGTGCTCGAGGTGGGGTCAGACCTCCGCTTCGGCTTCCCCGGCTCCGCGAATGTCGGCAGCCCGAGCCTTTTGATCGAAGAGCTCATGGTCTCGGGCAAATAGCTCCCGATGAAATAGGAATTCCCGCGCGGGAAAAACCGGCCGCGCGGGAATTTTTTAAAGAAGCAAATCAGATACAACAAAATATTTACAAAGTTCGACGCCTTTCCCCTTCTCCTTTCGGCCCCGTAACAGCCGGTTTTCTTAGAAAAACGGGCATTTCCGGCGGTGGTACCGCCGGCGCGGCGGCTTGACAGGATTCCGAAAAGGATGGTATAGTGTATCGAGAGGCTCTGTACGCTTTTGGCTTAAGAAACGGAGGAAAAGGTGTTTCGGCTCGGCGATCAAATCTGTTACCCGATGCACGGCGTCGGCGTAGTCGAGGCGATTGAGGAACGCACGGTGCTTGGCAAGGAAGCACAGTATTACGTCCTCCGCTTTGTCGCGGGGAAAATGACGGCGCTCGTGCCCGTGGATTCCGCCGAGCAGGTAGGGCTTCGCGCCATCATCACCACGAACGAGTGCGATTGCGTGATCCGCTATCTCAAGGAAACGCCCTGCCCTGAAAGCGAAAACTGGAACCAGCGCTACCGCGACAATTACGCGAAGCTTAGAGGCGGCAACATTTACGACGTGGCCGACGTGGTGAAGTGTTTGAAAAAGCGCGACAGCGGCAAGGGCCTTTCGGCAGGCGAAAGAAAAATGCTCCTCACGGCGCGGCAGGTGCTGGTCGCGGAGCTCGCCACGGCGAGCGGGCGCGGCGAGGACGAGCTCAACAGCATCATGGAGGCGGGAGCGGTCTAAGGGCGATACACATTCGAACGGAAAAGGAGATGATGTGTCTTTGGCGAAAAAGATCATACGCGTCATCCTGACGCTCGTCGGCGCGGCGTTCGGCCCCGCGATCGTGGTCGGGATCAATGAGGTTCTCATATTTTTCGGCTACATAGGCATTGCCGATATTTTTTTGCCATGGGCGGTCATTTTGATCTATGCGGCGATGGGGGTTGCCTCCGCAATCTTTTTCTTTGTTTTTTCCCCCAAGCTCATCGACTCGTTTATCGCCTTCATCAAAATGGCGGAGACCGAGCTCGCCGATATGGCGCTGCCCGAGATCTTCTTCGGCGTGGTAGGGCTTATCGTCGGCCTTGTGATCGCTTTTTTGGCGAGCACGCTCACGAGCGTGCTGGCTTTTTCGTGGCTCAGGTTCATCATCAACGCGATCTTATACCTCACCTTCGGCTACCTCGGCTGGTCCATCGCCACCAAGCGTAAGGGCGAGATCGTGGTGCCCACGTGGTTTCGCCGCCGCGACAAAAGCGGCAAGGCGGGCGTGAACGCGCGCCCGAAAATACTCGACACCTCCGTCATCATCGACGGGCGCATTGCGGACATCTGCGCGACGGGCATCGTGGAGGGCAATATCATCGTGCCCGGCTTCGTGCTGCAGGAGCTCAGGCATATCGCCGACAGCGCGGACGCGCTCAAAAGGAACCGCGGCCGCAGGGGCCTCGATATCCTTGCCCGCATGCAGGAAACGCTGGAGCTTCCCATCCACGTGGTGGAAACCGACTATGACGACATCGCCGAGGTGGATGCCAAGCTTATAAGACTCGCTTATGATATGAGCGGCGTCGTGGTGACCAACGACTACAATTTAAACAAGGTCGCGGGCGTGCAAAGGGTGCCCGTGTTCAATATCAACGAGCTTGCCAACGCCGTGAAGCCCATTTTGCTCCCCGGCGAGGAAATGGAGGCCGTCGTGATGAAGGAGGGCAAGGAGGCCGGTCAGGGCGTGGCGTATTTGGACGACGGCACCATGATCGTGATCGACGGCGGGAAGCGTTTCGTGGGCGAAACCGTTACCATTTTGGTAACGAGCGTGCTGCAGACGGCGGCCGGCCGGATGATCTTCGCCAAAATGAAGTGAGTAGTTAGTGAAAGAATTATAAATTTTCGTAATAAAAGGGGATATACGCATTGACAACCGTTTTGCGCAGTGATAAACTAATAAACTGCGTTAGCATGGTAATCTGCGCGTTTCCTCTTTTTTTAAGGGCCGTAAGGGCGCTTTTTACCATGTTTTGGGTATGCTTATCAAGAAAATTGGCAATACTCAGCCGGAATGACGTTTCATACTATAAGCCGAGTTTATACGGTATTGCAAATAAGGAGTGAACGCGATGGTGCATGAGGTGCAAATGGGCACGAGAAAGCGCATGAGCTTCTCTCGAATCAATGAAGTGCTCGACATGCCGGACCTTATCGAGGTCCAGAAAAACTCGTACAAGCGCTTTGTCGAGGAGGACTTCAGGGAGGTTCTTGCGGATATCTCGCCTATCAAGGACTATTCGGAAAAACTTGTTCTTGAGTTCGTGGATTATAAAATCGACTTTGAGCACCCGAAATACTCCGTGGGGGAATGCAAGGAGCGCGACGTCAATTACAGCGCCCCTCTCAAGGTAACGGTGCGTCTTATCAACACCGAAACGGGCGAGGTGAAGGAACAGCCGGTCTTCATGGGCGATTTCCCGCTTATGACCGAGCAGGGCACCTTTATCATCAACGGCGCGGAGCGCGTTATCGTGAGCCAGCTCGTGCGCTCGCCGGGCGTCTATTTCGGCGACCAGATCGACAAGGACGGCAAGCATCTGTATAGCGCCCAGGTCATACCCAACCGCGGCGCGTGGCTCGAGTACGAAACCGACAGCAACGAGGTTTTGCACGTTAAGATCGACCGCCAGCGCAAGGTGTCGGTGACGGCGCTTTTGCGCGCGCTCGGCTACGGTACCGACGCCCAGATCGTGGATCTACTGGGCGAGGAGGAACGGCTTCTCAACACCCTCGAAAAGGACACCACCAAGACCACCGAGGAGGGCCTTATCGAGATTTATAAGCGCCAGCGCCCGGGCGAGCCTCCCACGGAGGAAAGCGCGCGGAGCCTTTTGTACGCGCTTTTCTTCGACGCCAAGCGCTACGATCTCGCGCGCGTGGGCCGCTATAAGTTTAATAAGAAGCTCTCGCTCGCGTCGCGCATCGCGGGGTACCCTTGCGCCGAAAACGTGGTGCATCCCGTGACCGGCGAGCTTTTGAAGGCCGAGGGCGAGCTTATCACCCGCGAGGACGCGAAGCTTATCCAAAACGCGGGCGTGCATGCGGTGTATATCGCCGTTGGGGGCAAAAAGCTCAAGGTGGTGGGCAACCGCTTCGTGGAGGCCGCGGGCTATTTGGGCTTCGACCCGGAGCTTGCGGGCATCAACGAAAAGGTGCACCATCCCACGCTCATGCGCCTTTTAAAAGAAGGCGAGGCCCTTGGCGAGGACGGCCTTAAGACGCTTCTTAGGGCAAACCTCAACGAGCTCGTGCCGCGCCATATTTTGCCGGACGATATCATCGCCTCGGTGAGCTACCTCATGGGCATGCCCTACGGCGTCGGCCGTACGGACGATATCGACCATTTGGGCAACCGCCGCATCAGGAGCGTCGGCGAGCTTTTACAAAACCAGATTCGCGTGGGCATGACGCGCCTCGAGCGCGTGGTGCGCGAGCGCATGTCCTTGCAGGACATGGAAACGGCCATGCCCTCTAACCTCATCAACATCCGCCCCGTGACGGCCGCGATCAAGGAGTTTTTCGGCTCCTCGCAGCTTTCGCAGTTCATGGATCAAACCAACCCGCTCGCGGAGCTTACGCATAAGCGCCGCCTGAGCGCGCTCGGCCCCGGCGGCCTCAACAGGGAGCGCGCCACCTTCGAGGTGCGCGACGTGCACTTTTCGCACTACGGCCGCATGTGCCCCATAGAGACACCGGAAGGCCCCAACATCGGCCTTATCAACTCGCTTTCCACCTACGCGCGCATCAACAAGTACGGCTTTATCGAAGCCCCGTACCGCAGGGTGGATTTAAAAAACAAAAACATCCTCGACGCGATCGATTACCTCACCGCCGACGAGGAAGACGACTTCATGGTGGCGCAGGCCAACGAAATCACCGAGGAGAAGGACGGCAAGGTGTGGTTCGTGAAGGACCGCGTCGTGGCGCGTCTGCGCGACCAGATCCTCGAGGTGAAAAACACCGAAGTGCAGTACATGGACGTTTCGCCCAAGCAGCTCGTTTCGGTCGCGACGGCCATGATCCCCTTCCTCGAAAACGACGACGCGAACCGCGCGCTCATGGGCTCGAACATGCAGCGTCAGGCCGTGCCGCTCCTCGTGCCGGAGGCGCCCATCGTGGGCACCGGCATGGAGTTCAAGGCCGCCTACGATTCGGGCGTGCTCATCATCGCGGGCGACGACGGCGTGATCAAATCGGTGAACGCCGACCGGATCGTTCTCCTTTGCGACGACGGCCGCGAGCTTTCCTATAAGCTCATCAAGTTCAAGCGCTCCAACCAGGGCACCTGCATCAACCAGCGCCCCATCATCGAGAAGGGGCAGCGCGTGAAAAAGGGCGACGTGCTGGCCGACGGCGCTTCCACCAGCCACGGCGAGATCGCGCTCGGGCGCAATATCCTGATCGGCTTTATGACGTGGGAGGGCTACAACTACGAGGACGCGGTGCTCATAAGCGAGGAGCTCGTCCGCGACGACATCTATACCTCCATCCATATCGAGGAGCACGAGATCGAGGCGCGCGACACGAAGCTCGGCGAGGAGGAGATCACCCGCGATATCCCGAACGTCGGCGAGGACGCGCTTTCCGACCTCGATGAGCGCGGCATCATCCGCATCGGCGCGGAGGTGCGCTCGGGCGATATCCTCGTAGGCAAGGTCACCCCTAAGGGCGAAACGGAGCTTACCGCGGAGGAAAGGCTTCTTCGCGCGATCTTCGGCGAGAAGGCGCGCGAGGTGCGCGACACCTCGCTTCGCGTGCCGCACGGCGAAGGCGGCATCATCGTGGACGTGAAGGTGTTCACGAGGGAAAATAAAGACGAGCTTTCCCCGGGCGTGAACGAGCTTGTGCGCGTGTATATCGCGCAGAAGCGCAAGATCTCCGTGGGCGATAAAATGGCGGGCCGCCACGGCAACAAGGGCGTTATCTCCCGTATCCTCCCGGTGGAGGACATGCCGTTTTTGCCCGACGGAACTCCCCTCCAGATCGTTTTGAACCCGCTGGGCGTGCCTTCGCGCATGAACATCGGGCAGGTGCTGGAGCTTCACCTCGGCATGGCCGCGAGAAGCCTCGGCATAGATATCGCCACACCCGTGTTCGACGGCGCGTCCGAGCAGGACATTCAGGATATGCTCGTGCAGGCCGGCAAGGACGACGACGGCAAAACGGTGCTCTACGACGGACGCTCGGGCGAGCCGTTCGAAAACCGCGTTTCGGTGGGCTATATGTACTACTTAAAGCTCCACCACCTCGTGGACGATAAGATTCACGCCCGCTCCACGGGCCCGTACTCGCTCGTAACGCAGCAGCCCTTGGGCGGCAAGGCGCAGTTCGGCGGCCAGCGCTTCGGCGAAATGGAAGTGTGGGCGCTCGAGGCCTACGGCGCGGCGAATACGTTACAAGAAATCCTTACCGTCAAGAGCGACGACGTGGTCGGCCGCGTCAAGACCTACGAGGCCATCGTCAAGGGCGAAAACGTGCCCGAGCCGGGCGTGCCGGAATCCTTCAAGGTGCTCATCAAGGAGCTCCAGTCGCTGGGCCTCGATATGAAGGTGCTTTCGGACACCAACGAGGAGATTATGATCGGCGAGCTTAACGACGACGACGAGCCCGCGCCCATCGATGTGAACATCTCCGGCACGGAGGACACTCCGCGCAACGCGCCGCCGACCGGCGAGGAATTTACGGAGTTCGACGAGTTTGAAGAATTTGGTGACGACGATGAATTCGGCGAGGATGAGGACGATTTTGAGGATCCCGGCTTCAGCGTGACGAACGAGGACGGGGAACCTTCGAAGGGGGAGTAGCCAATTGTTTGAGCTTACGAATTTCGACGCGATTCAAATAGGCCTTGCGTCGCCGGAGAAAATACGCGAATGGTCGCACGGCGAGGTAAAAAAGCCCGAAACGATCAACTACCGCACGCTCAAGCCCGAGCGCGACGGCCTGTTCTGCGAACGCATTTTCGGGCCTACCAAGGATTGGGAATGCCATTGCGGACGCTATAAAAGGGTGCGCTACAAGGGCGTTATCTGCGACAAGTGCGGCGTCGAGGTGACGCGCGCCAAGGTGCGGCGCGAGCGCATGGGCCACATCGAGCTCGCGGCTCCCGTATCGCATATATGGTATTTCAAGGGCATACCGTGCAGGATGAAGATGCTGCTCGACATGTCGCCCAGGGCGCTTGAAAAGATACTCTATTTCGCCTCCTTCGTGGTGACCGACCCCGGTACGACGCCGCTTCTTCACAAGCAGCTCCTCACCGATAAGGAATACCGCGAGGCGCAGGCGCAGTACGGCGCAAAGGCCTTCAAGGCCGGCATGGGCGCGGAGGCCATCAAGGAGCTTTTAAAGCAGCTCGATATCATCAAGCTTGAAAAGGAGCTTCGCGAGGAGATCTCCAATTCCACCGGGCAAAAGCGCGGCAACGCCATCAAGCGCCTCGAAGTGGTGGAGGCGTTCGTCAAGAGCGGCAACAAGCCCGAGTGGATTATCATGGACGTGGTGCCGGTCATACCGCCGGAGCTTCGCCCCATGGTGCAGCTCGACGGCGGCCGTTTCGCCACGAGCGATCTTAACGACCTTTACCGCCGCGTCATCAACCGCAACAACCGCCTGAAGCGGCTTTTGGAGCTTCGCGCGCCGGACATCATCGTCCGCAACGAAAAGCGCATGCTGCAGGAGGCCGTGGACGCGCTCATCGACAACGGCCGCCGCGGCAGGCCCGTGACGGGCCCGGGCAACAGGCCCTTAAAATCCCTTTCCGACATGCTGCGCGGCAAGCAGGGCCGCTTCCGCCAGAACCTCTTGGGCAAGCGCGTGGACTATTCGGGCCGCAGCGTTATCGTGGTGGGCCCCGAGCTTAAAATGTACCAGTGCGGCCTCCCCAAGGAGATGGCGCTGGAGCTTTTCAAGCCCTTCGTGATGAAAAAGCTCGTGGAGGGCGGCTACGCCCATAACATCAAAAGCGCAAAGCGCATGGTGGAGCGCGTCAAGCCCGAGGTGTGGGATGTGCTCGAGGGCGTCATCAAGGATCACCCGGTGCTTTTGAACCGCGCGCCCACGCTGCACCGCTTGGGCATACAGGCGTTTGAGCCCATCCTTGTGGAAGGCCGCGCCATAAAGCTTCATCCGCTCGTCTGCACCGCCTACAACGCGGACTTCGACGGCGACCAAATGGCCGTGCACGTGCCGCTTTCCGTGGAGGCGCAGGCCGAGGCACGCTTTTTGATGCTCGCCTCCAACAACATCCTGAAGCCCCAAGACGGCAAGCCCGTCGTAAGCCCGGGCCAGGATATGGTCATCGGCTGCTACTACCTCACCTTCCAGCGCAGCGGCGTGAAGGGCGAGGGCAAGGCGTTTGCCAACGAGGAGGAGGCGCTCATGGCCTATCAGGCCGGTGAGCTCTCCCTGCACGCCAAGATGAAGGTGCGCATCGAGCGCGAGTGGCAGGGCAAAACCTACCGCAGGATCGTGGAGACCTCGGTGGGCCGTCTCATCTTCAACAACGCCATACCGCAAAACCTCGGCTTCGTGGAGCGCAACACCCTTGACGACGCGTTCAAGCTCGAGGTCGATAGGCTCGTGGTGAAAAAGGACCTCGGCAAGATCGTGGACCGCTGCTACCACCGCTACGGCGCTACGGTTACCTCCGAGGTGCTCGACAACATCAAAAAACTCGGCTTCACCTACTCCACCCGCGGCGGTATCACCGTGGGCTTCCAGGATATCACCGTGCCCGACGCGAAGCCCGCGATCATCGCCGAGGCGGAGCAAAAGGTGGAGCAGATCGACGATATGTTCCGCAGCGGCCTCATGTCCGACGCGGAGCGCAGGAAAAACGTGATTTCCGTTTGGGAGGAGGCCACCGATAAGGTGACCAAGGCCCTCATGGGCACGCTCGACGAGTATAACCCCATCTACATGATGGCCAACTCCGGCGCGCGCGGCAGCACCAGCCAGATTCGCCAGCTCGCGGGCATGCGCGGCCTTATGGCCGACCCGTCGGGCCAGATCATCGAGGTGCCCATCCGCGCGAACTTCCGCGAGGGCCTGACGGTGCTAGAATTCTTCATCTCTTCGCACGGCGCCCGCAAGGGCCTTGCGGATACCGCGCTTCGTACGGCGGACTCGGGCTATCTCACCCGCCGTCTCGTAGACGTTTCGCAGGATGTCATCATCCGCGAGGAGGATTGCTACGCCTCCCGCGGCGAAAGCCCCAAGGGCATGGTCATCACCGACATCGTCGAGAGCGGCAACGTGGTGGAGCCTCTGGGCGACCGCCTCCTCGGCCGCTATACCGCCGAGGACGTTGTAAACCCCGTAACGGGCGAGCGCATCATAGGCGCCAACGAGCTCATCACCTTCGACCTGCGCGATAGGGTCGTGGCCGCGGGCATAAAAAGCGTCACCTGCCGCACGGTGTTTACCTGCCGCAGCGAGCGGGGCGTTTGCGCGCATTGCTACGGCACCAACCTCGCCACCGGCCAGGCCGTCAACATCGGCGAGGCGGTTGGCATCATCGCGGCGCAGGCCATCGGCGAACCCGGCACGCAGCTCACGATGCGTACGTTCCACACGGGCGGCGTCGCGTCGGCGGAAGATATTACACAGGGTTTGCCGCGCGTCGTTGAAATTTTCGAGGCGCGCAAGCCTAAGGGACTTGCCGTGATCTCGGAGATCGGCGGCCGCGTCACGCTCAACGAGGGCAAAAAGCGCGAGGTGCTCATCACCAACGAGGACGGCGAAAGCGATAAGTACGCCATCACCTTCGGCTCCAAGCTCGCCGTAAAGGACGGCGACTATGTGGAGGCGGGCGACGTGCTTACCGACGGCCCCATCAACCCCAACGACATCCTCAAGATCAAGGGCGTCAAGGGCGTGCAGGCGTACATGCTCAAGGAAGTGCAGAACGTTTACCGCATGCAGGGCGTGGAGATCGCCGATAAGCATATCGAGGTCATCATCCGCCAGATGCTCCGCAAGGTGCAGGTGGAGGAAAGCGGCGATACGGAACTTCTCCCCGGCGAGCTCGTGGACATTTTCCGCTTCGAAAACGAAAACGAGAAGATCATCCTCGAGGGCGGCAACCCCGCCATCGCCAAGCGCAAGCTCTTGGGCATCACCAAGGCAGCGCTCGCGACCGATTCGTGGCTGTCCGCGGCTTCGTTCCAGGAGACCACGCGCGTGCTCACCGAGGCCGCCATCAAGGGCAAGGTGGACCCGCTCGTAGGCTTGAAGGAAAACGTCATCATCGGCAAGCTCATCCCCGCGGGCATCGGGCTTCGCCGCTACAGAAACGCAAAGGTCACCGAGGCTGAATAGTCGTGCAAGCGGCTGTGCCGTTTGCACGAAGGGGAACGTCCTTCGGGGCTTTGCACATCCGCCTCTCAAGCCTAACGGCTCTCCCGGGCGGCGGATGTGACGGGAAAGAAAACCTAACGGTTTTCATCCGTTTCGGCGTACATGCCGTCGAAGCCGGAATTGGGCCTCCGGAGGGTTACGACCCTCCGAACCACCCGTAGGGAACGGTCTTGCAACGGCCCGCAGGCCTAGTACCTGCGGCGTGCCCCGCCGCGGGTGACCGTTCCGCGCTTCTCAGCCCGCACCACCTTAAAATTGTAGGGGACGACGGCAAGTCGTCCCTTGCCGACCCTCTCCGTGGGTACGGATACTTGCCGATAGGAGCGCCTATGCCTAGAACTTACAGCAACACCGCGTGCCGGCTTTATCACACCGAATACTGCCGTGTGCTCAACATGGCAAACTGCGAAACGTGCACGGTCGCCGGCAGGAGCAAGGCGGATATGGAGGCGCTCGTCGCCGATCTCGACGCGCTCAAGGCGCTTTTGCCCGAGGACGGCGTCGAGGAGCTTTTTCTGAGCGACCGCTGCATCCTCTGTAAAAAGGAGGAGCCCAATCCGCGCACCTGCTACGGCCTGCTCGACTTGGGCAACCGCGAGCCGGAGCGCGTGGTCAGAAGCGCCATCGGCCTTAAAACGAAGCTGCGCGCGGGCTCTTTGCTGCCCGTTCAGCTCGCCGCGTGCGACGCTTGCAAAAAGCGCTTCACGAAGCTCGATTATGTGGTGTCGCTGTGGGTGGGGGTTGCGGGCGTACTATCCATCGCGCTCTTGAGCTACCGGCCCCTGCGCGAGTACTTCGCTTCGTTTTTCGCGGCGGCGCCGTTTCTTCTGTTTGTGGCTTGTATGCTCGCGGCATGGGGCGCGGGCGTGCTCATAAGGAACAGCCGCGTCAAGCGCTACGCCAAGCACACGCACCTGGACGTGATGGAAATAAAAAAACTTTCGGAGCTTCGCGAAAAAGGCTGGTTCGAGTTGAATCCGAACGGCCGCTACAGCAAGCTGATCTTCTCGAAAAAGCGCCTGCAGCAGGGACTTTATACGGGAAGGACAAAAGACGGCGACGCGGGGTCACAAAACGTTTGACATCATTTGCCCCCGATGCTAAAATACGCATGGTGTGCCCATTTTATCGGAAAGATAAAATGAGCAGTTTTGCATGCTGCTTTCGTTGCGGAAAACATCCTCTTCAAGGGGTTGCAGAGGATTTTCTTGATATAAACGATACCGATTTGATTTTTTAAAGGAGAATTCTAATGCCTACCATTAACCAGTTGGTTCGCAAGGGCAGGGAACAGGTGCAGTATAAGTCCCACGCGCCTATCCTGAAGCAGTGCCCGCAACGCCGCGGCGTTTGTACCGCGGTACGCACGCTTACCCCCAAAAAGCCCAATTCCGCGCTTCGTAAGATCGCGCGTATCCGCCTGACCGACGGCCTCGAGGGCACGGCGTATATCCCCGGCATCGGCCACAACCTGCAGGAGCACTCCGTGGTGCTGATCCGCGGCGGCCGCGTGAAGGACCTTCCGGGCGTACGCTACCACATCATCCGCGGCGCGCTCGACGCCGCCGGCGTCGCAAAACGCATGCAGTCACGCTCGCTCTACGGCGCGAAGCGTCCGAAGAAGTAAGGGGGATTATAGCTATGCCAAGACGCGGATTTATACCCAAGCGCGAAGTGCTTGACGACCCTATTTACGGCGGCAAGATCGTGACCAAGCTCATCAACCAGGTCATGTTCGACGGCAAGCGCGGCAAGGCGCAGAACGCCTGCTACGGCGCGTTCGGGATCATCAAGGAAAAGACGGGCCGCGAGCCCAAGGAAGTATTCGAGCAGGCGCTCAACAACGTTATGCCCGTGCTCGAGGTGAAGGCCCGCCGCGTGGGCGGCGCTACCTATCAGGTGCCGATCGAGATCCGTCCGGAGCGCCGGCAGACGCTCGGGCTTCGCTGGATCGTATCCTACGCGCGCAAGCGCGGCGAGCGCACCATGATGGAAAAGCTCGCGGGCGAGCTCATGGACGCGGCGAACTCCACGGGTTCCGCGTTCAAGAAAAAGGAAGATACCCACAAAATGGCAGAGGCCAACAGGGCGTTTGCGCACTACAGGTGGTAACGGGAACGCCATGATAATCGCAACACAACATCGACTTTCAACGGAAAGGAGGTTTGGGCATGTTGAGGGATACGCCGCTTGAGCGGACGAGAAACATAGGCATCATGGCGCACATCGACGCGGGCAAAACCACGACGACGGAGCGCATCCTATACTACACGGGTAAGATCCACAAGGTGGGCGAGGTGCACGAAGGCGCCGCCACCATGGACTTCATGGTGCAGGAGCAGGAACGCGGCATCACCATCGCGTCGGCGGCCACCACGGCTTATTGGCGCGAGCACCGCATCAACATCATCGACACGCCCGGCCACGTTGACTTCACCGTTGAGGTCGAGCGCTCGCTGCGCGTGCTCGACGGCGCGGTGGCGGTGTTCTGCGCCAAGGGCGGCGTGGAGCCCCAATCCGAGACCGTTTGGCGGCAGGCCAGCAAATACTCAGTTCCGCGCATCGCATATGTCAACAAAATGGACATCAACGGTGCGGATTTCTTCAACGTCGTGCGCATGATGAAGGAAAGGCTCGGCGCCAACGCCGTGCCCGTTCAGCTGCCCATCGGGGCCGAGAACGATTTTAGGGGCATCATAGACCTTGTGCACATGAAGGCTGAGGTCTACTACGACAACGAGGGCAACGACGTGCGCGAGGAGGAAATCCCCGCGGAGCTTAAGGCGCAGGCAAAGGAATACCGCGCCGAGCTCGTGGAGCACGCCGCGGAACAGGATGAGGCGCTTCTTCTTAAATATCTCGAGGGCGAGGAGCCCACGGTAGACGAGCTCGTGGCCGCCATCAGGAAGGCCACCATCGCCAACCTTCTCGTGCCCGTGTGCTGCGGCACCTCGTACCGCAACAAGGGCGTGCAGACTTTGCTCGACGCCATCGTCGATTATCTGCCCTCGCCGCTCGACGTGCCCTCTCCCATCGGGACGAGCCGCGACGGCAAGACGCAGGTCGAAACGCAGCCGGACGACGGCGCGCCCGTCGCCGCCCTCGCGTTCAAGATCGTGGCCGACCCCTACGTGGGCAGGCTCGCGTTCGTGCGGGTCTACAGCGGCACGCTCGTTTCGGGCTCGTACATCTACAACTCCTCGCGCGAAAAGCGCGAGCGCGTGGCGCGCATTTTGCTCATCCACGCGGCGAGCCGCACCGAGGTCGAGGAGGCGCACGCGGGCGATATCATCGCCGTCGTGGGTCTGAAGGAAACGACCACGGGCGATACGCTCTGCGACGAAAAGAACCCGCTCCTTCTCGAGTCCATGGAGTTTCCGGACCCTGTGATCCGGGTCGCCATCGAGCCCAAGACCAAGGCCGGTCAGGAAAAAATGACCGCCGCGCTCGTCAAGCTCGCCGAGGAGGACCCGACGTTTAAAACCTATACGGATACCGAAACCGGCCAGACCATCATCGCGGGCATGGGCGAGCTGCACCTCGAGATCATCGTGGATAGGCTCATTCGCGAATTCCGTGTGGAATGCAAGGTCGGCAAGCCGCAGGTGGCCTATCGCGAGGCCATCACGCGCGCGGTCAAATCGGAAGGCCGCTACGTGCGGCAAACCGGCGGACACGGCCAGTACGGCCACTGCGTTGTGGAGTTCTCTCCGCAGGAGCCCGGCGCCGGCTTCGTGTTCGAGGATAAGACCGTGGGCGGCTGCATCCCCAAGGAGTACATACCGGCCATACAGAAGGGCATCGAGGAGGCCATGCACGCGGGCGCCTTGGGCGGCTTCGAGGTGGTGGACCTCAAGGCGGTCGTCTTGGACGGCAGCTATCACGAGGTCGATTCTTCGGAGATCGCGTACAAGATCGCCGGCAGCATGGCGCTCAAGGACGCTCTCGAGCGCGCCGGTTCGGTGCTGTTAGAGCCCGTGATGAAGGTGGAGATCGTGATGCCCGAGGAATATATGGGCGATGTGATCGGCAACGTCAACGCGCGGCGCGGCAAGATCGAGGGCACGGAAATACGCGGCAACGCGCAGGTCATCGACGCGATGTGCCCGCTTTCGGAGATGTTCGGCTACGCGACCGACCTAAGGTCCCGCACGCAGGGACGCGGCACGTTCACCATGCAGTTCGACCATTACGATCAGGTGCCTGATTATGTGGCCAAAAAGGTGACGGGCAAGGATTTTTAAAATCAAGAACGAGAATATAAAATAGCTTTGGAGGAAAGGCAACAATGGCAAAGGCAAAATTCGAACGGACGAAGCCGCATGTAAACATCGGAACGATCGGGCATGTGGACCACGGCAAGACGACGCTTACGGCGGCGATCACGATGGCGCTTGCGAAGGAAGGCAAGGCGGCGGCGATGCGATA
>JAJFTZ010000006.1 GCA_021372675.1 Eubacteriales bacterium
TTCGCGCACGAGCTCCTCGAGAATTTCGGGATGCTCGTCGAGGATAACGTCCCTGCGGCTAAGGCTGATGCGCTTGGCCTCGGGGTTCACTTCGAGCACCTTGCAGCGCACGATGTCGCCTACGTTGATTTCATCCTCCACCTTGACGATGCGCTTCACGCCCACCTGAGAGATGTGGATGAGGCCGTCGATGGTCGGTTCAAGCGCGACGAACGCGCCGAACGGCACGATGCGCACAACCTTGCCCTCCACAACGGAGCCGACGGGGTATTTTTCATCGGCCATCGTCCAAGGCTTGGGCTGAAGCTGCTTGTATCCCAAGGATACGCGCTGCTTTTCCACATCCACGTCGCGGATGATAACTTCGATCTCTTGGCCGATGCTCAGCACATCGGACGGGTGCTTCACCCTGCCCCACGCCACATCGGTCACATGGACGAGGCCGTCGATGCCGCCGATGTCGACGAACGCGCCGAAATCGGTGATTCTGCGCACGGTGCCGGCGACCCTTGCGCCCACCTCGAGCTTGCCCCACTTTTCCTTGCGGGCCTCTTCGGCCTCCAGCGCAAGCACGGCCTTATGCGAAGCAACGATGCGCTTGCGGGACTTATCGACCTCGATGACCTTGAGCTTTAGCTCCTTGCCTACGTAGTCGCCGATGTTTTCCACGTACTTCGTGGAAAGCTGCGATGCGGGCACGAAAGCGCGAACGCCGTCGATGCTGGCGATGAGGCCGCCCTTGACGACTTCCTTGCCGACGCCCGTAAATACCTTATCCTGAATGTCGTCGTCCTGAAGGAGATTATCCCAAACGCGCTTGCTCTCCACATTCTTGCGGCTCAAAAGCACGTTGCCTTCTCCGTCGTTGACCTTGATGACTTCCACTTCGATTTCATCGCCCACCTTGAGCGTATCCGCGGGATTCACGTCCGGATCGGAGGAATACTCGTTGCGCGGGATGAACCCATCGGACTTGTAGCCGATGTTGACGCATACCTCCCCGTCAACAATCTGAACGACGGAGCCCTTCAGGATCTGACCGTTCCTGATGCGAACGAGCGTTTTCTCAAACGCCTCGGCAAAGCTTGCCTCCGCGTTATCGGTATGCTCGGCCGGCGCTTCCGGCTCCTTCACAGGTTCGGCCTGCTCGGTCGTTTCTGCGGCTGGCTCTGCCTCAACGGGTTGTGCGACGGCGTCCGTTGCTTCCGTTTCGACCTTTTTGATTTCTACTTCGGTTTCTTCAGCCATCGTCTTTTCCAGTTCGCTCATCCTAGTAATAACCTCCCTAATTATGCGGTCCGGCGTAGATGCGCCCGCGACAACACCTATTATATCATTCGTTTGGATTTTTTCAAGTGAAAGTTCATTGTGATTTGATACGGATTGCGTGTGTTTGCACCATTTTCGGCACACTTCGCACAGTTTCCGCGTGTTTGCGCTATTCCTGTCTCCGACGACGATCATCGCTGTACAAATTTTACTCAATCGCGCCGCTTCCGCCTGCCTTTCAAGCGTCGTCGGGCAGATCGTATAGAACACTTTCCTCTCGCTCATGGTAGGGAGCGCGTTCACGATCTCGTCGAAAAGCTCGTACGGGAACGTGGTTTGCGCCACCAAGCAAAGCTTATCATACGCGGGGAGCGCCGAAGCATCCTCCGCCGATTGCAAAAACACGGCTTTGCCGCCGCACCAGCCGTTGATGCCGATCACTTCCGGGTGATCCGGCCTCCCCGCGATGGCGATCTGATAGCCGTTTTCGGCGTGCTCCTTCACGATTTCGTGTATCTTTTCCACGAACGGGCATGTGGCGTCCACAACGTTAAGCCGTGCGCAGCTTTTGTAGACCTCCGGGCCAACGCCGTGCGAGCGGATGATTACGGTGCTCCCGTCGGGCGCCCGCTCCGGCTCTTGCAGGGCGAAAATGCCCTCGGAACGAAGCTCCTCAAGCACGAAATCGTTATGGATAAGCTCGCCTAACGTATACACCGCGCCTTTTTCGCACGCTGCGTTTCGCGCGGCGTCCACGGCGCGCCGCACCCCGAAGCAAAAGCCTATGTTTTCCGCAACGACGATCTTCACGCTAATCCATTTCCTCCAGCTCCACGCGGAGCGCGTCCACAGCGTCCGCGATCTCGTCGGTTACCACGTCGATAAGGGTCGATTTGTTGGCGGTCGCCACGATATGGCTGATGTCGATGGCCTTCCCTACGAGGATCACGGGGCGGTACGTTTTATAGCTGTTGTGATGGATATAGATCGGGATCACCGGCGCGCCCGAGCGTATGGCCAAAAACGCCGCGCCGCGCTCAAACTCGTCGAGGCTGTCGGTAACGGCGCGCTTCCCCTCGGGGAAGATGCCGAACACCTTGCCCTTATTGAGCACCCTCAGGGATTCCTTGAGCGATACCAAGTCCACGTTTTTGCGGTTGACCGGCAAAACGAACAGCGCGCGGAAAAAAAGCCGCCCGGCAGCGTTTGAAAAAAGCTCCTTCTTCGCCATGAAATGCACCACGCGGGGCGAGATGCACGCGATGATCACAGGATCGAGCATAGAGCGATGATTGCACACGAAAATAGCTTTGCCGCTCACGTATAGGTTGCGGCGCCCGTGCACCACCGGACGGAGCGCCAGCAGGAAAAGCGGGCCGATTAGATATTTGATGAAAAAGTAGAGCATGCTTTGTTCCTCAGAGGCGAATATGGTTCATAAGCGTTTCGATCGCGGATTCTACGCTCATGCGCGTGGTGTCGATCACGATTGCGTCGGGCGGGAGCGTAAGCGGCGCGAAGTCGCGCGTGCTGTCGGTATGGTCGCGTGCGGCGATCTCGTCGCGCATCTTTTCCAAGGTATAATCGAGGTATTCCCCTCTGGCGTTAAGCTCGAGAAGCCTGCGCCGCGCGCGCTCCTCCACCGAGGCGGTCACGTAAAACTTATTTTTGGTATCCGGCATGATGTAGGTGCAGATGTCGCGCCCATCCATCACCACGTCGTTTTCGCGTGCGATCGCCCTTTGAAGCTCCGCCAGCTTTACGCGCACCTCGGGGATGACGCCGATGTCCGACGCCCCCTTCGACACCTCCTGCGTGCGGATGAGGCGGGAAACGTCCTCTCCGTCGAGAAAGGTCAGCTGCGCGCCGCCGTCGTTTTTTGCGGTGATCTCCGTATCGGGGAGCAAGGGCAGCACCTCGCCGCGGTTCCCGGGCGAAACCCCTTTGCGGAGCGCCTTAAGCGCCATCGCGCGGTACATCGCACCCGTATCGAGATATAAAATATCAAGCCTTTTTGCCACGGCGCGCGCTATGGTGCTTTTGCCCGCGCCCGCCGGGCCGTCGATGGCGATGTTGATGCGGCTCATCTTAGTTTTCCCCTTCCCGTATGCTTCTTCCGGCCAAAGCCCCCGTGGAATACGCGATCTGCAAGTTAAAGCCGCCCGTGTAGGCATCCACATCCAAAAGCTCGCCCGCAAAATAGAGGTTTTTTACAAGCTTCGATTCGAGCGTGGAGGCGTTGACCTCCTTGACGGATACGCCCCCGCGCGTGACGATGGCGTACGCTACCGGTAACGCCTCCTTCACATGGAGCGTAAGCCCCTTTAAAAGCTGAACGAAGCCAAGCCTTTGCGCGCGTGTAATATCGCTCACGCTCGCGTGCGGCGTAATGCCGCTCAATTCCACCGTCACGGGGATGAGCTTTGAAGGCAAAAGCTCCGAAAGCGCGTTTTGAAACTGCCTTTTGTTGTTCTTTTCAAAATCCCTTAAGACGCGCCTGTCGAGCTCCTCCTCCGTGAGGCCGGGCTTGAGGTCGATCTTGAGGGTTGCGCCCCGCGGATCGTCCGCCATATGGCTGCTCGCGCTTAACACGAGCGGCCCGGAAACGCCGAAATGCGTAAACAGCATTTCCCCAAGCTCCTCAAACACGAGCTTATCGTTTTTATAGGCGCGAAGCGTCACGTTTTTGAGCGAAAGCCCCATGAGCGTTTGAGGCCATGCCTCCTCCGTAGCGAGCGGTATGAGCGAGGGCTTGATTTCGGTTATACTATGCCCAAATGCCCGCGCGAACGCGTAGCCGTCTCCCGTGGAGCCGGTCTGCGGGTAGCTTGCGCCGCCGGTAGCGAGAACCACCGCGTCGAAGGCGCGCCCGGCGCTTTGCGTTGCCACAACGAAGCCTTCCCCTTCGCGGCGTATTTCCTTTACCGCGCAGTTAAGCTCCACCCTGGCGCCGCTTTTACTAAGGTACGAAACGAGCGCCTTGAGCACATCGCTCGAATGGTCGGAGGCCGGGAACACCCTGCCGCCGCGCTCCACCTTGGTGGGAACGCCCTCGCCGTTGACAAGCGACACGATATCGGCGTTGGTAAAGCCGTAAAGGGCGCTATACAAAAACTTGGGGTTACGCGGGATGTTTGAAAAAAAGTCCTCCACCCCCGCGTCGTTGGTGAGGTTGCAGCGCCCCTTGCCCGTGATGAAAAGCTTTTTACCGAGTTTTTCGTTTTTTTCGTAGAGGCATACCGCGTGGCCTGCCCTTGCGGCCTCCGCGGCCGCGAGCATGCCCGCGGGCCCTCCGCCGATCACCGCGACGCGGCTCATAAAAGCCCCCTTAAATGCGAGGTATCGTTGAGCGCGTTTAGAAAGCCCCGCTCGTTATGCCCGGTGTCAAGCTCGTTGTAAGCACAGTTTTCGATGCGAAGCGACCGCATCCGTTCGTAGGGCAGCCCGATAAAGTGCGCAATGATGAGCTTCGTCGGCATGGTGTGGCCCACCACAAGGATGCGCGCGCTGTCGGGGTGACATGCTTTGAGCCGCTCCACGAAACGCAGCGAGCGCGCCGCGAGCTCATGCTGCGGCTCGGCCTCCATGGACTTGCAATCCTCCGTGCGGTCAATCCAGCCCCAATCGAAAAAAAGCTCGGGATAGGTAACATGAAGCTCCTCGGAGGTCATGCCCTCCCATTTGCCGAACTGTATCTCTGTGATATCTTCATCTAAAACGACCTCGGCGCCGCTAAACTTGGCGATGGTCTCGGCCGTCTCCTTCGCGCGGGACAAGGGGCTTGCGTAAACGGCGTCGAAGCGGATGCCCTGTAAGCGCAGCGCGATCGCCCGAGCCTGCTGCCTGCCCTTTTCGTTGAGCGGGATATCGGTGCGGCCCTGCACGCGGCTCTCGCTATTCCATTGCGTTTGTCCGTGTCGGATCAGAATCAGTTTCATTTTGCGTGCTTATCGCTTCCTTTGGTGGTATAGACCCTTTGCGAATCCCATATGCTCTCGAGCTGCACGAACCTCTCGTACAGCTTGTCCTTGCTCTTGAGGCTCGCCGCGACGATGATGGCGTTGATGAGGCTCAAGGGCGCCGTGAGGGAGTCCGCGAAGGAAGCCATGTCGCTGTGCGCGACGAGCACATGGTGCGCAAGCTCCGCGATGGGCGAAAACACGCTGTCGGTGATGGCGATGATGTGCGCGCCACGGCTTTTGCCGAAGGTGAGCGCCTCTACCGTGCGCGTGGAGTAGCGCGGAAAGCTGATGCCGATGCACACATCCCCCGGCCCTATGCGTATCATGCTTTCGAGCGCGTCGTTGACCGAGGCGCTTACCGAGATCACGTTTTCCATGATGAAATTGAGGTAGTATGTGAGGAACTGCGCGAGCGGCGCGGCGCTTTTCATGCCGATGATGTACACGCGCCTGGCCTCGAACAAAACGTTGAGCGCATCGTTGAACGCGGAATTATCCACCGAGTCGATGGTGGAACGGATGTTTGCGATATCCGCCTTGAGCACCGAGCGCAGCACGTCGTTTTGATCCATGTCCGAGGTGAGCTGTATCCGCTGCACGCTCGTGAGCTTGTTGCGGATAAGATCCTGCAAGGACTTTTGCATTTCGGGATAGCCGTCGTACCCGAGCGCGTAGGCGAAGCGCACTACGGTCGATTCGCTCACGCCCACGGCCCGCCCCATCTTCGACGCCGTGATGAATGCGGCCCGGTCGTAGTTCTCCATGATGTAGCTGGCTAAAAGCCGCTGCCCCTTGCTGAAGGACTTGTAGTTCTTGTTCAGCTTTACAAGCAGGTCGTTCTCCTCCATAGCTCCTCCCCCGTTCGTTTAAAATGCCCTAAGGCTATTAAAATCGGTCAGGTCGGTCAAGAGCGGCGTAAGGGCAACATAACCCTCGCGCGTCCAACGCTCGTCGCTGTCCTCCTCAGGCTCGCACTTCGTGAGGCGTTCGGAGGGCATCCAATAATATTTGCGCATATGGGGATCGGTACGCTCGATGAACGCCGTCGCGTACACCTGCTTACTGAGCCGCGTGACCTTGATGCCCTTGATTTCATTCGCGGGCAGATCAGGCACGTTCACATTCAAAAGCGAACTGCCGCAATTTTTAAGATACGCCATGGCCTGCTGCGCCGCGAGCGCGGCGGTCGCGAGGTGTTTTGGCTGAAACGAGCAGACGGAAACCGCGATCGCGGGTATCCCCAGAAGGGCCGCCTCCATCGCGGCCGATACCGTGCCCGAATAAAAGGTATCGGTGCCAAGGTTCGCGCCGATGTTGATGCCCGATATCACAAGATCAGGCATTGCGCCTAAGGTTGCAAGCCCAATCTTCACACAGTCCACGGGCGTGCCGCTTATGGCGTAGGCGGGCACGTTTTCAAGCCCGTCGAGCCGCACCTCGTTCATGCGAAGCGGCGAGGAAAACGTGAACGAGTGGGACGCGCCGCTGCGCTCCGTATCGGGCGCCGCCATACAGACCTCGTGCTCGGCGCAAAAAAATTCCGCAAGCGCGCGGATGCCCGGTGAAAACAGACCGTCGTCGTTGGACAATAAAATTCGCATAGATACCCCGGTTCCGTAGGATTTTTAGGCGGAGCGGCAAAAACTGCGCCGTCTTTTTCCATGTTTGTGCATTATTGTAGCAGAAAGCAGCGTTCATTTCAACGAACAATCGAAAATGATGAAAGAATTGCATGCCGCTCTTTCATTTCGTACAAGAAAAACCGCCCGGGAAAGCTCCCCGGGCGGCGGATCCTATCAAAAAAGTGGTACGCAACTTTTCCGGCTTTTACGCAATGCTCAAATCTTCCACATACAGCACCCTCACGCCCTCAGGCGCTTTGGGGGCCGCGGGCGCGACCGGAGCCGCGGCGGGTTCCTCCGCGGGCGCTTCCGCAGCCTTCTTGCGGTTTTCGAAAAACTTTATGGCGACCTGCGGGAAGAGCGCGTAGCTTAAAACGTCCTCCTCCTGCTGCATGAAGTCCTTGATCTCCTCGCGGTATTTATCGAGCTCGGGAGAGAGCAGATCGGCCGGGCGGCAGGTAATGACCTCCTCGTCGCCGATGGCGAGCTTGCGCACCTCCTCGTTGACCGTGCCGGGCAGCCTGCCGTATTCGCCCTTTAACACGGCCTTGGACTCCTTGGTGAAGCTCTTATAGCGGCCGTTGAGCACGTTGAGCACGGCCTGCGTGCCCACGATCTGGCTGGTGGGCGTAACGAGCGGCGGGAAGCCGAAATCCTCGCGCACACGCGGTATCTCCGCGAGCACATCATAGTATTTATCCTCGGCGTTAGCCTGCTTGAGCTGGGAAATAAGGTTTGACAGCATGCCGCCGGGCACCTGATACATGAGGGTGTTGGTATCGACGTTGAGCACCTTCGGATCGAGGAAGCCCTCGGCCTTGAGTTTTTCGGCGACCTTGCGGAAATGCTTGGCCGCCTCCGAAAGCCTATTTAGATCGAGGCCCGTATCGTACTCGGTGCCCTTGAGGGTCGCCACGAGAGGCTCGGTGGCGGGCTGCGCCGTGCCGTTGCCCAAGGGGGAAAGCGCGCAGTCCACGATATCTACGCCCGCCTGCACGGCCATGAGGTAGGTCATGTCGCCGGTGCCGGTGGAGTTGTGGGTGTGCAGGTGGATGGGTACGTCGACCTCGGCCTTAAGGCGCTTCACGAGGGAATACGCGTCGTAAGGAAGCAGCAGGTTCGCCATATCCTTGATGCAGATGGTATCCGCGCCCATCTGCACAAGCTCCTTCGCGAGCTTCACGAAGTAATCCTCGTTGTGAACGGGGCTTATGGTGTAGCTGATGGCGGGCTCGCAGATGCCGCCGTACTTCTTGGTGTATTTGATGGCGGCCTCGAGGTTTCGAATGTCGTTGAGCGCGTCGAAAATACGGACTACGTCGATGCCGTTTTCGATGGCCTTGCGGCAGAACTGCTCCACCACATCGTCGGCGTAATGCTTGTAGCCGAGGATGTTCTGGCCGCGGAACAGCATCTGAAGCTTCGTATTCGGCAGCGCTTTTTTGAGCGCCCTGAGCCTATCCCAAGGGTCCTCGTTGAGAAACCTCAGGCAGGTATCGAACGTGGCGCCGCCCCAGCATTCCAGCGACCAATACCCGATGCTGTCGAGTATTTCACAGGCGGGGAGCATATCTTCGGTGCGCATGCGCGTCGCGGCCTGCGACTGGTGCGCGTCGCGCAGTATCGTATCTGTGATCAACAGTTTTTTACCGGCCATGATGTAACCTCCTTGTTCAAAATTCCCGCGTCTTCAAAAAACGCCATCCGTGCTCAGCCGATCAGGCAGAGCGTATCGCCGGACTTGACGCTCGAGCCCTTGGACACGTTGAGCGCGGCGATCGTGCCGTCGCGGTCGGCGAGGATTTCGTTTTCCATCTTCATCGCTTCGAGGACGATGATGACCTGTCCCTTCTTCACCTTGGCGCCGACGGAAATCTTCACGTCCACGATGGTGCCGGGCATGGGCGCGGCAACGGGGCTGCCGTTCGCGTTGGAAACCGCGGCGGGAGCGGGAGCCACGGGAGCAACGGGTACTGACGGAGCCGCGGGCGTCTGTATGGGGGCTGCCGCGGGCGCGGCGCCGCCGGAAATTTCCTCTACCTCGACTTCATAAGAAGAACCATTTACGTTGACGATGAATTTGCGCATGAAAAGTACCTCCCTGCTCGATTTATGATATTTTTTTGATGCTGTGAATGCGTAAACCGTCGATTTGCGTGTTCATGGCGGTGGCGATCGCCGCCGAAATCGCGGCGACCATAGGCCCCCTGTCCGTTGCCGGCGCGCCGACGCGCCGAATGGAGTGGATGCGAAGCCCGGATACGTCCGTGCCCATATGCGTTGCGATGGCTGCGCTCATGGCCGCGACCATGGGCCGATGAAGCGTATCCCCGCCGGAAAGCCGGCGGATCGAGCGGATGCGAAGCCCCTCGACGCCCTCGCCCAAATACGTTGCGATCGCCGCCGAGACCGCCGCGGCGAACTGCCCGCGATTCGGAATATAGGCCGCTTGCGGCGCAGCCGCGCCCGCATCCTCCGCCGTTTCGGCTTCGGCGCTGCGCCCGGGATGCTCATATACATTTTTTGTTTTACCGGAGCGGCCGAGATAAAAACCGATGAGAAACGCGGCCGCGATGAGAGCGACAGCCAAAACGATGTCTATGCTCAACAGGAACGCCCTCCTCTCATAAGATTAGCTTATTATTAAGCCCTCATTATAAGCAGTTTAAATAAGTAAAGGTTTGAAAGAATACATCTTTCAAATAAACCCAATTTCCTATATTCGTGATACTTTTCATTTTTCCTGCAAGGAACCTACAAAAAAATTTAAAAAACGCGCTTCCGCGCGTCTTGGCGGCTTCGCGCAGCTTAAGCGCCTCATTCCCCGCCGTTTAAGCCGCTTTCGAGGGATGCGATTTCCTCCGCACTCAAATACCGCCACTGTCCGGTTCTGAGCGCGCCGAGCTGCACGCTCCCCACGCTCACGCGCCTTAACAAAAGCGTCCTGTGCCCTACCGCGGCGAGCATGCGCCGTACCTGACGGTTGCGCCCCTCACGAATGGCGATGAAAAACGCGGTGCCGCCCTCCCGCCTCGGCGCGGCCGGTTTCAGCCGCGCGGGCGCGGTCATGCCATCCTCTAAAAGAACGCCCGTTTCGAGGGCATGCGCCTCGTCGTTCGTCAAAACGCCGTCGGCCACGGCGTAATACGTTTTTTCGATCCCGAACTTTGGGTGCGTCAGCTTATAGGCGAGCGCACCGTCGTTCGTCATAAAAAGAAGCCCCTCGGAATCGCAGTCGAGCCGCCCCACATGATAAAGCCGGTATGGGAGCTCTTTAAAATACTCCATTACGGTACGCCGTCCCTCGGGGTCGTTCGCGGTGCAGAACACGCCGCGCGGCTTGTTGAAAGCGATCACCACGCGCGCTTCGACGAGGGAAAGCCTTTCCCCGTCGAGAAGCACCTCGTCCTTTTCGGGGTCTACCTGCGCGCCTAAAACGGCGACCGCGCCGTTGACGCTTACCCGCCCCTCAACAATCAGCTCCTCGCACCTGCGGCGCGAGGCCACACCCGCCTCCGCCATGAACTTTTGTAAACGCATAAAGGTAAGCCCCCACCCTTTTGTTGTTTTAAAAAACGCGCGGGACATGGAAGGTTCCGTGCCCCGCGCGCCGCGTTCTCGTGAAACCTATGCCGTCCAGCGTCCGAACAGGTCGTTGAGATAAAAGCCGAAATCCGCCGCGTTCACGCTGTCCTTCGCCACGAGCGGGCACGCGGCGAGGAGCTTATTCCCCTCGTCGTACAGCTCGAGCGTGCCGAGCCGGTCGCCCGCGCGGACGGGCGCGCGTATGCCCTCGTCGATGACCACGCGCGACTTGAGCGCCGCCATGGCGCCTCGTTCCACAGGTATCATTATATCCTCGTTTATCACAAGTTCCAACACGTTTTTTACGCCCGCCCCTACCCTCGCGCGCGCGATCGTATCGCCCGCAGCGACGGCCAACTTCATTTCGTAGGCCTTAAACCCGTAATCGAGTAGGCGTATAGCGGCGTTAAACATATCCGGGCAGTCGAGCACGACGCCCACGAGCTGCATGTTATCGCGCGCCGCGGCAAACGAAAGGCATTTCCCGGCATCGCTCGTATAGCCCGTTTTCACGCCGTTGCCGCCCTCATACTGCCATAGAAGCTTGTTCTTGTTTTTGAACGTTCTCTGCACGCTCCCCGTTTCGGTTCTGTGATAGGTGGTTGAAACGATGGTTCTGAAGCTCTCGTTCTTGAGCGCGTAGGCGGAGATCAGCGCTAGGTCGTACGCCGTGGTGTAATGCCCGCCGTCGTGGAGGCCGTTAGGCGTCACGAAGTGGGTGTCGAGCGCGCCCAGTTCCTTCGCCTTGGCGTTCATCAGCAGCGCAAATTCCTCTATACTCCCCGCCACGTGCACCGCAAGCGCGACCGCGGCGTCGTTGCCGGAAGCGAGCATCAGCCCGTAAAGCAGGTCCTCCACGCTAAGCTTTTCACCCCGCTCCAGATAGATGCTCGAGCCCTCCGTGCCGTAGGCCTCGTCCGTGACCGTAACGCTTTCCGTAAGCGCGCAGCGCTCCAGCACCAAAATGGCGGTCATCACCTTGGTGGTGCTCGCCATGGGCAGCTTCTTGTGCGCGTCGCTCGCGTAAAGCACCTTTCCCGTGCTTGCCTCGAGCAAAACGGCGGCGCCCGCCTTTACGGGCGGCTCCTCCGCAAGGGCCCCGGCGGGGAACGCGCCCCCGATAAGCAGCGCGCAAAGCGCACAAAGCGCTGTTTTTCTGATGCCCCGCATATCAGTCGTTCAAATCATCCTCGTCGAAAATATCGTCGTTTTCCTCTGCCCTGCAGCAGGCGTCTCCAATCACCTTGCCCACCATGCAGATGGATTCGGGTATGATCTCGATGGCCCTGTCGATGGTGTTGGAGTACTGTGCGGGCAGCACCTTCACCTTGCCTTCGGCCACGGAGAGGAAAGCGATGGGCGTGATGCTCATGCCGGCTATGGAGGTGCCCGCAAAGGGCAGCCTGTTTTCGCCGTCCAGCTCGCTGCCGGACTTTTTGACGGGCGCGTTTGCGGCGCAGTATTCCCCGCCGCCCGAGAGGAAGCCGAGGCTCACCTTTGAAACGGGCAAAATCACCGTTTCCTTCCCCGTGATGATGGGGTTCCCCACGATGGTGTTTACGTCCACCATCTCCTTGATCTGCTCCATGGTGCTCCGCATGATGTTTTCAATGGGATGCGACATTTTGTTTCCCTTTCTTATGGTTTTTTGCATGCCCTTTGGGGCTGCTCTTAAAGACAGCACTTATAATTTGCGTGGAATGAATTGTTAGTATTCCTTCCACTTTCAGCCAAAAAACAGGCGCGTTGAAATCCGGCGTCACGGCGGCTTCCTTCCTTTTCAAACGCGGCAGCACCAGAAACAGCGCCTCAAGCAAGGCCCTGAGCGCGCCGCACACGAGCACCGTCGTATAGGCGTCCTCGGCGATCCCCACCTTGCAGCGCACAAGAAGCGCGTCGAACGAATCGGCGTTTAAAACGGCGCGCAAAAGTTTGCCCGACGCTGTTTTCGGCTTTTGCTTTTCTTTTTTCTTTTCCTTCAGACCCGGCTCCATGGCTTTATATTTTCCCCCGTTGACGGAAACCCACAGTTTTGTGCCGCCAAAGGGCATACACGCGAGAAAGCCGCGCACCCTGAACCGCAGCAGGCGGTAAAAAAACACGGCCTCCACGGAGAACGACGGACGGAAGCTGTCAACACGAAGCGCGAAGCGGAGCCGCATCGGCACGAGAAGCCCCAGGGCGATAAAAAGGATAATTTCAAGCAAAACAAAAAGGACCATAGCGCCTCCTTGGGCATTACAATCCTTAGGTTTTGCGGGAATATGGAAATTTATGTTTGCGCTTTAGGCAAAGGGGATTGAACCCCTTGCGCCTTAAGCGAAATCGAGCTGCTTCTCCGCGTCCTCTTCGCCGCTTTCGAGGTAGGTTTCGTAGAGGGGCAGGTCCTTCACGGAGGCGATGCCGAACTGCCTTAAAAACGCGTCGGTGGTGCCGAAAAGCATCGGCCGCCCCACGGCGTCCTTGCGCCCAAGCTCATGGATGAGGCCAAGCTTCAATAGCTGGCTTACGGCGTATTCGCAGCGCACGCCTCGCACCGCCTCGATCTCCGCGCGGGTCACGGGCTGGCGGTAGGCGACGATGGAAAGGGTTTCGAGCATCGCCTGCGAAAACGTTTTGGTCTGCGCGGGCTGCAAAAGCTCCTCCACGTAGGCGGCATATTTTTTGTTGGAAACAAGCTGCACGGTTTCCTCCGTGCGGTAAAGCAGAATGCCGCGCTCCTCATTTTGGTACAGGCCCTGCATCGTATCGAGCAGGTGGAGCATTTCCATCTGCGTGAGATTCAGGGCCCTTTGAAGCTGCAAGATCGAAACCGGTTCGCCGGAAACGAACAGGATGCATTCTATGGCGGATATTCGCTCGTCGTAGCTCATAAAGCTCAGCTCCTATTGTTCGTCGGCGTATTCGAGATCGTCGTCGTTTTCGATGAGGCTCCCCGCGATCAGGGTGATGGGCTCGAACGGCGCGCGCTGCTTGAGGCGTATCTCGCCATACATCAGCATTTCAAGAAGCGCCATAAAGGTGACGATGCGTTCAAGCTTGGAGGAATCCTCTTCAAACAGTTCCTCAAAACGCACGGTCCTTTTTTCAACGAGGAGCTTCCTTATTTTTACGAGCTGCCGGCGCACGGTAAAGCGGTCGGCACGCACCTGCTGCGCGAGCGCGCTTATGCTTTGCGTGGGCCTGTCGCGGTTCAGCACCGAAAGAAACGCCGCGCGAAGCTCCTCGGCCGAGCTTTCGGTGAGGATAAACTCCTGCGGGGGAAGCGCAAACTCCTCGGGGAGGCGGGTGTACACCCCCTGCGCCCTGACGCTAAGCTCCTCGAGCATGGCGCTCGCCTGCTTGAACGCGCGGTATTCGGTGAGCTGGCGGATGAGCGCGGCCTCCGGGTCTTCCTCGCCCTCCTCTTTCGGGGGCTTGGGCAAAAGCGAGCGTGACTTGATGTACACGATGTTCGCGGCCATGGCGAGAAACTCGCTGGCCGTTTCCATGTCGAGCTCGTCAGCCTCGCGCATGAAACCGAGGTACTGCGAGGTGATTTCGGAGATGAAGATATCTTTAATATCCACCTCCGCCTTCTCGATCAGGTGAAGCAGCAAGTCGAGCGGGCCTTCAAACTGCTTCAAATGCACCTCGTAAGCCATGTTACATCCACCCGAACAGCCCAAAGACAAGGCTGTAAAAGGCGTCGAACCCGTTCACGATCGCGATAAGGACGGTGGAGAGCACGCCGGTAAGCGCCCCCGTAAGAAGGAGGGCGATCAAAACGAAGCTGCCGTAGCGCTCAAAATACAGGAAGAAGTTCGGGTTCACCCTGCGGATCAGCAGATTTTCGAGCACATGGTAGCCGTCGAGCGGCGGTATGGGGATGAGGTTGAAGATGCAAAGGCCGAGGTTGATGGTAACAAACGGAAGCAGAAGGTTCAAAACGAGCTCGTTTTGAACCCTGAACACATAGGCGACCAGCATGAAAACGCCCATCGCGACGAATGCGATGAGGAAGTTCGTGACCACGCCCGCGAGCGATACGATGATCTCGTCGCGGCGGATGTTGCGAAAGTTTCTGGGGTTAATGGGTACGGGCTTCGCCCACCCGAACCCCACCAAAAGGAGCATCAAAACGCCGAACAGGTCGAGATGGCGCAGGGGGTTGAGCGTCATGCGCCCGAGGTTGTAGGCGGTGGGGTCGCCCTTTTTGTACGCTGCGTAAGCATGCGCGAATTCGTGAAACGAAAGCGCGACCATGATCGCGGGGACGCAATAGAGCATATCCTTCAGCCGATCTGCGCTGAACAGGTTTGAAAACATAGTAAGCGTAATTCTCCCGTGCCGTTTTCCCTTATTATACGCTGTAGGGCGGCCCCATGCAAGCGTAGGGGCGGGCGTCACGCATGCAGGAAGCTTAAAAACATGAGCCGCACGAAATCGAAAAGCCCCGCCTGCGCTATGGCCTTATGCGGCACGAGCTCCACCACCGCGAGAAGGTTGCCGTCCGGGTCGAGGTATTCGAGCGTGCCTACCACCTGATCCGCCGCAAGCGGCGCGTTGAGGGTTTCGGGCACGTTGCGCCTTTCCTGATACTCCTCGTTCTGCTTGAGTAAAAGCACGTTATCGGCCTTCGCGGCGAGGCTCACGAACATTTCCGTGCCGCCCTTCACGCGCACGTTTTCAACCATGAGCTCCCCCGTCCTCGAGAGCGTAACGGCCTTGAACGCGGCGAAAGCGTACTCCAGCATCGCCTGCGCCGCATTGAAGCGTACCGAAGAGTTCGCGGCGCCCGTCACCGCGCACACGTAATTGCTCCCGCCGCGCAGCACCCAAAATACGCCGCAGTAGCCCGCCGCGTCGGAGGAGCCCGTGCCCACGCCGCCGCAGCCCGAGGTGCTTTTTATGAGCCTGTTGGAGTTGACGAGCTCCGTGGATTTGCCGTTTTCGTGCACAATCTCATCCATGTAGGCGGTCGCGTAATTGCGAAACATCGCGCTCTTTACGATCTCCCCGCCCAACGTTGCAAGGTCCGAAGCGCTCAAAAGCACCCCGTCGCCCGTGATGTTCGTATAGCTTGCGTCAACGCCTAAGCCCCTGAGCCTTTCGTTGAGCCGCTCCACGAACATGTCGGCGGAGCCTGTGGCGGCCTCCGCGAGCGCGTAGATCGCGTCGCCCGCGCCGATCATCACGGCGGCCTTCATAAGCTCGCCCGCCGCGATCTTTTCGTACGGCTCCACGAACGCGGTCGGCCCCTTCACGGCGGCCGCGGCCTCGCTCACCGTGACCTCTGCGGAAGGCGCGATCGCCCCGGTGTCCGCAAGCTCGCACACAAGCAGAAGCGCGGGAAGCCGTGTGAGTCCCGCGACGTTCACCTTTTCGTCCGGCAGCTTCCCCATGATGACCTGCCCCGAGGTAGGCTCCACGATGACGGCGGTTTTCACGCCGCCCATATCGACCGGCGCGTTTTCACCGAGCGCCGCGCCCGGCGTAAAAAGGACGAGCAGCATCGCAGCCGCCAACAGGGCGGCGCATTTTTTGTAAGCATCCTTACGCATATAAAAACCTCCCGCGCATATACCTGTTTCGTTATAGGTATATTAGCCGCGCGGGAGATTTATCATGGTTTTATGCCGGGCGTTATTTTTCGATCAAAGGTAAAAACGACCTGCCCACCTTGAAGGGGCTTCCCGTGAGGTATTCGTGGATGGTGGAGCCGATATCGGAAAAGCTATGGAGCGTGCCGAGATCCACGCCCCCCTTGAGGCGTTTGCCGTAGACCACCACGGGGATGTACTCGCGGGAGTGATCGGTGCTTGCGGTGGTCGGGTCGCAGCCATGGTCGGCCGTGATGATGAGCATATCGTCGTCGCGCATCGCATTAAAAAGCTGCGGCAGGTTTTCATCCACCCATTCGAGCGCGGAGGCGTAGCCCTCCACGTCGTTGCGGTGCCCGTAGAGCATGTCGAAATCCACGAGGTTCGTGAAGATGAGGCCGCTTACGTCGCTTTGCACCTGCTTGAGCGTGGCGGCAAAGCCGGTGTGGTTGTTTTTCGCGTGGTCGATCACGCTGATGCCGCGGCGGTCGAAAATATCCTCGATCTTGCCGATGGCCACGGTGGGTATCCCCTTTTCGTAGAGAGAATCCAAAATGGTTTCGGAAACGGGCGGGATGGCGTAGTCGCGGCGGTTCTCGGTGCGGGTATAGGCGCCGCTCACGCCGACGAACGGCCGCGCGATCACGCGGCCCACGAGGTAATCCCCGTGGAGCATCTCGCGCGCGGTCTTGCACATGGAGTAAAGCTCGTCAAGCGGTATCACTTCCTCATGCGCCGCCACCTGAAACACGCTGTCCGCCGAGGTGTACACGATGGGCTTGCCCGTTTTCACGTGCTCGTCGCCGAGCTCGTTGATGATGGCCGTGCCCGAGGCGACGCCGTTGAAAAGCGTACCGCGGCCGATCCTGTGCTCGTACTCCTTCATAAAATCCGCGGGGAAGCCGCCGGGGAAGGTTTTGAAGGGCTTGTCCATGATGATGCCCGCCATTTCCCAGTGACCGCAGGTGGTATCCTTGGCCTTTGTGACCTCTGCCGCCCTGCCGTAGCTCCCCTCCGCCGCACCTGCGGGAATGGGCAGGCGCGCGTCCGCGATGCGGCTTAAGCCAAGCCTGTAAAGATTGGGCAGGTCGAGCCTGCCGCGCGCCTTGTAGATGTTGCCGAGCGTATGCGAGCCTGCGTCGCCGAACTCCGCCGCGTCCGGCATCGCGCCGATACCCACGCTGTCGAGCACGATCAAAATCGCGCGTTTTGCCATAAATATCTCTCCCTTCAAATGCCGGATCGCCCTTTACCGCCTTTTAAGCCTGTGCACCGTGCGGTCGGCGATCATCGCGATGAACTCCTTGTTGGTGGGGCGGCCCTTCGCATCGTTCACGGTATAGCCGAAGAGCTTATGCTGCGCGTCGATACTCGCTACGCCGCCGTTGTCCCACGCGCACTCGATGGCGTGGCGGAGGTTGCGCTCCACGCGCGTTGCCGTGGTGCCAAACTTTTGCGCCACATGGGGGTAAACCTGCTTTGTAAGGCTTACCGGCTGCCCGTAGCGCTCCACCCAGTAATCGATGCTCTCCTTCAGGTACCAGTAGCCCGTGACATGCGCGGGCAAACCGATCGCCCTCAGATAGTTGGCGACGATCTCATCGCGGTTTACGTCGCGCCGGGCCCGCGCGAGCATGCTTTGAAATTCCGTGCGCTCGCTTTCGTCCATCCCCGCGCCCGCGACCTCCATGACGCGCGCGAGCACATACTGAAACTCCATGGGTTTCGCCAAAAAATAAGAAGCGCCGAGGCCCTGCGCCATCCGCACAATCTCCTCGTCGATGAAGGGCGAATTCGCCACCACCTTGAAAGCGTAGCCGCGCTGGCGAAGCTGGCGCAGAAGCTCTATGCCGTCCATATGAGGCATCACCATATCCACAAGCGCCACGTCGGGCAGCTCCGTTTCAAAGTATTTCAGCGCCTCGGCGCCGTCGTGCGCGGAGGGAAGTATGTCGAAATAGCCCGAGGAAAGCATGTATTCTTCCATGCGCAAGCAATATTCCAAGTTGTCGTCGACAATCTGAAGCCTTATCTTTTTCATCCGACACCCGAGCCCGATTCTATCTGAAATTATTATAAACCATTTATCGGGAATTGGGAATCGTTTCCGTACCGGGCGGCGGTTAGCACATGCCCGCCATCCAAAGCGCGTACACGCAGTAGCCCTTGGTGGAATCGTTGACGAACACATGCGTGATGATGCCCACGAGCTTGCCGTTTTGTAGGATGGGGCTGCCGCTCATGCCCTGCACGATACCGCCCGTTTTTTCGATCAACGCCGAATCCGTAATCTCGATCACGAGCCCCTTGGGCGCGGCGCTTGTCTGCGGGTAAAGCTTGATGATCTCGCAATCGTAGGCGCGCACGCCACTATCGTCCACCGTGGTCAAAAGCTTGGCGGGGCCGGTCTCCACCTCCTCCGGGTAGGCCACGGGAACGCCGTTTGGGTAAAGCGGGTTTATGATATCCTCATAGAGCTCGCCGAAGATGCCGAACTCCGTATTTTTCTCGATGAAACCCAACCGCCTGCTGATGGAGGTAAACGTGCCTTTGATCTCCCCGGGCACGCCCTGCGAGCTTTGGACCACGCCGAGTACGTTTGATTCCACGACCTCGCCGTTTCGCACCGAAAGGAGCGCGCCCGTATCCACGTCCGTGATGGCATGCCCGAGCGCCCCATATTTTTTGGTGCTCATCACATAAAAGGAAAGCGTGCCGATGCCAGCGGTGCTGTCGCGCACCCACATGCCTATTTTAAACACGCCGTCGGAGGCATCCTTCACGGGCGTCACGCTCGCCGTGAGCCGCGTGCTGCCGCGCAAAAGCGTAAGCTCCGCCTTATGCTCGCTCCGGTTGAAAATGCCGATGAGCGTTTCCGCGTTTTTGACCTCCTGCCCGTTCGCCTCGATGATCACATCCCCCACCTGCACGCCGCCGAGCTCCGCCGGGCATATGCGCTCGCCGTTTTCCGTAAGCACGGTCCCCATCCCCACCACGAGTGCCCCCTTGGTGTAGAGCGTAACGCCCACCGACTCGCCGCCGGGCATTACGTAGATATCCTGCCGGTAGTGCACGTTCACGCGCTTAACGGGCAGCAGCCCGAAGAGCTCTACGGTAACGGTCTGATGCGGGTCGCCCGCCCCCCCCGCCGCGTCGCGCAGGGTCTCCGCGAGGTCGGAGGAAACAGGCACGCCGTCGGGTACGGTGCTCACGGTGAAGGGGGCCGCAATCTTTGAGAGCACCCCCGCGCCGCTGAGTGCATCTAGGTAGATATCGTCGCTCATCTCGCGGACGAGGCGCATGGGCTCGCTGTAGTTGAAAAGCACCAGCGTGAGGCACATCAAAACGCCTCCGAGCTTCAGCATAAACCTGCCCGCACGGTTTCTCATAATTTCCACCTCGTACAAAATAAAAACACTGCGGCTGTTAACCGCAGTGTTTATGTTTGACATTCGGAAAGGAAGCTATACGCTTTACAACCTAAGCGCGACACGCCGTTCGCGCTTTTGTACCTCGCCTTTTTCGATAAGCTCCGCGGCATGGCCGAAGGCAAAGCCCTCGCCGCCCCCGCCCATCATGAGAGCGACCTGCGCGCGCCGCTCCTCGAGCGGCAAAAGCCTTACGCTCGTGCGCGTGGTCTTGCCGTCGTCGTGCTTTTCCACAAGAAAGTGCGCGTCCGCGAGCGCCGCGATCTGCGGCAGATGCGTTACGCAGATTACCTGCCGCGCGTCGGCAATGCGAACCATTTTTTCGCCCACGACGGCGGCGGTGCGCCCGCTTACGCCGGTATCCACTTCATCGAAGATAAGGGTGCCGATATCGTCGTTTTGCGCGAAAATGGCCTTAAACGCCAGCATGATGCGGGAAAGCTCGCCGCCGGAGGCGACCTTTTCAAGCGGTTTGAGCGGCTCGCCGGGGTTGGTGCTCAGCAAAAACTCCACGTCGTCGCGGCCGTTTGCGGCGGGTTCCATCCCCGCGCGTTCGGAAAAGCGCACCTCGAACCGCGATTTTTCGAGTCCGAGTTCGGATAATTCTCCAAGCACCGCGCGCATAAGTTCATCGGCGGCGGAGCGGCGCTTCTTTGTAAGCTCCGCGGCGAATATATCGTAAGCGGAAAGCGCCGCGCCGAGGCGCGCGCTCAGCTCCGACTGCATTTTGGTATCCTCGGTGAGCGCGTCGAGCTTAGCCTGCGCCTGAACGCAAAACTCCAGCACCGAAGCAACGCTCGCGCCGTATTTGCGCTTGAGCGATTTAATGTGCTCGAGCCGGGTTTCGATCGCGTCGAGCCGCTTGGGGTCAAACTCCGCGCCTTCCCCCGCGCCGCGCAGGGTGTAGGCGATATCCTCCAAATTGAAGTAGGCCTCTTCGAGCCTTTTATGGAGCGCCGCGTACTCGCTTGAAAGCGCTTCGACGCCCTGCATTTCTTTTCTGGCGGCGCTCACGAGCGCGAGCGCGCCGCCGTCACCGGATAGCGCCTCGCCGCTTAAGGCAAACGCGGTTTGGATGCGCTCCGCGTTGGCGAGAAGCGCGCGCTCCGCGTTTAGCTTCTCCTCCTCGCCGGATTTGAGCTTCGCGGCCGCAATCTCGCGAATCTGATAGCATAAAATATCCATTTCCCGCTCCCGCTCGTCCTGCGAGGAGAAGCCGGAAAGCATGGATTTTTGCAGGGCCTTATAGTTTTGATACGCCTCGAAAAGCTTTTCTTTGACGGATAAGAGCTCCCCCGCGCCGAACGCGTCGAGAAAGCGGATGTGGGACGCGGGGTTCAAAAGCGACTGGTGCTCGTGCTGCCCGTGTACGTCCACCAAAAGATCGGAAACGCGCTTGAGCACGTTGAGCGGCACCATGATGCCGTTGAGCCTGCATACGCTTTTCCCGGAGGAAGAAAGCTCCCGCGAAAGAAAAAGCTCGTCGGAGCGCTCCACACCGAGCTCGTCAAGCGAGCGCAGCACGGCGTCCCCGGCGTTTTCAAGGCCGAACACGGCGTCCACCGCCGCCTTATCCGCGCCGTGGGAGATAAGCTCCTTGGAGGCACGCTCGCCCAAGACCAAATTTACCGCGTCGATAAGAATGGATTTGCCGGCTCCGGTCTCGCCCGTGAGCACGTTAAATCCATTCGAAAATTCCATATCGAGCCTTTCGATCAAGGCCACGTTTTTAATGTGGATGGATCGGAGCATATTATTCCTGCTTGAGCATGGAATGGAAGCGCTTGATGAGATCGGGCGCGGCCTTGATATCCTTCACCGCGACGAAAATGGTGTTGTCGCCGGCTAAGGTGCCCGCGATCTCCTCCCATTTGAAGGAGTCGATGGCCTCGCTCGCGGCGCTCGCCGTGCCGGAAAGGGTTTTGATGATGACGAGGTTGCCCGCGAGCGTGATGGAGATCACCGCCTGCGAGAAAATCTGCCGAAACTTGTTTTTGAGCCCGCTTTCCGCCTTGCCCACGGTCGCGTACTTATAAGCGCCGTTGTCGGAAAGCACCTTGATGAGCCGCAGTTCCTTGATGTCGCGCGAAACGGTCGCCTGCGTGACGCTCACGCCCTGTTCTTTGAGCCGCAAGGCCAAATCATCCTGCGTTTCGATGTCAAACTTGTCGATGAGTTCAAGAATGAGCGCGTGTCTCGCACTTTTCATGGCCGACCCCTCCAGCGTAAAAAGTAATACCCCTCAGGAAAGCTTCTCCCGGATCAACGCGTAAAAGTTCTTTTCCGTAAAACGGAGGAACCTTACATATTCCTCGGCCCTGCGGACCGAAACTACGTCGTTTTCCGTGAGCTTCACGGCGTTTACCCCGTCGAGCGATAAAAAGCCCTCGCCCTTCACCGAGAAGTTCATCCGCGCATCTGCCGCAGCCACGATGGGCCGAAAGGAAAACGTATGCGGGCAGATGGGCGTTACGAGGATGGCGTCGAGCCCCGGCGCGATGACCGGACCGCCCGCCGACATGGAATAGGCTGTGGAACCCGTGGGCGTGCTTACGACGACGCCGTCGCCGAACACCGTGCCCGCGTCCGCGCCGTCGATCTCGACATGGACGCCTACCACGCCCGAGCTGCCGACCTTCGTGAAAAGCGCGTCGTTCAGGCATAGATGTTCGCTTTCCCCGTTCACGGTGCAGCAAAGCATCATGCGCGGCTCCAGCCGATAATCGCCGTTTTCGAAGCGCGTGAGAGCGGCGTCGAATTCGGAAAGGGAGATTTCGCTTAAAAAGCCGATCCGGCCAAAATTGATACCCAATAGAGGCGCTTTTTTTTGAATTGCGAGGGAAGCCGCCATCAAAATAGTACCGTCGCCTCCCAGAGCTACGACGAGGCTCGAAGTGCCGTTCTCCGCCTCGATACATCCGTCCAAATATCCCTTGAGGCATTCTTCTGCGCCGCAGGCATATCCGTGACGGTGCGCTAAGCGAATGGCTTCCAGTAAGCCGTTGACCGCCTCGGGCTTGCGCGGATTGGTAAAAAAGTCTATGCGCTTCTCCCGCATGAGGCCCTCCAAAGCACCGACGTATAAGTATTATAATATCGCCTGCCCGCGTTTTCAAGCATAAAGTTACATTTCATGTATATTCTTACACCATTAAAAGGAATCATGCGCATTCTTAATCGCCGTATCGACCATAGTTTCCATGGTTTCTTCGTCGATTCGCGCATCTTCGGTATTTTTTTGCAAAATCAGCAAAAATTCGATATTTCCCTTCGGCCCCGTGATCGGCGAAAAATCGACCGCGCGCACCGCAAACCCCGCGTCGAGCGCAAAACGGGCCGTTGTAAGGAGCACCTCGCGATGCGTCTCCGGAGCGCGCACCACGCCGTTCTTACCCACCTTGCCGCGCCCCGCCTCGAATTGCGGCTTCACGAGCACCACGGCCCACGCGCCGCTAACCAAGGCGTTGACAAGCCCCGGCAGTATGAGCCTGACGGAGATGAACGAAACGTCTACGGAAGCGAACTGCGGTATTTCATCAAACCATTCGGGCGTCATGAAGCGCGCGTTGGTGCGCTCCATCACCTTAACGCGCGCGTCGCTCCTGAGCCGCCAGTCGAGCTGGCCGTAGCCGACATCGATGGCGTATACCTTTTTTGCGCCGTTTTTTAGCATGCAATCGGTAAAGCCGCCCGTAGACGCGCCCACGTCCACCGCAATCTTATCCTTAAGCTCCAGACCGTATTCCCTTATGGCCTTTTCGAGCTTGAGCCCGCCGCGGCTCACGTACGGCAGCGCGTTTTCCTTTATGTATAGGGTCTGCTCCCCGCCCACCGCCGCGCCCGGTTTCTCGAGCCGCACGCCGTCGCAGCTCACCATGCCCTCCATGATGAGCGCGCGCGCCTTTTCGCGGCTCGGCGCGAGCCCCAGCTCCACAAGCCTTTGATCCGCCCTCGTTCCCTTCATGCTTTAGTTTTTCCTCATAAGCGTGCGCTCCGTGAGTGCGGCCAGAAATTCCGCCCGCTCCCCGAAGCCTTCTAGCACCGCCAGCGCCTCTTCCGCGGTCTCGCGCGCCATGCGCTTGGATTCCTCTAGACCGACGCATGCGGGGTAGGTGAGTTTTTGCGCCGCCTTATCCTTCCCCGGCGTTTTGCCGAGCGTTAAAAGGCTGCCCTCCTCGTCGAGCACGTCGTCGGTGATCTGGAACAAAAGCCCGAAAAGCCCGCCGAAGCGCGATAGCGCGGCCGCCTCCGCGTCGCTCGGGGTTCCGACATACGCGCCCGCCATCAGCGAAGCGCGAAGCATGGCTCCCGTTTTTCTCGTGTGGATATAGCGGAGCCTTTCCCGGCCCGCCGAAACGTTGCTTCCTTCGCCTTCAAGATCGGCCGCCTGCCCGGCGACCATGCCGCTCGCGCCCGCCGCGCGCGCGATCTCCCTTACGGCGACGAGGTACGAGGGCATTTGCGGCTGCCACAGGAGCGCCGCGTCGGACAGCGTTTCGAACGCGTAGGAAAGAAGCGCGTCGCCCGCGAGCACCGCCATCGCCTCGCCGAACGCTTTATGGCTGGAAGGCTTGCCGCGGCGAAAGTCGTCGTCGTCCATACAGGGCAGGTCGTCGTGGATCAAGGAATAGGCGTGTATCATCTCGAGCGCACACGAAAGAGGGAGCGCGGCGGCGAGGTTCCCCTCGAACATATCGCAGGCCGCGAGCGCCAACACGGGGCGCAGGCGCTTCCCTCCGCCGCAAAGGCTGTAAGCCATCGCCTCGCGAAGCTTAAGAGGAATGCTCTCGCGCGCCATGCAGGCTTCAAGCCCGTTTTCGATCATGCCGCGATAAATTTCCATCGTCTGTTCAAAGTTCATGTTGCCGCCTTCACCTCGCCGGTCGCGGCGTCTACCGCGTCGAGCCGCGCGTCAAACGCGTTCAGAAGCTCCGTGCAGTATTTTGCGAGCTTCTGCCCGCGCTCGTAAAGAAGCACCATCTCCTCCAAGGGGAGGTTGCCCGCGCCGAGCTTGTCCGCCGTTTCCTCAAGCTGCTTCATGGCAGCCTCGAAGCTCATTTCATCCATCTCTATTACTGCCGTCCTTCCCCGCTCTCTCCTTGATAGCGTATCCGTTCCACCGAAATATCCGCGGAGCCGTCGCACAAAATAAGCTCCGCCTCCCTTTCCTCCACAAGCGCGCGCACGCTCGTGACGAAACCGCCGTCGCGCTTTTTGACGAGCGCATAGCCGCGGTCGAGCACCCGCATGGGCGAAAGCGCCTCCATGCGCAGGTTTTGCTGTTCAAGCGTGGCGTAAGCCCCCACAACAGCCGCGCGCGAGGCGTTTTGCAGCGCCGCGCGCTTCGCCTCCACGGTTTGCCTTAGCCTGAGCGAGGCGTTCTTCGGCGCGGCGAAGCCGGACGAGCGGAGTGTTAAAGCGACCGAGGTGCGAAGCGCCGCGAGTTTATTTCTCGGCGCAATATGCACCGCCGCGTCAAGCTCCCTTACGCGGCTCATGAGCTTTTCAAACTCGGGCACGCAAAGCTCGGCCGCCGCGGAGGGTGTGGGCGCGCGAAGGTCGGCCACGAAATCCGCGATGGAAAAATCCGTCTCGTGCCCCACCGCGCTCACCACGGGGATGGCGCTTTCGTAAATGGCGCGGGCAACGATCTCCTCGTTGAAGGCCCAAAGGTCCTCCATGCTCCCGCCGCCGCGTCCCACGATGAGCACGTCGGCGCGCCCGAGGCGGTTCATTTCCGCAATGGCGCGCGCAATCTCCGCCGCCGCCCCCTCGCCCTGCACCTTCGCGGGATAAAGGAGCACGTTCATACTTGGGTAGCGCCGCCGCACCACGTGCAGGATGTCGCGGAGCACCGCGCCCGTGGGCGAGGTTATGACGCCGAGGCACTTGGGCAAAAAAGGAATGGGCTTTTTATGCGCCGCGTCGAAAAGCCCTTGGGCCTCCAGACGGGTTTTCAGCATCATAAAGCGCTGATACAAAACGCCCTCTCCGGCTTCCTCCATGGAGCGGGCGTAAAACTGATACTGGCCGTCCTTCGCGTAGATCGAAACGCCGCCCATCGCCAGCACGGACATGCCGTCGCGCGGCTCGAAGCGGAGCAAAAGCGCGCTCTGGCGAAACATCACGCAGCGTATGAGCGCGCCGTCGTCCTTCAGCGAAAAATAAAGATGCCCCGAGGAATGGCGTTTGAAGCCGCTGATCTCGCCGCGCACGCCGAGGGATTTTAAAAGCGGATCGCGCTCGATCAGCGTTTTCGCATATTCGTTGAGCTGCGTCACGCTCAGCACGTATCCACTATCCATGTAATCTCTTTTCCGCCGCCTCCACGGTATTTTCCATGAGCATCATGATGGTCATAGGCCCTACGCCGCCCGGAACGGGCGTGATGTAGCCCGCCACCTCGCACGCGGGCTCAAAATCCACATCCCCGTACCATTTGCCGTCCACCTTGGTCATGCCTACGTCGATTACGATAGCGCCGGGCTTTATCATATCCGCTCCGATGAGCGCCTTATGGCCCGCGGCGCTTACGAGGATATCCGCCGCTCTCGTGGCGGCGGCCAGGTCGCGCGTTTCTGTGTGGCATATGGTGACGGTAGCGTTATGCCGCAAAAGCAAAACCGCCGCAGGCTTTCCCACGGTGTTGCTCCTTCCCACGACGCACGCGGCCTTCCCATCGATCGCTTCCCCCGTGCTTTCGATAAGCGCGAGCACGCCTTTGGGGGTGCAGGGGATAAAGCCCTCCCCTCCTCGCAGAAGCGCGCCGACGTTAAGGGGATGAAGCCCGTCCACGTCCTTTTCGGGAAGTATATGCTTTAAAACGTGCAGCGCGTCGAGATGCGCGGGCAACGGAAGCTGCACGAGGATACCGTGTGCGTTTTCATCGGCGTTGAGCGCGCGAATGCGCCCTATAAGCGTTTCGGCGGCGACGCCGTTATCGTAGGCGCAAAGCTCCGTTTCTATTTCGAGCTCCGCCGCGCGCTTCGCCTTAAGACGCACATACGCCGCGGAAGCGGGGTTGTCCCCCGCGAGGATCACCGCGAGGCGCGGGCGTACCCCCTTTTCGTGAAGCGCGTTGACGCGCGCCTTGAGACCTTCCGCATACCGGATAGCAAGCCCGGCGCCGTCGATGATGCTCGCTTTCATCTTTCAAGCCACCTCCCGAAGCCAACACACGATGTCTCGATACAGAAAGCATCGTCCGCCCTTTGCGGGGGACGATGCCGCGTCGGTTTTGAAAAGCGAACCGAGGGTCGCTTACTGCTCTTTTTCCTCGCTCAGGCGCTTGGCCAGCGTGCCGAGCATACCGTTGATGTAGGCGGAGGAACGATCCCCGCCGAACTGCTTGGCGAGCTCCACCGCCTCGTTGATGGAAACGCTTAAAGGGATATCCTCGCGGTACATCATCTCGTAGATGGCCACGCGGAGGATCGAAAGATCGACCCGCGGCATGCGCTCGAGCTTCCAGCCGATGGCAAGCTCGTGGATGAGCGCGTCGATCTCGTCGCAATGCGCCAAGATGCCGTCGAGAATGGCCTTGGAAAAAACGATATCGTCTTCCGCGGGGCTTTCCTCGATGCCCGATTTATCGAGCACCGCGTCGTAGGTATCCTCGCCGCCGAGCAAGGAAGCAAACGCCAGCTTCATGGCGACTTCGCGTGCGGTTTTTCTGCTCATACCCGTTTAGCCGCCCTCACTTGCTCTTGAAGAGCGCGCCGAAAAACTGCCGCACGCGCTCGCGGCCGCCCTGATCGAGGAGCGTACCGAACAGCAGGCACACGGCTATAATGAAGAACAGCAAGAGCGTTCTCCAAAAACCGATGCTGAAAATAAGGATGGCGAACAGGACGCCGAACGCCACGAGCAGCACGCGCCATTTGTATTTTTTGAAAAATTCAGCAAAACCTTCCATAAGCTATTCTCCCGAGGGCTTGTACGCATTTTGTGCGGCGGCGGAGATAAGGATGGAAATATCGCGGACGGGAATGCCCGTGTACTCCTCGAGGTAGGCCTTGAGCGAGGCCTTAAGCTCCGAGGTGAACTCCGGCACGTTCGTTTCCGGCAGCACGACCAGCTTTAAGCCCACGCGCAGGCCGCCGTCCTGCGTGGTGTAAATGGAGCTCACGCATTCCTTGATCTTGCCGTTGGTGCGGCAATGGCGCTGCACGAGGTGATCCACCGCCGCGAGGGCGATGTGCGTGGAGCCGAGCTCATCGGCGGCGACGAGCGCCGAGGTGACGCGCGGCACCGATGGCCTGCGGTTGAACGCCACCATGAGCCGCACCGAAAGGATGAGCACCACAAGCCCCGCACCGCCTATGATGAGCGACGCCGTAAGGCCGGAGTACGCGAGCGTCGCGTTAAAGAGCACGTACTCGGCGGGCAGCAGATGCGTGGCCACGGCGAGCAAAAACGCCGCCACGACAAGCGTAAAAAGCAGCATGAGCACGAGCAGGATGCGGTCGATGACCCTTGGTTTCATGGTGTATCTCTCCTATTTATCTAGTGTTGATGATACCCGTTTTGCGGCCTCTCATTCGGCCTTATCCTTTTCCTTTTTGGTCTCCTTGATCTCGGCCTTTTCAAACGTGACCGACTGCACGGAGATGTTGACCATCGTCACGCGAAGGCCGGTCATGGTCTCGACGGCGTTTTTCACGCTTTGCTGCACCTTGCGGCAAACCTCGTGAATCTTGGTGCCGTACTTGACGGTAAGGCTCATATCGAGCGCGACCTCATCTTCTTTGACCTCCACCTTGATGCCCTTGGTGAAATTTTTCTTGCTGGCGAGCATGCCGGTAATACCTTCCACGACGGTGCCGCTGAGGGAATCAACCCCCTCCACTTCCGTGGCCGCCAAGCCCGCGATGGTCGCTATCACATCCGTGGCGAAAATGATCTTTCCGCCACCGTCATCTGCCGTAATTTGAGAGTAAACCTCAGTCTCCTGCGACATATACCGTTCCTCCTTTTGTTTTTTATGGTTCCGCTACGGTCATTATACCAGCAAATTCCACGCTTGCAAAGCATAATCGGCACCTTCAGGCGCGGCGCGTCAGCCGTAGGGGATGATGTTCACGTCGAGGGCGGACACCCCCGTTTCCTCCATCACGATGCTCAATATCTGCGCGACCTGCGTAGGCTCGAGCACCGCGGCCTTCACCACCACGTCCACCGAGCCGTGCTTGATCATGACCGCAACGTCATCGTAGCCCTTCGCCTTGATGAGGCTTTCCATGGTAAATTCCTTATCGATGTTGGAAACAAGGGCGAGCTTCGCCTCCTGCACGTCCGCGAGCGTTTCCGCGTCCGAGGCGGAGGTGGCTATAATATCCTCAAGATACTTGAGCTCGAGCGCGTACGCGCTGTCGCGCCCCGCCCTGAACTCCTCGAAATAATCCCGCGTGCCGCCCATAATGTCGATGTCCGCCCCGCCCCCCCCGCTCGCCTCGCCGTTTTCCCCTTGGGAGAGCGCATCCGTCGAGCCGGAGCTCAGCTTGATGTTCACATACACCGCACCCACAAGGAGCAGCGCGACCACGCCCAAGGTCAAATACTTTTTCCAGTTTTTCATACTCATTCACTCCTATCTGCCGCTTTCATTTCATACACGCTTATATTTTCCTTGCCGATGCCGAGCACCGTCTGCACGGCGCTCTGCAAATTGAGCCTTACGAAAATATCCGCCGCGCCCTCGGCCACCACGACCACGCCGCGTATCTCGGGCTGCTTCTCCGTGAGCACAAGCGCCCCGTCCCCCCCGCCGACCGTAACGGGTGTTTTTGATTCGCTTTGGGTTTGCCCTACGGTCTGGCCCGAACCGTTGACCGTCTCGGTGGTGCTCGATTGCGTATCCACGCTCATGGCCGGTACGATCTGCTCGGTGGTGTCGTAAGTCACCATCACCCGCACCGCGCCCGCGCCGCGGATGCACGAAAGTATTTCCTCCAGACGCTTTTCCACCTGCCTCTCGCCTTCCGTCACCGTTTCCGAGCCCTGCGCCGCCGTCGGCGCGTCCAGCTTTGCCTCGTGGCCCGCGCCGAGCGTGGAAACGTAAAGCAGCGCCGCCGCCGCCAGGATTCCCGCGTACACGATAAGCTCCAGCTTCTTGTTTTTTTTCATGGCCTGCGCCAGCATGTGCAGCGGCTTCAGCCACGGCTGCTTTTTCTCCATGCCTTCCTCACCTCATAAACTCTCCAGAAGCCACACCACGGGCTGTGCTATGACGAGCAAAATCACGAGTCCTATCACCTTGCACGCGCTTTTTTTAATGTTCCCCTGTGGCAATATATATTCGAGCACCGTGCGCAATATCGACAGCGCCGCGATCCGCATCACAAAACCGTAAAAGGCGTCCATATTTGCCCCCTATCCCGCAATGCCGCCCGCCGCGATCACAAGCCCCGCGGTGACGATGAACATCAGCGCCGCCGCCACAACCGCCGCAAACACATACTCGCACGACTCCGCCACGCTTTGGAGCATCTTGGGTATTTTCCCGTCGGAAATAGGCTCCGTAAGCGCCGCGGCGAGCTTCAGCGCGAGCGCCGCGCCGCCGATCTGCACCGCGGGGGAGAGCGCGTAACCCACGGCGATGAACGCCGCCGCCACGCCCGCCGCATTTTTTATGAGCACCGTACAGCCGCGCACCGTATCGAACGTGCCCGATACCGCGCTCCCTACGACCGGCAGGCTCTTATCGAGCGTGTACTTCACGGCCTTCAGGCTTACGCTGTCCACCGCCGCCACGCCCATCCCCTGCACCGCCACGATGCCGATGTACACCGTGAACACCACGCCGATCGCCCATTTGGCAAGCGATTTGGAAAACCCGAAGAGCTTATTGAGCTGCGGCCTGTCGCCGAGCTGCCCCACGATGGCGAACACGCCGCCCGCGAGGATGACGGGCAGGATAACGGTTTGAATGACCTTCGCCACCGTGCCGCTCAAAAAGAGCATCAGCGGGCGGAGCATCCCCCCGGCGCCAACGCTGCCCACAGCGCTCAAAAGCGTTGCCAGCACGGGCACCGCCGCCTCCGTAAACGCGCTTAGGTCGGAAACGGCGCTGTTCGCAAGCCCTACGAGGCGCAAAAAGAGGTATGCCACAATGAAAACGCTCATGGCGTAGCACACGAACGAGGCGATCTCCCGCAGGCCCTTGTCGTCCTCGTTTTCGAGCAGCACCCCCACGATGCCCGAAAGAAGCGCAACGCCTATCACGGCGGCGATGGCGCCTATGCTTTCCTTAAGCTCCGAAAGAAGCGCCGTCGTCACCGTTTCGAGCTTCCCGTCGTAATCGGTGTCGGGCTTGCCCTCGGCATACTGGGAAACGAGGCCGTTCACGGTATCCTCGCCCCAGATACGCCTGACTTCGGGCGAAAGGCCGTTTAAAAACCGCTGCCACGTGCCGAAGTCGTATTGGCCCATTTGGAGGTCGAGCTCGTTTTCGACATCCATGGGCATTTCCGCCTTTGCGGAAAGCGGCGCGAAAAGCAGCGCGGTCAAAAACGCGAAAAGCGCGAGGGATAGCCGGACGCGCCGCCTCATAGGGCGTTGAGGAGTGTGCCGAGCACGTCGAGGATGGAAAACACCACCGGCACGGCGACCGTCACGATGAGCACGCGGCCAACAAGCTCCACCTTGGAGGCGATCGCGCCCTCCCCCGCGTCGCGGCAGGTCTGCGCGGCAAACTGCGCCAGGTACGCGATGCCGATCACCTTGAGCACCACCTTAATGTGCTCGGAGCTCAATCCGTATTTTGCAACGATGGCGTCGATCATTGCCATGACGCCCGAAAGCTCCGTCACCGCGATCAAAAGAAGCACGACGCCCGCGGCGACCGCCGCCTGTACGGCGAGCTCCGGGCGGTACGCGCGCAGGAGAAGCACGGCGGTCAGCGCCGCCAAAGCAAGGCCGACGATCTTAAAAATGGTCATGTTCGTTTTCCTTTTGCGTTCGTAGGGCCGCTTTCTTGCGCCCGGCCGTCAATACAGGTCGAAAATGCGCTTCATGCTGTCGAACAGGGTGCTAATGAGGTTTATGACCATCGTCAGCGTGATAATGAGCCCCGCGAGCGCGGCGAGCGTCGCCAGCTCCTCGCGGTTGGTCTGCTTCAAAAGCTGGTACACCACCGCCACTAAGATTCCGATTCCCGCAATTTTAAATACGATATCGATGCCCATAGCATTGCTCCCCCAGCGGAATCACGAATTCGGATTGGCGCGGATATTTGTCGTTAGGCAAGGAAAAAAGCGCAGGCATACCGGCACGGATTCCGAGCATGTTGACACGGATTGGCGGCAAATAGACCGCCAAGATGTTTTGGGATTTCGTTGGGGAAGCAATCTATCACCAGATGACGATCGCCGCCGCAAGTCCGCCGAGCATGCCGAGCGACCGAAAAACCTTTCCCTTTTGCGAGGCTTCGCGCCCGAGCGCGCTCGCCTGCGCCTGGAGCCTTTCGAGCGCCAGCTCCATATTGGCCCGCTGCGCGGCGAGGTCGCTCGTGCCCAAGGCCGCGCCGAAATCGCCGATCACGCGCGCCTCCTCATCGGCCATATAAAAAAAATCCCCGCCGCCGTCGCGCACCTTCTCCAGCGCATCCCGCCACGCGTCGGCGAGCGGGCGCGCCCGCTCCATTTCGTTCAAAAGCGTCTCCCAGAAATCCTTGAGCGCGCTTCCCTCGAGCTTTTGTATAAGCTCCCTGACGGGGATCATTTTGTAGCGCATCAAAATACTCAGTTGCCTGATATCCACAGCAAAGCCCTCCACCACGTTCAGGCGGCGCTTAAGGGCCTTCGCCTTCGAAAAACCGAGGAAGCTGAAAACGCCAAACAGCGCCAGCGCCAGCAAAAACCGCATCGTGCTCCCCACCTCGACATCTTTTTGTGAAACGCCAAGCATTCGCGCTTTAGGCCACCAAGCGCTCGTACACCCTGCCCTCAAAGCGGTAGAGCTCTACCAGGCAGGCAAACCAGCCGCCCCTCAAAAGGTGCTCCACGCTTTTTTTAGCGCGCGCCTCCTGCACGTTTCGCGCGTGCACGGAGGCGGCCACCGCCACACCGCTCACGGCCGCCTCGCGGACAGCGAGGGCGTCCTCCTCGCTGCCGATCTCGTCGGTGATGATGAGCTGCGGCGACATGGTGCGTATCATCATGCGCATCGCCTGCGCCTTTGGGCAGCCGTCCATCACATCGGAACGCGGTCCCACATCGAGCGTGGGCACGCCGAGGCGCGCGCCGGCGATCTCGCTGCGCTCGTCGGCGATGCACACCTTGAGCGGCCGTATGCCGTTGCCGCCGTATGAAAACCGGCGGGCGATGTCCCTGAGCATCGTGGTCTTTCCCACGCCCGGCGCGGCGATCAGAAGCGTGGAAACGGGCGCGCCGCTTTTATCGAGCATCAGCCTTACGACCCCGTCGGCGCAGCCCCTGAACTCCCGCGCGATGCGCAGGTTGAAGCCCGTGACGCGCGAGAGCCGCTTGAGCACCCCATCCTCCACCACCGCCTTGCCGCAGACGCCCACGCGATAGCCGCCCGTGAGCGTGACGAAGCAGTTTTTCAACTCGTCCTCGCGCGCATAGATCGAGTGCTCGCAGATGTTTTCAAACAGGAGGTCGCAAAGCCCCCCATCCGGCCGGAACTCGGAGAGCCGTTCCCCGTCCGAAAACACGTATTGCACCGGGCGATCCACCCGCACGCGTATTTCCTCGAGCTTCCCGCCGTCCTTCAGCGTCTCCGCGTCGCTCCAGAGCGGCGGCGGGAGCACCGCCTTAAGGCTTTCCTTCCAAGCATGTATATCCGTCATCTGTGCCTGTCCTCCTGCGTTCGCTATATATCTATGTGCAAGGGGGAATGAATAGCACAAAAGAGGGCCCCCCAACGGGAGCCCTCCAAATACGTCCGTCTGCCTTTTAGCTATTCTCGGGTTGCGCTTTGTGCGCGCCGAAAAAGTAGCACGCGAGCGCCGTGGAAACAAGCCCCGCCATTTGCGCGTCGAGCACGTAGGGGGCGTTTAGATCGCAGCTCGCGTAGCCGAATGCGTAAAGCTCATAGCACGCGAAAAGAATAGAGCCGACAAGCGGCACGAGCGAGGCCGCAAACATGGCGAAAAGCGGCGATTCGCGAAGGAACGCGGCCACGAGCGCCGCCCCGGCGCAAAGAAGAAGCGTCCTATCGGCCTGCGGAATAAGCGTTGCGCACGCGGCGTATGCAACGCTCGCGGCGAGCAAAAGCACGGGGCTTTGCTCCAAGATCCTCTCGCGCCGCAATATGGCGCCCAAAAGCAGGTAAACGGGCAAAAACCCCGCCGCCGCGTCGAGGGTAAACTCCGGGCAGGGCGCGATCGTAAAGCGGTTGAGCGCCGCGACGCACAGCGCCGTAAACGCCGCGCCCCACGGCGAAATGCGCATGCGGGCGCATGCGGCGTCGAGCGCCGAGGTGGCGGCGAGGATCAATATACAAACGCAAAGCAAAACGGAAAACTGCATGAAGGTAAGGGGAGTCGAACCCCTGCGCCGCAAAGCTACGATTTTGGCGCACTGCATCGTCATCATCAGTCGCCGTAGCGCCGCTACGGCTCCCTCCTCTTCCTTGCATTGCATCCAAACTGGCAGCTTTGCGGTCAAGGAGTTTAGAGGGTCGGAAAGTATGTCAGCGCATTTGCGCCGGTGTGAAGGCGTAGCAACATTACGGCGAGTGCCGGCAACACGGCGATGGCGTGCTTTCCGCCCCTCTAAACCGCAGGTCTTCGGCTCCCCTTACCTTACAAAAGCTCCACTCGGGTATCATAAGGCGCTATCTCTTATGTTTGCCCGTGCGGAGCCGTATAAATGATGTAAATGCTGGGGCGTTTTCCTCGTATTTGCCAAATGCCGAAGCTAGATAAGGCCTATATATGCCGCCATGGAGCCGGTATCGCCCTTATCGCGGCGATGGGAGAAGAAATACCGGCCCAGCTCGGAGGTGCATGCGTGCATTAAGGTAAGATTTTCCTCCTTCACGCCCGCCTCCAGCATTTGGATGGCGGCGGCAAGCTCCAGATCGAGCTGCGCCTTGCCGGGGCGTCCGCGCGTAAAAAGCGCGTTTGTTTTGAATTCGTCCGCAAAGCGCTCCGCAAGCTCCAGATCCACCTCGAAGCAGCTCTTGCAGATGCTCGGGCCCGTGGAAACGATAAGGTCGCCCGCCTCGGAGCCGAATTCCCTTTGCATCAACTCCACGGCTCGCGCGCCGATGCGCGCGAGCGTGCCCTTCCAGCCCGCATGCGCGAGGCCGACAGCCCCTTTCACCGGGTCGTACATAAAAAACGCGCCGCAGTCCGCATGCGATGTCACGAGCACCACGTTTTTCTCGTTCGTCACAAGCCCGTCACAAAACGGGAGCGGCGGCTTTTCAAAGCCGCGCCCGCGGTCTTCAGCGGTCACCTTAAGCACGGTTCCGCCATGCTCGTAGTTGACGATGACCATATCGCCGTGCGCGACGCCGGCCGCGCCGCAGAATATTTCGAAATTTTCCGCCACGTTTTCCGGCGGGTCGGGCCTCGTCCAGCCAAGGTTGAGGCTATCGTACGGCGCGGGGCTCACGCCGCCCAAGCGCGTGGAAAAGCCGTGGCGCACGCCGCCCTTTTGATCGAGCGCTTCCGCCGCGAAAAAGCCCGTGCCACCCGACGCGCGGTACGCGTAGCCGTGGCGCGCGCGAGAAAGTGGGTACTCCAAGCTGCCTCCTATTTCTTCTCGTTGAGCAGTAGCTTCAGTTCGTCCATGAAGGTGCTGATGTCCTTAAATTGCCTGTAAACGGAAGCAAAGCGCACGTATGCGACCTCGTCAAGGTCCTTGAGCCGCCTTATGACCATTTCGCCGATCTCGTCGGTGTTGACCTCCTGATCGAGCGAATTGAACACCTCGCGAACGACGTCGTCCACGAGCTTGTCCTGCTCGGCGGCGGAAATGGGTCGCTTTTGGCAGGCCTTACGCACGCCGTTTAAGATCTTCTGGCTGTCGAAGGGCTCCCGCCGGCCATCCTTTTTGATGACCATGATGGGGATCTCCTCGATCTTCTCGTAGGTGGTAAAGCGCTTGCCGCAGTTGATGCATTCGCGCCTTCGCCGAATGGAGGTGCCGTCGTCGGTTGGGCGGGAATCAACGACCTTGCTGTCGTTACTGAGGCAATAACGGCATTTCATATGCTGTCCTCCTAGGATGTTTGGGGTTATTATAGCACCCCTTGTGCTTTTTTGCCAGAAAAAAGCTATATTTTGTAGATTCTTTGCATTTTAAAGCACGATATCCACCAAAATCACGTCGTCCCCGATCTTGCATATTTTGTTGAAGGGTATCACAAGCTCCTCGCTGCTTTTCAAAAGCCCCCAAAAGCGAGGCGGCCCGGGCACAATGAAGGCGCATACCACACCGGTGCCAAGCTCAATTTCCAAATCGCAGATGCACCCGAGGCGCGCGCCGTCGCGCACGTTGACCACCTCTTTTCTTCTGAGTTCGCAAAAGCTCGTGTTCGCCAAAGCATACCACCTCTGTAGAATGATATGCGGATAAGGCACAAAAAAACCGCGCGAAACGCGCGGCTTTGCGTGAGGTTTTGTTTATGGACGCGGCGGGTTTTGCGCGCGGCGCACGCCCTCCGCAATAATCTGCGCCTGAAGCTCGGGGTGCGAGGGCGCGAGGCCCCAGTAAAGTAGCGCCAGCGCGCCGAAGAAAAAGCCCCATGCGAAGCTGACCTGATAGCCCTTTTTCAGCGCGAGGTTTTTCACGACGAAGCCCATGGCGATCGCGCCGCCCAATACGATCACAAGCCACAGGAGAATGGCCGCGCCGCCGGCGAGGAAATTGAGTATGCCGGATTCCATTAAAATACCCCCCTTCGTTTTCCCTATCTTATCCGTAAACGGTGCAATTTGTCAAACCGGGAGCGGGCAAAGAAAAAACCCGGCGCAAAGGCCGGGCTTAGGTTGACAAGGCGTTGTGTTAAGGGTTCCAAACGCTTGGAGCACGATTGCAGGAATCGTTTATGCCGCAGGGAAAACCGGGGTTCCCCCATGCGATTGAAAGAGCGGCTTAATACTTGCGCTTCCTTGCCGCTTCCGCTTTCTTCTTGCGCTTCACGCTGGGTTTTTCGTAGTGCTCGCGCCTACGGACTTCCGCCAACACGCCCGAACGGGCGCACTTGCGCTTAAACCGCTTAAGGGCGCTTTCCAGGGATTCATTTTCACCTACGCGAATTTCCATTGATCTTTCCCCCCCCTCTGCCGCAACATTGCACACCGTGCCGTTGCCATCAGCATAGGACTTCCTAAAACACATGAGTATTATACTTGAAGCCTTTGCGCAAGTCAACAACCTATCGGGCGATAAGTTTTGTGCGCTCTTTGCGCAAAATACAAGGCTTCAAACACATTATTTTAGCCCGGCGGCCACTTCATGCTCCTGCCGCCGAGCAGGTGAAGATGCAGGTGGTTTACGCTTTGCCCGCCGTCTGCGCCTACGTTCGTCACGATGCGAAAGCCCTTTTCATCGACCTTGAGCTCCTTTGCGAGCTTGTTTGCGACCTCGGCCATATGGAACCAAAGCGCGGCGTCATCCGGGACGAGCGCCGTAACGTCCCCCACATGTTTCTTGGGGATGATGAGCACGTGCACGGGCGCTTGCGGCGCGATGTCGTGAAACGCGAGCACGGCGTCGTCCTCGTACGCCTTGTTGCAGGGTATCTCGCCCGCGGCGATTTTGCAGAACAAACAGTTTTCCATTTCGGATCCTCCTATCCTCGTGTGGAAAGCGTCCCGTACAGGCAGCCTTTTTCGACCCTTTCGATTTTTACGCCGCACATGGCGCCGATAAGCTCCTCCCCGCCTTCTACGCACACGCGGGCGTAGGTGCCGGTGTGCCCGTAAACGCGATTGCCCTCGCACTCCTCAAAAAGCACTTCCTGCTCGGTGCCGGCGAAAGTGTTTAAATACGCCGTCTCCAGCTCGTTTCCAAGCGCGATCAACCTTTTTACGCGCGCGGCCTTTACGCTTTTTCCAATCTGCTCCGCCATGGCCGCAGCCTTGGTGCCCTTGCGCGCGGAATACGGGAACACATGGATGCGCGAAAGTGCGAGTTTTTTCAAAAACGCCTCGGTCTGCGCGAATTCCTCCTCGGTCTCGCCGGGAAAGCCCACGATCACGTCGGTGGTGATCGCGCAGCCCGGCATGGCGGCGCGAAGGCGATTGACGCACGCCTCGTATTCCTCGGGCGTGTAGCGGCGGTTCATACGCTTGAGCACGCTCGCGCTGCCGCTTTGGAGCGAAAGATGAAAATGCCTGCACACCTTAACGCTGTTTTTCACGGCCTCCACGAACGCCGCGTCCGCCATGTTCGGCTCGAGCGAGCCTAAACGCACGCGTTTGATAGCCGGGATATCCTCCGCGAGCCGGAACGCGTCGGCGAGCGTGGTGCCGTCGTGGAAATCCCTGCCGTAGGACATCACGTGGATGCCCGTTAAAACGATCTCCGCGTAGCCTGCCGCAGCGAGCTTTCCCATTTCCTCCCGTACGCTTTCTAAAGGACGGCTCCGAATGGCCCCCCGCGCGAACGGAATGATGCAGTAGGTGCAAAACCTGTCGCAGCCGTCCTGAATCTTTAAATGCGCGCGCGCCTTATCCTCGTGCGTGGCGCTGATCTGCTCGAAATCGTCACCGCGATCGAGCGTCTCCACCGCGGAAACGGCCCGCTCCCCGGCTAGAGAAGCTTCGAAAAGCTCCACGATGCGGGCGCGCTCCTTGGTGCCGAGCACCATCCATACGCCGGGCAGCTTTTTTACCTCCTCCGGCGCGATCTGCGAGTAACAGCCCACCACCACGACCTTCGCCGCGGGGTTAAGGGCGTGCGCGCGTGAAATCATCTGGCGGGATTTTTTATCGCCCGTCTGCGTGACGGTACAGGTGTTCACCACATATACGTCGGCCGGTTCGTCGAACGCCGCCGTTTCGTAGCCCGCGCGCTCAAAAAGCTCGCGCATGGCCTGCGTTTCGTATTGATTGACCTTACAGCCGAGCGTGCAAAAAGCCGCTTTCATCCGCGTTAACCTTCCAATTCGTATAAAAGCATGGCGGCAAGCGCCATGCCCGCCGTTTCCGTGCGCAAAATGCGCTTGCCAAGCGTAACGCGCTCCCCGCCCTGCGAAGCCGCAAACGCCGTTTCCCCGGGCGCAAGCCCGCCCTCCGGCCCCACGATGAAGCCTACGCTTTTCAAAGCGCCTTTTTTAAAGAGCGCTTCGCGAAGCGCCGCCTTGAGCGTGCGCTCGCGCTCCTCCTCGTAAGCGATCAATAAAAGATCGTGTTTCCCCAAATCGAGCTTATCGAGCGGCAGGATAGCGCCGATCTGCGGCACAACCCCGCGCCGCGCCTGCTTCGCCGCCTCGTAGGCGATGCGCCGGTAGCGCTCGCGCTTTTGAAACGCCTCCTGCGCGCTAAGCCTTACCACGCTCCGCGCTGCCGAAAACGGCGCGATCTCCGTTACGCCGAGCTCCACGCATTTTTGGAGGATCAGCTCCATCTTGCCCGCTTTCGGCAGCCCTTGATAGAGCGTAACGCGGCAGGCGGGTTCGTTTTCGCACGCATATTTTTGCAAAAGCTCGAAGGTGAGCCTGTCTTTTTCCGTTTCACAAAGCTTCGCTTCGTAATCGAAACCCAAACCGTCGCAAAGCGTGACTTTGTCGCCGGCCACGAGGCGGAGCACCTTTACGATATGCTTCACGTCATCGCCGTAAAGGCAGGCCCTGTCGCCCGAAATGTCCTTGGGTTCTACGAAGAAGCGGCTCATAGCTTCGTCATTCTGAGCGCGGCCCAGCCCTCGGAAACGACGCACTTTCCCGTAGCGAGGCCGTTTTCATGGAGCGCGCGCTCTACCTCGCCGAGCCTTTCCTCGATGATGCCCGAAGCGATGAAAGTGCCGCTTTGTTTTAAAAGACGCGGCACGAGCGGCGCGAGCGCGACGATGACCGACGCCACAATGTTGGCGCATACCACGTCGTAGCCTTGAGTTATTTTTTCGACGAGGGTTTCGTCCTCGAGGAGGTTACCGACGAGCACCTCGCAGCTTTCCTCGGGGATGCCGTTAAGCGCCGCGTTCTCCCGCGTCACCTTTCGGGCAACGGGGTCGATATCCACGGCGAGCGCATGCTTCGCGCCGAGCAAAAGCGCCGTAACGGAGAGAATGCCGCTGCCGCAGCCAAGGTCGAGCATAACGTCGCCCTTTTTTACGCAGCTTTCCAAAAGCTCCATGCACATGCGCGTGGTGGGATGCGTGCCGGTGCCGAACGCCATCCCCGGATCGACGGATACCACCGTGCGGCCTCCCGCGTCGAACTCCGTTTCCCAAGAGGGGCGGAGGAAAAGCTTTTCGCCCACCTTCACGGGCTTATAATAGGCCTTCCAATTGTTCGCCCAATCCTCCTCGTCCACGGTGCGCGCCGCTACTTCGAGGCTGCCGAGGTCGATCCCCACGTCCATGCCGCGAAGCGCGCGGAAGGACTCCTTTACCTCGTCAACAAGCGCGCGGTTCTCGGGAAGGTCGGCGAGGTATGCCTTCACGCAGGGGCCGTTTTTGGCGGCGAGCGCCTGAAAGTCCGCAAAATCCCAGTACGCGGCGGTGTCCTTCAAAAACGCCTCCACGCTTTCTGCGCTTTCCTCAATGCAGGTCTGCGCGATGCCGAGCATGTCGAGACGCGCGCAAACGGCCTCGATACCCTCCTCTGTCGTTGCTATCGACAATTCGATCCAGTTCATCAAAACCCGCCTGACGTTATTCGGGCCATGCCCGTCGTTCCATACTATAGTATATTTTGGCGCTTTGGGCAACCAAAAACAAACGGGGATTCACCGAGACGCCCCTATAAATAAGTCCTTTGTGACGGCATGCGCGCCGCAGCGGAGGCCGTGAAACGGCCGGCAGCGAGCAAGAAAGCACCGCGCCATTTTGGGTGCGGTGCGACCATTGCGAACGATGAAAGGACACCTCCTAGGCCGTTGCGCGGTGAGCAAAACGGCCCTAAAAAACCTCGCCCACATGGCAAAGCCATGTGGGCGAAAGCGCAGCTCCTACCAGAACTTCGCTTTTTTCTTCGCTCTGTTATCCGAAACGTCTTCGCCCATGCTCTCGGCGAGCCGCTTGAGAAGCTCGCGCTGCTCCTCCGTGACCTTCTTGGGCACCAGCACGTTCACCTTCACGAGAAGGTCGCCCCTGCCGGAGGTGTTGAGCCTCGGCACGCCCTGCTCGCGCAGACGGAACACGGTGTTAGGCTGCGTGCCCTCGGGCACGGAATACTTTACGCTGCCCCTGAGCGTGGGTACGTTGATCTCGCCGCCGAGCGCCGCTACGGTGAAAGGTATGGGCATATCCGTATGCAGGTCGAAGCCCTTGCGTTCAAACTGCTTGTGCGGCTTTACCGTGATGGCGATGTACAGATCGCCCGGAGGGCCGCCGTTAAAGCCCGCCTCGCCCTCGCCGCGCATGTTGAGCGACTGGCCGTTATCGATGCCCGCGGGGATGTTGACGGAGAGCTTTTTGGTGCGGTTGAGCCTGCCCTTACCGCGGCATTCCGGGCAGGGCTCCTTAACGATCTTGCCCGTGCCGCCGCACGCGTCGCAGGAGCGCGCGGTCACGAACGAGCCGAACATGGTGTTTTGCTGCACGCGCACCTGGCCGCTGCCTCCGCAGGCCGCGCATTTCACGGGCTGCGTGCCGGGCCTCGCGCCCGTGCCGCCGCAGGTGTGGCAGGCTTCCTCGCGCGGGATGTTGATCTCCTTTTTGACGCCGAACACGGCTTCCTCAAAGGTGATGGTCAAATTGTACCTGAGGTCGTTGCCCGCGATAGGGCCGTTCCTCGTTTGACTGCCGCGGCCGAAGCCGCCGAAGCCGCCGAACATGGAATCTATGATATCCGCAAAATCGCCGAAGCCCGCGCCGCCGCTGTAATAGCCGCCCCCCGCGCCGCCGGCGGAGGGGTCGAACGCGGCATGGCCGAACTGGTCGTACTTGGCGCGCTTATCCTTATCGGAAAGCACCTCGTACGCCTCGTTGACCTCCTTAAACTTCGCCTCGGCCTCTTTATCGCCCGGATGCAGATCGGGGTGATATTGCTTGGCCGCCTTGCGGAACGCGGCCTTTACTTCATCTTCCGTTGCGTTTTTATTGACGCCGAGCGTTTCATAATAATCTGCCTTAGCCAAAATCCCCAAAGCTCCTTTTAGTTATCAAAAAAGTGCTTTGCGTCACTTTTTTGAGGATTACAGGAAATACCTGTACCTACCGGTACGGCTGGTGTTTCCCGCAAAGAAAGCTTGCTGCGCAAGACTTACCGAAGGCCCGCAGGCCAAGCGCCTGAGGCGGCCCCCGGCGGGGACCGCCGTCGGCGGTTTAGAGCCTCTGGGGGCCTCGGCCCCCGAAGCCCCGGGCTTATAACCCCACCTGAGCCAAAGCGTAGCTTTGGCTCAGGTTTTTAAGTCCAGTTACGGCGCCCGCCGCTTATTTCTTATCGTCGTCCACGACCTCGTACTCGGCGTCCACAACGTTGTCGTCGTGGGGCGCGGAGCCGCCCGGCTGCGCGTTCGCGTCGCCCGTGGGCGCGGACTGCTGGTACACCTTGCCGAACACCTCGTAGGAAACGTCGGTGAGCTTATCGCAGGCGGCCTTGATCTCGTCGGCGTTGCTGCCCTCGAGCGCCTTCTTTACAACGGCGATCTCCGCCTCGATGCGGGACTTATCCTCCGCGCTCACCTTGTCGCCAAGGTCCTTCATGGTCTTTTCGGTCTGGTACACGAGGCTGTCGGCATGGTTGCGCTGCTCGACCTCCTCCTTGCGCTTCTTATCCTCGCCTGCGTATTGCTCGGCATCCTTCACGGCCTTCTTAATATCGTCCTCACTGAGGTTCGCGGAGGCGGTGATGGTCACCTGCTGTTCGTTGCCGGTGCCGAGGTCGCGCGCGGAAACGTGCACGATGCCGTTGGCGTCGATGTCGAACGTGACCTCGATCTGCGGCACGCCGCGCGGCGCGGGCGCGATCCCCGCGAGCTGGAAGCGGCCGAGGGTTTTATTGTACTGCGCAAACTCGCGCTCGCCCTGCAGCACGTGCACCTCCACGCTGGTCTGGCCGTCCGCGGCGGTAGAGAAGATCTGGCTCTTTTTGCAGGGGATGGTGGTGTTGCGCTCGATGAGGCGGGTGAACACGCCGCCCACGGTCTCGATACCCAGAGAAAGAGGCGTAACGTCGAGCAGAAGGATGTCCTTCACCTCGCCGCCGAGCACGCCCGCCTGAATGGCGGCGCCGATAGCGACGCACTCGTCGGGGTTGATGCCCTTGAAGGGCTCCTTGCCGGTAACGTTTTTCACAAGGTCCTGCACGGCGGGCACGCGGGTGGAACCACCCACGAGGATCACCTTGTCGATGTTCGCGTTGGTAAGCCCCGCGTCCTTCATGGCGATATTCATGCAATCGCGCGTTTTTTCGATGAGGTCGCCCACGAGCTCGTTGAACTTGGCGCGGGTTAGCGTCATATCGAGGTGCTTGGGGCCGGCCGCATCGGCGGTGATGAACGGCAGGTTGACGTTGGTTTGCATGGTGCTCGAAAGCTCTATCTTCGCCTTTTCGGCGGCCTCCTTGAGCCTTTGGAGCGCGCTGCGATCCTTCGAAAGGTCGATGCCCGAATCGTGCTTGAACTGCTGCACCATATAATCCATCACGCGCTGGTCGAAGTCGTCGCCGCCCAAACGGTTGTTTCCGTTGGTGGCCAGCACCTCGAACACGCCCTGGCCGATCTCGAGGATGGATACGTCGAACGTGCCGCCGCCGAGATCGTACACGAGTATTTTCTGGTTGACATCCTTATCCATGCCGTAGGCGAGCGCGGCGGCCGTGGGCTCGTTGATGATGCGAAGCACCTCGAGTCCCGCGATACGCCCCGCGTCCTTGGTGGCCTGGCGCTGGCTGTCGCTGAAATAGGCGGGCACGGTGATAACCGCCTGCGTGATCTTTTCGCCGAGGTAGGCTTCCGCGTCATGCTTGAGCTTTTGCAGGATCATGCCGGAAATTTCCTGCGGCGTATAATCCGTGCCGTCGATGTTCTTTTTATAGTTGGTGCCCATCTCCCTTTTGATGGAAGAAATGGTCTTGTCGGGGTTGACGACCGCCTGACGCTTCGCGATCTGCCCCACGAGGCGCTCGGTGCCCTTGAACGACACGACCGAGGGGGTCGTGCGCGAACCCTCCGCGTTGGGGATGACGACGGGCTCGCCGCCCTCTAAGAATGCTACGCAGGAATTGGTGGTGCCAAGGTCGATGCCGATGATTTTTCCCATTTTATCTATCCTCCTGATGCTCAAATGCCTTGATTTTATTCTTTCGCAACCTTCACCATACTATGGCGGATGATGCGATCTTTTACTTTATAACCTTTTTGCAGCACCTCGATGATGTCGCCGTCGCTCTTGCCCTCCTCCTCGCCGCGGAGCACGGCCTCGTGGAGCTCCGGGTCGAACTGCCCGCACGCCTCGATCTCACAAAGGCCGTTTTTCTCCAAAACGCCCATGAACTGGCGGTAAACGAGCTTGACGCCCTCGCGCCACGCCTCACTTTCATCGTCGCTTTTGAGCGCGCGGTCGAAATTATCGAGCACCGGCAAAAGCTCCTTCATCAAGCCGCGAAGCCCCTCCTCGAGGCTGTCGCAGTACACGCTCGCGTTGCGCTTGCGGAAATTATCGAAATCGGCCTGCGTCCTTTGGACGAGGTTCACGAGCTCGTCGCGCTCAGCCTTGAGCTTTTCGATGTGCTCCTTCACCTGTAAAAACTCCGCCTGCGTCATGGTGACTTCGGGGGTCGCCTCGGCCACCGGTTCTGCCTGCGCCGCGGTATCCACCGCTGCCTCCGCGGCTCCGTTCCTGTTCTTTTCCGGTGCGGCATTACCGCGCTTATCGTCTTTCGGGTGCAATTTACCTTCGCTCCTTTATAAATATTACTCCGCGTTTTTAATCGGAAGTAGTATCATACATATTCGTCAGCACGTCGCCCAAGCTTTTTCCTATATGGCGCAATACCGCGAGCACCCTCGCGTAATCCATGCGGGTGGGGCCTATTACGCCCAAGGAGCCCGTCGTGCTGTCGCCTATTTTATACGTGGCCGTGACCACGCTGCTCCCCTTCAAATCAGGCTTCTCATTCTCGCTGCCGATGGTGATGGAAAACTCCACCTTGGTAGCCGCCGTGAGCATTTCGTAAGGCATTTCCTTTTCCTCCAAAGAGGATAAAAACGCCTTCGCGCGCGCAAGGTTGCTGAACTCCGGGTAGTTCAAAAGGTTTGTGGTGCCGCTTACCTCCACGTTGTTCCTGCCGCGGCCCGCGCCCACGCCGAGCGCTTTAACGACCGATTCCGCAAACTCGCGCCGCTCGCGCATCTCCTGCGGCATTTCCCTTAAAATAGCCTCCGCGGCGTCCTCTGTTTTCATGCCGGCGAAACGCTCGGTGAGCATGCGCGAAAGCCGCTCGAGATCGTTTGCGTTGAGGCCCGACGGAACGTAGATGAACGTATCCCGCGCGATCCCCGCATCCGTCACCACCACCGCAAGCGCCTTGTTCTCGGTCACCGGCACGAGCTGGATGTGCTTGAGCTTCACGGCGTAAAGCTGGGGGCTCAGCACCATGGAGGTGTACTTGGTCATGTCGGAGATGGCGCGCGCCGTTTGGCGCACCACGTCCTCTACGCGGTCGAGGGCGCTCGTAAAGTACCGCTCGACGTAGCGCGCTTCCTCCTCGGTGAGGCTCGCGTGGCGCATGATGCTGTTTACGTAAAGGCGGTACGCCTTATCGGAGGGCACCCTGCCCGCGCTCGTATGCGGCTGCTCGAGAAACCCAAGCTCCTCGAGGTCGCTCATCTCGTTGCG
>JAJFTZ010000017.1 GCA_021372675.1 Eubacteriales bacterium
CAGATCAACCAAACGCTAACCGGCAAAACCGTGGTAAACGCTTTGGCAAACGCCCATCCCCATGCGTTCGCGTGGTACACCGGCGACCCCAGCACCTATGGCGATAAGCTGTGCGGCAAAAAGGTAATTTCGTCAAACCCCGGCACGGGCTATACCTGCGGCGGCAACACCGAGATCGTATGCGAGGATATGCTTCTTGTGCTGAGCACGCCCATAAAATACCACGCCCCCGGCGAAAAGCAGCCCATAAAACACCAGCTTTTGCTCGAGTTTGACGACGCCTCCCATATGAGCTGCACGGTGCAGATGTGGGGCGCCATGCTCTGCTTCCCGGCGGGGGAAAACGGCCTGCCGGAGGGCTTTGTATGCAACAGATGCCCCGATCCGCTGACCGCAGCTTTCGACGAAGCGTATTTCGACGCGCTGTGGCGCGGCGCGAAGCAGAGCTTGAGCGTAAAGGCCTTTCTCGCCACCGAGCAGAGGATACCGGGCCTAGGGAACGGCGTTTTGCAGGATATCTTGTGGAACGCGAAAATCCACCCCAAAAGAAAGCTCCAAAGCATGGGGGACGAGGAAAAGGCGACGCTGTACAAAAGCGTAAAATCCACCCTTTCCGCGATGCGGATACAGGGCGGGCGCGATACCGAGCGCGATCTATATGGCTGCAAGGGCGGGTATAAAACCATACTCAGCGCCAACACCCTAAAAAATCCTTGCCCTATCTGCGGCGGCGCTTTGGTGCGTGAGGCGTACTTGGGCGGGAACATCTATTTTTGCCCGGCCTGTCAAGCCTTGGAAGGGGAAAATTGATATGGCGGAAAAGAAGATCGCCGAGCTGCTTCGGGAGACTCCCCCGTTTGATTACATAAGCGAGAAAAACAAAGCGTTTATCGCCGCGTTTGATGAGGCGATGGAAGCACGCGGCTACAGCGCGGGCGGCGCGATCGGAAACGGTTACTGCTGGGGCCGCCATATGCTCATTTACGTTAAGGCGGGAGCTAAGTCCCAAAAGGTTACGGCGCGCGTTTACTTACAGGAAAAGGGCATCGTTTTGCGCCTGTTCTTTTCGGGGGTCGATAAACACCGCGCGTACATCGAGGCGGCGCCCGAGCCTATCAAGGCCGTTTTTGAAAAGGGCTTCGGCGATTGCAACCACTGCCACAACGAAAAAGACGGGGCGTGCCGGTTCCGAAAAAGCTACACGCTGAACGCGACGCCGATTGATAAATGCAACGGCAACACGTTTTGGTTTTTTGATCCGTCGCTCGATCTAATGCCGGATTATCTGAAGCTTTACGATACGTTTTACCCGTTTCGGGAGAAGGTGAGCGCCGTATGAACGAGGCTGTCGAAAACTGCCTCGCAAAGTACGGCGAGGATGTACAGGCGCTTTTTTCTGAAATACGGGCGCTTATTATAGATTGTGCCCCCTGCGGGATCGAGGAAAAACTGTGGGCAAAGCTGCCGAGCTACCGTGCGGGGGAGAGCTTCGTAAGGCTCATCCCCTTCAAGGATCACATCAACGTTGAGGCGGCCGCGATGCTAGAACATAGGCCGCGGTTGGAGCAGCAATATAAGCTTACGCCCAAGGGGATGCTGCAAATTTATCTCGGGCAGGATATCCCCCAAGCCGCCTTAAGGGAGGTCTTCGCGGAGACTCTGGCGCGCTAGCTTTAAATTGACGCCGTTTAGGCACTTAAGGAAGGTACGGAACATGGCGCTGATTGAAACAAAAGGGCTTACGAAGTCCTACGGGAAAACGCAGGCGCTCAGGGGCATCGACCTGAGCGTTGAGCAGGGCGAAATCTACGGGTTCATCGGCATGAACGGCGCGGGGAAAACCACCGCCGTCCGCATTTTGCTGGGGCTTTTAAAAAAGGACGGCGGCGAGGTTCGGCTTTTAGGCGGCGACCCGTTTCGGGATTGCGTGGAGCTGCACAAACGGCTCGCCTATGTTCCCGGCGAAATTAACCCCTGGCCGAACCTTTCGGGCGGCGAGGTGATCGATCTTATCTCCCGCATGCGCGGCAAGGCGGACGGTCGTCGGCGCTCGGAGCTTATCGAGCGCTTTCAGTTCGACCCAAGCAAAAAATGCCGCAGCTATTCCAAGGGCAACCGCCAGAAAATAGCCTTGATCGCGGCGCTTGTATCCGATGTGGAGCTCTACATTTTCGACGAGCCGACCTCGGGGCTCGACCCCCTCATGGAGGCGGTCTTTCAGGATTGCGTGCGGGAGCTTGCCGCAAGGGGCAAAACGGTTTTTCTGTCGAGCCATATCCTGTCCGAGGTCGAAAAGCTGTGCGACCGCGTGAGCATCGTCAAGGAAGGAAAAATCGTGGAATCCGGCAGCATGCGCGAGCTGCGGCAGTTTTCGCGGCTGATCGTTAACGTCGAATGCGGCATGCCGATCGGCGGCCTTTCGATGGAGGGCGTGTACGGCGCGCGTATCGACGGCAAGAAGGCGAGCTTCAGCGTTGACCCGCCGGCGCTCAACGGCGTGCTGAAGCGGCTCACGGAATACGAAACGGTCGCCCTGCGCTGCGCGCCCCCGGAGCTGGAGGATATTTTTCTGCATTATTATGAAAAGGATGGCGCAGCGCGATGAAACGCCGCTTTTTTGCGAATACCGGCGGGCTTTTGAAGGTTTACCTGAAGAAAAGCAAGGCCGTTTCCTTGCTGCTCGTAGCGCTGCCGTTCCTGTTCGCCTACGGCGTGGCCGCGTCCAACCTTGCGGTGCTCGCGACGCCGGAGGCCTTACAAAACTATATCGTCCAAAATCAGGGGAACCTATTGCTGGGGAAGATCGCGGCCGGCACCATCGAGGCGGCGTCGGTATGGCGCGTAAGGATAAGCGCGGCGATCATCCTCGCGGTTTTGAATGTGGTTCTCGTAGTAGACCACACCAGAAAGGAAGAGGAGCTTGGGCGGCCGGAGCTTTTGCGCGCCGGCGCGGTGGGGAGCCTCGCGCCGCTCGCGGCCGTGCTTCTTAAAGTTTTCGGCGCGAACCTCCTCGGCGGCGCGGCGATGGCGCTCGGCTTTATAGCCGCGTCGTTTCCTGCGGCGGGCGCTGTTACCGCCGGGATGGCGACCGCCCTGTGCGCGTGCTTCATTGCGGCGCTCGCGGCTGTGTTTGCGCAAATAGCGCCCAACGCGAGGCTTGCGGGCGGCCTGTCCTACGGCGCCGTTTTCCTGTTTGTGATACTTTCCGTGATAGCCAACGCGCTCAACAGCGACGGGCTTTTGCTGTGTACACCCTTCGGCTGGTGCGCCTATGCCCGGCCTTTCGCCGGGGAAACGTTTGCGCCGTTTCTCCTTGCGATTCCCCTTATCGCTTTGGCTTCCGCCGCCGCGTTTCTTCTTATGGAAAAGCGCGATTATAACGGCGGCTATTTAAGGGTAAGAAAAAGCAGAGCCGCCGCCTTGAGAAGCTTCAAAAGCCCGTTCGCGCTCGCGTGGAGGCTGCAAAGGGGCGCGCTGCTCGTTTGGGCGGCGGTCTATGCGCTCATGGGGCTTGTAATCGGCTCCCTCGCGCCAAGCATTAACGCCATGATGAGGGGCAGCAATTTCGCGCCGGGCCTTTCCGAAACCTTGGGCGGCCCCGGGCTTGCGTTTCTCGCGATTTTATCGTACATTCTGGCGCAGGTCGTAACCGCGTTTGCCGTTATGTCCATTTTGCGCTGCCGCGAGGAGGAAACCCTCGCCCGCGCGGAGCTTGTGCTATCCGCCCCCGTATCGCGGATAAGCTATATGGTGGGGCATCTTTGCATGGCCTACTTGGGCAGCGCCGCCGCCATCGCTCTGTTCGGCCTGTTTGCGGGCAATTTTTCCGTAAGCGTTTCCCGCATCCCCGCCGTTTGGGCCGTTGCGTCCGTAACGGCGCTTTGCTACGGTTTAATACCCCGCGCCGCGGCGCCGATAGGCTGGAGCATATTCGGCGCGACGCTGGCGCTTGAGTTTTTGTGGGAAATACGTGTCGTTGGAAACGGGGTTTTCAAGCTGTCGCCCTTTTCGTGGGTGTATCCGGGCAGCGAAATATCGGTCTTGAGCGCCGTTGTGATGCTGTTGGTTTCTTTTGCGCTCACCGCGATCGGGCTTATCGGATTCCGCCGCAGAGATATCGCGGGGTAAAAGCGTTTTGTTCGATCATCAAAAACGGCCGCTTAAAAGCGGCCGTTTTCGCAGCTAATTTTCAGAAAGTCTCGTCCCACGCGCGGACGGCGGGGAGAAGCCTTTCAAAAAGCTCGTCGCGGTTTTCCTTCGTGACCGTGTAAAGCCGCGTATTCGGGTGCGCGCGCACGTCGTTTAAAAACGGAACGTCGAAGCGCGCCTTCACTGCCGCGATCACGGGCACCGCGCCGTTGAGCGCGTCGAACACGGCACTTACAAACGCCTCCGCCTTCGCCTCCATGAAGCCGAGCTCGTCCATCACGATAAGCCCGTTCGGCGCGGCTTTTAAGTAGCTTACGCCGAGCGTGTTGAACGCGTCGAGGTTCACGTTGTGAATTTTGCGGTCGCAGGTGCCCACGAGGTTGTTTTCCCCGTACCGCCGCGCGTCCGACCCCGCGGGGTGGATGTAGATCGGGTGAAAGCCGCTCCCGTCCGCCTCCAGCCGCTTTGTGACAAAGCCGTACACGGGGCGCGCGCTATGCGCGATTAGGCGCGAGATGAGCGTGCTTTTGCCCGCGCCGATCTCGCCGCAGATGAGAATGTGCTTTTTTTCACTCATGCGTTTCCCCCCGTTTTTTGCGCGCGGTGTAAGATGAGCTCCGCCGCGACGCTTATAGCGATCTCCGCGGGGGTCTCCGCCAAAATGGGAAGCCCGATGGGCGCGTGGATGCGCTTAAGCTCCGCTTCGGGTATACCCGCCTCGATTAGGCGCGCGTTGGTGATAGCGATCTTGCTGCGGCTGCCGATCACGCCTACGTAGCTTGCGGGCGTAAGCAGCACCTGCCTGAGCACCTCAAAATCCGCCTGATGCCCGCGCGTCATAATGACGGCGTAATCATCCCGCGTGAGGGTAACATGCGCCGCGACGCCGCCAAACGAGCCTACGATCGTATGCGCCGCCTCGGGGAACAGCTCGCGCGAGGCGAATTCCGGCCTGTCCTCGTAAACGACGGGCGCGAAACCGACGTGCGCGATCACGGGCACGAGCTCCTGGGCAACATGCCCGCCGCCGAAAACGTAAACATACCCCGCGACCGTCAGCGGTTCCACGTAGTACGAGGGCTCGCCCTTTTGTAAAACCGCGCGCGGGCGGATCATGGGGGAAAGCTCCTCCTCCGACATGCCGCTCAAAAAGCGCGGGCCGTCCTCGCGGGAATAAAAGCCCATACGCCGCACGCAGCCCTCCGAAATCTCGGTGACGAGCCATGTGTTTTTGCTTTGCGAAAACAGAGCCTCCACGGCGGAAAAAAGCTCGACGGCGCTTGCATCCCCGCCTTTGAAAAACTGAAAATAGACCACGACCTTCCCGCCGCAGATCATGCCGATGCCGGCGGTCTGGCTGGGCGAAAGGTCGAAGCCGTGCGTGAACGCGGCTTTTTTCGTAAGCGCCTTTTTTGCGAGAAGCGTGCTTTGGTACTCGACGGCGCCGCCGCCGACGGTTCCGAGCGCGGAACCGTCGGCAAACACCGCCATCTTTGCGCCGCTGCCGCGGGGGGTGGAGCCGGAGCTTGCGATGATCGTGCACAAAACGAGGTCCTCGCCCCGTACGAGCGCGTCGCACATGGCGCAAAAGAGCTTTTCCATTTCTTTCCCCTTACCTTATTATGCCGCGGGGGCGAGGGCCGCCTGCGCGCCGATGGAGTTTTCTACGAGCGCATCGTACTGCGCTTGCGTCAGGTCGCTGTGGTAGAAGAGCTTGAAATATTCCGCGACCGCGCTATAAAGGTCGTACTGCGCGGTATCGGGGTAGAGGAGCTGCGCCATCCAAAGCATGCCGAGGCAGCGTTGCACGGAGGGCGGGAAGCCCATAAAGTTATACGGGCCGAACGGAACCTCGTAATAGGTGCCGTTTTTGATCGCGCTGATCTGCTGCCATGCGGTGTCGCCGCCTACGGTCTTGTAGATGCTGCCCGGGGCGAACAGGATCACGTCGGGGTTCCAGAGAAGGAGCTGCTCGAGATCGGTCTCGTTGCCGCTGCCCTTGGAGGAGGGGGAATCCACAACCGCCACGTTGTTGGCGAGAAGGTCGATGACCTCCGCGTGGTAGCTGCCGTTCGCAATCACGTTAAGGCCCGTGTCGCCGAGACAGTAGGCGACGTTCACCTTTTCGACGCTGTTCGCGATCTCGAGCGTGCGGTCATACACCTTCGTGCAGTAATCCGCGAGGGCTTTCGCTTCCGCAGGCATGTTCAAAAGCTCGCCCAATTTCGTGTAGGCTTCGCCCATGGTCGCCGTGGTCATGGTGATGTGCACGAAGGGGATGCCCGTCTGCGCCTGCAAGGCATCGAGGTCCTCCACGATGGTCTCCTTGGGCTCGCCCACGTCGATCACGACCTCGGCGCCGCTCGCCAAAAGGGTTTCAAGGTTCAGCTCACCCTTGCCGCCGTAGAGCTGGCCGAGCTCGGGCAGGTTGTAGTACTCGGTTTTCAGGTATTGCTCCGCGGTTGCGTCCCATGCGCTCGCGATGCCTACGAGCTTATCCGGACAGAGCGCGAACAAAACGATCTGCGCGAGAGGGCCGGAAACGGCCACCTTTTCGATGTTGGCCGGAAGCTCCACCGTGCGGCCCGCGGAATCCGTAAATTGCATGGTCGTAGGCGCCGGCTCCTCCGTGGGAGCGGGGGTGGGCGCTTCGGTTGGTGCCACGGGTGCGGGCGTTGCGGGCGGCGGCGTCGCCTCTTTTGCGCAGCCGAATACGGTCAGTGCCATGAGGAGCGTTAAAAGGAGCGCGAGAACCTTTTTCATAATACAAAATTTCCTCCTTATCGGTTTTATCGGGAACCGGGGTTTCCCGGCGTCCTTTCGCGTTAAGGTATATTGCTTACGTCGATTTCGATCAGCCCAAGCGTTTTTTGGGAGGGAAGATAATAGGGAAACGCCGCGGAGCCGCCCGTGCTTAGCCGCGCTTCGATCTGCTCCGGTCTGATCGGCGGGCCGCTTTCCTCCTGCCGGTAGGTTTCAAAAAACAGCGCCGCGTCTGCGAGCGTCCGGAACGGCTGCCCCATCTCGACCCAAAACGTTTCCGCATCGTAGGGGATGTTGAGCGCCTCAAGCTCCGCGCGCGTTTTCTCGAACGTATAGCCCTTGAGCGGCGTTTCCTCGAGTGTGAAGCGGTGATTTTCCCAATTCTTTTTAACGAGAAAGATTTTTCCCCGGCATTGCGCTTTGGCGGTAAAAAGCGTTTCCTCCACGCGCCCGAAAAAGCAGAATACCATCGCGTCGTAGTTCTGCCGCCGCTTCGCCGAAAAAAGGTCGCCCTCGATCACGTCGATGTTTTTTACGCCCTCGGCAGCGATGTTTTTTCGAAGCACGTCGAGCGCGTCCGCGCAGACGTCGATTGCCGCGATGCGCGCCGTATTTTTTGCAAGCGCGAGGCTCAAATACCCAAGCCCGCAGCCCGCGTCGCAGACATACGCGCTTCTATCGAGGCGCGGCAATATGCGCGCGGCGATCGCTTCGTCGTAGCGGGTATACTCCGCCGCGTCCACGCGGAAACGAATGGCGTCGGGTGTCCATTTATACATGCGCCGCCTCCTTCGCCCCCTCGCCCCGCGCATGAATCGCGGGCGAGATGAGGGGGCCGTGCGCGGTATCGATCAAGGCGACGTCCACGCCGTAAAGGCGGCGGATGAGCGCCGCGTCCACCACCTCGCGCGGCGGGCCGAACGCCTCCACCGCGCCGTCAAAAAGCCCGAGCACGCGATCCGCGTACCAAAGGGCGTGCTGCGGGTTGTGCGTGGAAAGAAGCACCGTGTAGCCGTCGTCCGCGAGCGCGCGCACCTGATGCAGCACAAGGGCCTGGTTGCCGTAGTCGAGGCTTGCGGTGGGTTCGTCCATGAGGAGCGTTTTCGCGCTTTGCGCCAGCGCGCGGGCGATCAGCACGAGCTGCTGCTCCCCGCCGGAAAGCTCGGAAAAGTCTTTTTCTTTAAGGTGGAGGATGTTCATGCGCTCGAGCGCCCGGTTCGCCGCTTGAAGCTCCTTTCCTTTCGGGACGGACATCGTGGCGACGTTATGCGTGGTGCCCATGAGCACCATGTCTAAAACCGAGTAGCGAAACGCCATGCCGTGCGTTTGCGGGATGTAGGCGACGCGGTGCGCAAGCGCGCGCGCATGAAGCGTGCGGGTATCGACGCCGTTTATGAAAATGTCGCCCGCATAGCCCTGCCGGAGGCCGAGGATGCAGCGGAACAACGTGGTTTTCCCCACGCCGTTGGGGCCGAGCACCGCTAAAAGCTCCCCGTCCGCCGCCGAAAAGCTCACACGGCTGAGCACCTCCTGAGCGGAATAGGCAAAGCTTAACTCCCTGATCTCGATGCTCATAGCGTTTTCTCCCGTCTCGCGATCAGGTAAATGAAAAACGGCGCGCCGATGAACGCCGTGAGGATGCCGATGGGTATCTCCACGGCGAGCAGGTTTCTCGAAACGTCGTCCACGAGCAAAAGAAAGGCCGCGCCCGCGAGCATGCTCGCGGGGAGCAGGTAGCGGTAATTGCTGCCCACGAGCTTGCGGCATAGGTGCGGGATCACAAGCCCCACCCAGCCGATCATGCCGCTGAAGGATACGCTTGCGGCGGTGACAAGGGTGGCGCAAAGGATCACCCCAAAGCGAAGCAGCCCCGGGTTTACCCCAAGGGTGCGGGCCTCCTCATCCCCCAGGGTGAGGATATTCAACCGCCACCGCAGCAAAAGCATGGGCACAAGCCCAAGAAGCATGGGCAAAAACGCCAAAGCCACATCCTTCCCTTTTATGCCGGAAAGGCTGCCCATCAGCCAATAGGTAATTTGGGGCAGCTGGTTGGAAGGATCCGCCACCAGCTTGATATAAGAGGTGCCCGCCGTAAACAGCGACCCCACCATAATGCCGCCCAAAATAAGGTTTACCACCTTGCTGCCCGGGGCAAGGCGCGCAATCAGCAGCGCCAGCAGCACTGTGACCATGCTGACAAAGAATGCGCTTAGCGTAATCCCCCGGGAGGAAGCCCCCCATACAATGGC
>JAJFTZ010000099.1 GCA_021372675.1 Eubacteriales bacterium
AATTTTTCGTGCCGCTTCGGCTCCCACGCGCCGCCGTCTATCATGTACCACAGCGCGTAGGGCAGCATATCCACCGTGTAGCGCGCGCCGAACTGCCAGCCGCCGAGCGTTTTATGCGCGCACAGGAGCAAAATGTTGAGCGCCGCCGCGGCGAGAAGCGAAAGCTTGAAAACGCTTACGCGCTTTTTGAAAGCGTCGCGCACAACGCGGATGAACCAAAGAAGAAAGAGCGGGTTGGCGACGTAAAACATAAAGCCGTTGAAATATTCGAGCTTGAGCCGAAGGCTCAAATCGAACGCGAGCGGCCGCAAAAACAAATTATAGAGGTTCCCCGGCACATACGTTAGGGAGAACTGCCCCTCGGGGGACTCTATAAACTCCGGCAGGTAGTTGTGCCCGAACTCGAAGGGGCTTTGAAAGCGGATGAAATTGTACCACATGTACGCGGCCGCGATCAAAACGGGCAGCGGGACGCATTTTAGCTGCATGAGCGCGGTTTTGAAAAAGCCCTTGCCCTTTTGATCGTCGAGCGTGTAAAAATATACGAACAGCGGCAGAAACGCCACGGCGGAAAAGGGCCTGCAACCCACGGCGAGCGCCGCGAGCGCGTAGGCGAGCACGCGCCGCCCCTTTAGCGCCGATAAGACCATCCACGTGAGCAAAAGCAAATTGAGCGCCTGCGCCTGAAACCACACGCCGCCGTTGGTGCTCATCCACAGCATATTGCTGCCCCACACGTAGAAAAGCGATAAAAAGCCCGCCGACGCGGGGCTTGTACCCTTAAAGCGGAGTACGCGGTACGCAAGCGCCACGGTGAGCATGGCGTAGGCGACCATCAAAGCGTTGTTGGGCGTGAACGCGCCGAACAAAAAGGTGAGCGGCAGCACCGCGACCGAGGGAAGCGGTGGGAACGAAACGAAGTACTTCCCGTTGTAGACGGCAAGCTCCAGCCACGCGTAATTTTGCCCCAAGTCAGCTTTGCCCTCGCGCCACGCCATGGCCTGCAGGGTGTAGCTGTCCCAGTCGGAATGCGCGAAAAGCGTGCCGCCCAAAAGGTCGTGCAGCAAAATATAGCCGAACAACATAAAAAGGAGCGTGAAAACAAGCTCCGGCTCAAATACCCGTTTTTTTTGGCATGACGCTTCCATGCCTTTATTCTACCACAGAAGACCGATTTCGCAATCCTTTTAAGGCGCGGCTTTTCATGCTTCCCGGCTTCATGCTATACTTGTGCAAGCGACGTTTGAAAAGGAATACATGATGCAGCCTAAGCTTTGGAACAGGAATTTCCTGCTCGCGTTCACCGGCATGATCATCTCCGCCGCGGGCGGCGCAGGCCTGAGTATCGCTTTAAGCGTGGTGGTGTTTGCGGAAACGAAGTCCACCGTGCTCAGCGCCGTTTTTGCCGCGCTCTCCATGATCCCGCAGTTCGTTTTGCCGCTCGTGCTCGGCCCCGTGATCGACAGGCGCAACCCCCTGAAGGTGCTCGTCAAAAACGAGGTCGCGCTTGCGGGGCTCTTTTTCGCCGCCGCCGCGTTCACCTATTTTTTAGGGTTCAATTACCTTGTGTACATGATATTTTCCGTGCTCATAAGCTCGTTCGGCATCGTATCGTATCTCGCGTCGTCGAGCGTGATCCCGCAGATCATGGCGCGGGAAAACTATGCGCGCGGCAACGCCATCCTCAACGTGATCTACCCGCTTTGCGGCATCGCCATAACGCCCGTCGCCATGAAGCTTTTCGATCTCTACGGCATGCCCCTCATACTCGCCGCCTACGGCGTAACGAGCCTTATCGACGCGGCGCTCGAAAGCCGCATCGACGCGAAATTCGAATTTATCGAGGCGGAAAAAACAAGCCTCAAGGAATACGGCGCCGACCTGCGCGAGGGTTTTCGCTATTTTCTCAACGACCCCGCCATACGCTCGGTGTTTTTGCTGTTCGCGGTCATGTCGTTCGCGGACGCCGCGGGAAACGTTTTAACATATCCGTTCTTCAACTTAAGCGCAACGCTCAACAACGACCAGTTCGCGCTCATGACCTCCATCAGGAGCGCGGGCTATCTGCTGGGCGGCTTTTTGCATTACTTCATAAAAATTCCCGAAAAGGCGCGCTTCCCTATCGCCATAACGGTGTATTTCGCCTTCGCCCTGTTCGAAGGCGCGTTCTTCTTCATGCCCTTCGCGCTGATGTGCGCGAGCCGCTTTCTTTTAGGCATACTCGGCATGAACAGCGCCAACATACGCATGAGCGCGGTGCAAAGCCATGTGCACAATAGGATGCGCGCCAAGGTGAACGCGCTGTTCGCGGTGCTCATCGCCGCCGCGGGCACCGTGGGCCAGCTAATTGCGGGCGCACTCGGCGAAACGCTGCCGTATTGGCTCGTTCAGGTCGCGTTTTACGCGACGTACTTCGTAGGCATCTTCGTTTTCGTGATGCCCAAGCGCAACAAGGTGCGCGAGCTTTACAACTACGCGGCGTCGGAGCCCCTTACGGAACCCGCTTGAGCTGTATGCTCCATGAAAGCCCCGTGCCCACCGAGTAGGCGCGGGCGAAATTGCCCTGGTTGATGGCGAGCGCCATGCGGAAAAGCGAGTTGACGTAGAGGATTTGCTCGCCCACGTACACGTCCGCGAAGCTTTTTCCGTAGGTGACGCGGTTGTTGTACACGAGCGTATGGCCGTTTCGAATGGCCACCTCCACCTGCGAGCCGAAGGGAACGCCGAGGCTTGAAAAGTCCTCGCGGGTGATGTTGGTCCAAAGGCTGCCGAAGCGCACGTCGAGCGTGTCGATGAAGCCCTTTACGCCGCCGGCCGTATGCTCCACCGTGCCGACGGGCAGCTCCACGACGGCGGCGGGGTCTAAAAGCTCCCCCACCTCCCCGAAGCTTATCTGCCGCGCGGCGAGCTTCGCGCCGGTATTCGCGTACAAATCGCGCCCGTGGAAGGTGTACGAGCCGCCGCTGTCGCCGCGCATGTGGCGGCTTTCGTCGATGCGGCGCACGCTTTCTATGCCAACGTAAAGCTTCAAATGTGTCAGCGTGCCGTTATCGGGCGTCACCACGTAATGCCCGAGCCTCGTCTTTGCGACAACGCTCTTTCGGTCGGTGCCCACGCCCGGGTCAACCACCGATACGAACACCGTGCCCTCGGGCCAGTACTGCACCGTTTGAAACAGGCGGTATGAGGCCTCCCAAATATCGTAGGGGACGATCTCATGCGTAAGGTCGAACAGCCTTAAGCTTTCGTCCACGCCGAGCGCCACGCCGTACATGGCCGCGACCGCGCCGTCCACCAGTCCAAAATCGCTTTGAAACACCAAACTCTTTTCCATAGTTTATTCCTTCGTGAAGGTCACGTGCCAGTCCGCGCCGTAGCCGAGGCCGTGTTCCCCGGCGAGGCTTCCCTGCGCCACCGCCATGGCGACGCGCATCAGCTCGTTGTTGTAGATCATCACGTCGCCCTTTTTCGCGTAGCCGAAGGACTTTTCAAAAAGCGCCTTGCCCTTGTACGCCGTTTTTTCGCCGTGCGACACACAAACGTTAAGCGTATCGCCGTAATCGAAGCCCGCCTTAGCGAAAAGCTCGCGCGGTATGTTCGTCCACAGGTTGCCGAAATTGGGGTCGTCGATCTCGAAAATGCCCTTCACCGCGCCGTTTTCCAAGACCGCTTCAAAAACGGGAAGCTCCACGATCTCCTCCACGGAGTACGCGGGGCCTACCTCCCCGTAGGTGATGACGCCCGCCGCGAGCCGCGCGGCGCAGTAGCCGAACAGGTCGCGCCCGTGAAACACCGACACGCCCTCCGTGCGCTTGAGGCGGTTGACGCGCTCGTCGATTTCGCGCACCTCCACGATGCCCATCTTCTTTTTCACATGCGTGAGCGAGCCGTTGTCCGGCGTGACCACGGTGTAGCCGTCGGCGGTCTTGGCGACGCACGCGCGGCGCTTTGTGCCCACGCCCGGGTCCACCACGGACACGAATACGGTATCCTTGGGCCAGAACTCCATGCTCTGGTACAGGCGGTAGGAGGCGCTCCAGATATCGTAATTAGGAAGCTCGTGCGTCCCGTCGATGATCTCTAAAGTCCGGTCGACCGACTTTACGACCCCGTACATGGCGCACACCGCGCCCTCCTTGTAGGTGAAATCCGTTTGGAATACGAGGATAGGCTTCATGTTTTTACACTCCATAACATTAGCGGAACGGTCAAGACCGTTCCCTACATTTTAAACGAATGGGTTCCAAAAGCGTCCGTGGTTGATAAATACCGATACCGCGACCGTTCCGAGGAAGATGGCGCCGCAGATCAGGAGCGACAATAGATCGAGCCGCGTAAAGCGCCTGCCCGTGTACCACGTGCGCTTTTTCCCCTTGCCGAAGCCGCGTAGGTCCATGGCGTTGCTGATCGCCTCCACGCGGTCGAGCGTGGAGAGGATGAGCGGCACGATGATGACGAGCGCGTTCTTGAAGCGCTCCGCGAGCTTGGCCTTTTTGCTCATATCGAGCCCGCGCGCCTGCTGCGCCATGGAGATGTTGTTGTAATCGCGCTGGATATCGGGGAAATAGCGAAGCGTGAGCGACACGGCGTAGGCCGCGCGATAGCCCACCCCCACGCCGTTGAGCGCGGAGGCGAACTCGCTCGGGTTGGTGGTAAGAAGAAAGATCATCCCGAGCGGCACCACGGAGGCGTATTTGATCATTTTCGTGCCCTGGTAGAGAAGCTGCTCGTAGGTGAAGCTGAAGCTTCCGAACAGCCGCCCGAACTCGTGGCGCGTGCCGTAGATTTTTACGCCCTCCTCGGGCGAGAACACGTAGGAAATGACGAAATTGGTGAGGATGAAAATTGCCACGTAGATGACCATGAGCCGTATCTGCGAAAACCTCACCTTGGATACGCGCAGCACCCACAGCGAAAACGCCATGATGGCGAAGATCACACGCACGTCGTAGGAGAACATGACGCCGAAGGTGAGGAGCAAAAAACAGATGAACTTCGTGAGGCCCGACATGCGGTGGATGGGCGTATCGAGCTTGTTATAAGAAAAAACCTTAAGCTTCACGCTCGCGCACCCACCTTTCATGGTCGATGAAGCATTGCACGAACGCCGCGGCGTTTGCAATGCCGCAGCGCCGCGCGAGCGTGTAAAGCGAGGTCTCCTTGAGATTCGCCCTTTCGATCACGCGATCGTCGGTAAGGATATCGCTCGCCGCCGCGTCGGCGATCAGCTCGCCGTCGCTCAAAACGACCGCGCGGGGCGTGTATTCGAGCATCAAGTGCATGTCGTGGGTGATGAGCGCCACCGTGACGCCCTTTTTGTTGAGATCGAGCAAAAAGCGCATGATCTCCGTGTAATGGCGGTAGTCCTGCCCGGCGGTAGGCTCGTCGAGAAGCAGAATCTTCGGGTCGAGCGCCAGCATGGCCGCCACCGTGACGCGCTTTTTCTGCCCGTAGCTCAGGGCCGAGACGGGCCAGTCGATAAACGGCGAAAGCCCGCATATGTCGAGCGCCTTTTTCACGCGCTCCTTCGCCGTTTCCGCGTCGACGCCGCGAAGCTTCAGCCCAAGGCCCACCTCCTTGGCGATCAAGGTCTCGCTGATCATCTGGTTGGGGTTTTGCATCACGAGGCCGATGTATTCCGCGCGCTCGCGGATGGTCTGCTCCTCGATGTTTTTCCCCTCGTAGAAGATTTTGCCGCCGTCGGGCTTTTCAAACCCGCACAGGAGCTTAGTGAGCGTAGACTTTCCCGCGCCGTTTCGGCCGATCACGGAAAACATTTCGCCGCGCCGCACGGAAAAGGAAACGTCCTTGAGCACGGGCTTGCCCGGATCATACGAAAAGTCGATATGCTCCATATTGAGGAGCGTTTCCCCGAGGCGCGGCTCCTCCATGCGCTCGGCCTCGCGCATCCACGTTTTGAGCGCGTTTGCGCAGGAGGAAACGTCGAGCGTTTCGATATGGCCCGGGCGCATGGCGGGCGCGAGCTTTACGCCTGCGTATTTGAGCGCCGTCACGTAAAGCGGCTCGCGTATGCCGTTTTCCTTCAATACGTCGCCGCAAAGAAGCTCGTCGGATGGCATATCGGCTACGATGCGCCCGTCGTTTACCACGACGATGCGGTCCACATAGCGGTGCAGCACGTCCTCGAGGCGGTGCTCGATGATGATGATGGTTTTCTTCGTGCTTTTATGGATATCGTCGATGATCTCGATGGCGGTCTTGCCCGTGGCCGGGTCGAGGTTGGCGAGCGGCTCGTCGAACAAAAGAAGCTCCACGTCGTCGATCATCACGCCCGCGAGCGAAGTGCGCTGCTTTTGCCCGCCGGAAAGCTCGTAGGGCGAGTTGGACAAAAAGCGATCCATGTCCACCATTTTGGCAACGCGAAGCACGCGCTCGCGCATTTCGGGCGTGGGCACGCGGTCGTTTTCCAGCGCAAAGGCGATATCCTCCCCGGCGGTAAGCCCCACGAACTGGCCGTCGGTATCCTGCAAAACGGTGCCGACGTGCTTGGAGAGCTTGAAGATATCCTGCTCCTTCACCTCCAAGCCCGCAACCTTGAGCGAGCCCGTTGACTTCCCCTTGTAGGCGAACGGGATAAGCCCGTTGATGCAATGCCCCAGCGTGCTTTTCCCACTGCCGCTGGGGCCTACGATCAAAATCTTTTCGCCGGGGTAGATATCGAGCGAAATGTCGTACAGCGTGGGTTCCGCCTGCGCCAGATACTGAAACGTGAAATTGCGGAACGATACGACGGGTACTGCGTTTCCCATGCTTACTTCCTTAAGATGAAGTTACTCCGCCTTTTTGAGGCTGCCTTCCTTGGTGCGGGTGGCGGAATAGATGACGAGGAGCACCGTGCCGATGACGCCGCAGCTTACCGCGTTCATAAGCGCGGCGATCGCGCCCTGCGTAAACACGAGATCAACAGGCTCGGCATAGATCACGATGTCGAGCACCGGCGCCACCACGAGCCACGCGATCGCGTTGCCGATGATTTGGATGACGTTGAAGGCGACGGCGTCCTTCAGCTTGAACCGGCCCCTATCGGCGTTCACGAATTTGTAGGCGAGGCCGTACACGAAGCCCGAAACGCCGCTCGCGATAATCCAGCTCCACCACGGGGAGCCGTACAGCAAAAAGTCGGAAAGCGCGTGGCCGATAAACGCGATAAGACCGCCCGCGATCGGCCCGAACAGCGCGCCGAAGAAGCCCGCAATGCCGTAGGCCGTTTGGAACTGGGTTTCGGGGACGGGGGAAGGAACCTTAACGAACATGAACAGAAGCGTGAAAATTGCCGCGCCCAAGCCTGTGGCGACGATGGTTTTGGTGTTCACCGCGAACAGCTTTTTCTTTTCCTGCATGAGTTTGACCTCCCTACAAAATATTGATGATTCCCTTTGCCTCATGCCGAAGCGCGCCAGCGCGCCAGCGTGAATGAATATACAACTCTATTTTACACAATCCTTCCAAATCGTCAAGCGCGCACGCCTTTTTACCGCGGTTTTATATATTATTTGGGAAAATTGCGAACGCGGCCTGCGTGTGATACCCTTATTGTAATATTTTCCTATACAATCGTCTTTTTGAGGGGGGATTTCATCATGGCCACAAACGCGGGCGGATGCGGCGAGGAGCTTCTCCGCCTGGAAAACGTGCACGCCTATTACCAAAGCGGCGATACCGTAGTGGTGGGCATACAAAAGGTCAACCTGAAATTCGAGCGCGGCGAGTTCGTGCTCATCACGGGCGAGAGCGGCAGCGGCAAATCCACGCTGCTCAATGTGATAAGCGCCCTCCACCCCTACCAGGACGGCGAAATGTACTTAAACGGGCAGCCCACCCTGTGGTACGACGAAAATGACTGGGAGGATTACCGCCGCAGGCATATCGGCTTCGTGTTTCAGGATTACCGCCTGATCGAGAGCTATACGGCGCTGCAAAACGTAATGGCGCCGCTTCTCCTGATGGGGGTGGCGCAACGCGACGCGAAAGCGCAGGCGAAGGCATGGATTGAGCGCGTTGGCCTAAGTGGTTTAGAGAACCGCCGCGCGGCGAAGATGTCGAGCGGGCAGAAGCAGCGCCTTTCCGTGGCCCGCGCGCTCGCCAAAAACACGGACATCATCGTGGCCGACGAGCCTACCGGCAACCTCGACAGCGAAAACGGCCGCCAGATCGTGGAGCTTTTATCCACGCTCGCAAACGACCGCCTCGTGATTATGGTATCCCACAACGTGGCCGAGGCGGAGCCTTTTATCTCCCGCCGCGTGCGGCTGCACGACGGGCTTGTGGCGTCCGACGAGCGGGTGCGCGAAACGCCCTGCGCGCCGCCCGATTTTCCCGAGCCGCCTCCCGATATCGACGTTAAGGCGCTCGCCCGCCGCGTGGCCGCCTTCAACCGCCGCGCGCAGCCAAAAAAAGCGGCGCTCATCACGGGCTTCATGGCGCTCGCAACGGTTTCCTGCTTTCTTTTTCTGACGACCTTCCTCGCCAATATGGACGATACGCCCACCCGCATTTACGACGATACCGCCTTTAAAAACGGTGATCCCACCCGCATCGTGGTGCGGAGGCTTGACGGCGCCGAGATCACCGAAGCGGACGCCGGATTTTTCCGCTCCATCCAGCGCGTCGCAGCGGTAGATCGCTTTGATTACGTCAACGACTGCTCCTACTACTGGCGGGAGGATGTGGATTACCACATCAAGGTTTCGGTGGTGGATATACGCGAGGGCGCGGAGTTCGTCGGCACGAAAACTGAAACGACCATACTTTTCCTGAAAAACGATAATTTCATGCGCACGGCGGGCTGCCTTACGGAGGGCGATCTTGCGGCGGGCACTTTGCCCGAATCGGTCAACGGCGTTGTGCTTTACGGCGACGCCTCGCTCATCGGAACGAAACTCGCCGTGTATTTCAGGGACACCCGTGCGTGGGGCGCGGGCGACTTTTTGGGCCTCGATATGACCGTTACGGGCGTCTTGAAGGAGCCTTCGTCCCAGCTCTATTTTTCCTCGGATCTGGCCCGGGCGATGCAGATAAACGGCGCGGGCTACAACCGCACGCTCTGGTATCAGCATATACCGATACCCGGCGCGAAAGGCACCTGGAGCTATTTCATTCCGCTGACGTTCCCCGACGCGACGCTCGAGAAGGGTGCCAGCGCGTTTTCTGAAAAGTTCTCGGACTCCCTCGAGAGTCTCGGCCCCGACGTTTGTTTTGTCCGCGTCGAGAATGGGGTAGCCGCGGAGGAGCAGTGGCTTACCTTAACCCGCCTCGACCGCTGTTCGGCGCTTGTGGTGAAGGTGGCGCCCGACAATTTCGTTTGGGGCGATACCGTAAGCACGCAGGCCTCCCTTTATATCGAGGATTACGCTTATGCGGACGACGTTTTAAGGGCGCTTTCCGCCACCGGCGTTTACGAGGCGGCAAGCCCCTACCGCGCGGGCGCTTTGAAGCACGACGAGCAAAAGGTGAAGGTGAACCTCGCGACGCTTTCCGTTTCCGCGATTGCGTTTGTATTAACGCCCTTTTTGGAGGCGCTCATCCTTCTTTCCATCCTGAAATTCACGCTCAAGGACCACCGCGTGATGCGAAGTTTAGGCATGTCGCGCGCCGTGATGCGGCGCATCAACCGCGGCGAGCTTGGCTTTTACGCGGTTCTCGCCGTGCCTATCGCCGCGCTTTTGGCGGTGCTGCTTACCGTTTTCTCGGGGCTTAAGGCGTTTACCACCATCATGCTTTACTACCGCTGGTACCACACGCTGATACTCCTTATATGGCACGCGGCCGCCGCGTCGCTTTTGATCCTGTGGTACAACCGCTGGCTCGTGCGGCACGTTCACGGGAAGGAGGAATTGTTATGAGCATCATCAATGCTTACGGCCTCCATAAGTATTACAACAAAAACCGCCGCGGCGAGGTGCATGTGCTAAACGGCATAGACCTCTCGCTCCCCGATACGGGCCTCGTCTGCCTGCTCGGCGAATCAGGCTCCGGCAAGACGACGCTCCTAAACGCGCTCGGTCGGCTCGACGATTTCGCCTCCGGCACGCAGGAGGTAAACGGCACGCGGCTGCGCGGCCGCCTCGGCCGCGCGTCGGAGCGCGTGCGGAGCCGCCTGTTCGGCTATGTGTTTCAAAACTACTTCCTTTTGGAGGAGGCGACCGTACGCGAAAACCTCAGCCTCGCGCTTCGCGGCTGCGGGCTTACCTTGGAGGAGGAAGAGACACGCATCGCCTATGTGCTTGAAGCGGTCGATATGTACGCCTACCGCAAGCGCCGCGTGGACATGCTTTCCGGCGGGCAGCGCCAGCGCGTGGCCATCGCGCGCGCACTCATCAAATCCCCCGCGGTGATCTTCGCCGACGAGCCCACGGGCAACCTCGACGAGGCGCGCACCGTACAGATCATGAATATTTTACGGCGCGTTTCCGCCACCTGCCTCGTTGTGCTGGCGACGCACGAAAAGGAGCTTGCGGAGCTTTTTGCCGACCGCATCATCACCATAAAGGACGGGCGCGTCACGGGCGACCGCGCCGCCTCCCCCGAAGCAACCTACAGGCTTTCCGGGGACGACGCGCTTTACCTGGACGAATACCGCCATGTAAGCGCTGCTTCGGACGCGGTTAGCGTAGACTATTACGCCCGCGCGGACGAACCTTTAAAGCTCACCGTGGTGCGCGACCGCGGCCGGCTCTACATCTCCGTGCCGGAGGGCACAGCCCTTGAAACGGTAACCTCCGCGTCCGCCGTGCGCTTTAAGGTTGGCCCGCGCCCCGTGCTCGACAGGGAAACGGCCGCCGATTTCACCTTCGACCTGCCGCGGCCCAAGGCGTCCAAAGGCTCTCAAATGCGCTTTCGCGAGCTTTGGCGCGCCGCCGCAAAGGGCCTCGGCGCCATGGGAAAAAGGCTCGTGATCCCCGCGATCGCGCTCGTTTTGATTTCGGTCCTTTCTACCGTTTTTGTGGCGGACTACCTTACGCTTTCCAACCCGGACAAGGAAAGCTTCATCACGTCCGATTCGCGGTATTTGGCAATCAGCGTGGAAACGCGGGGCACCGTTCCCCTGTCGGAGCGCACCGACACCGTAAGGGCGTTTTTGAACGAAATGGAGGAAAACGCGCCCGAGCACCTGTTATGGATGCAGCACAACAGCGCGTTCACCTACGAGGGCGGGCAAACCTTCCTGCAGATCTCGCGGCAGTCGGACAAGTTTTCGACGCAGACCTTCGTGCCGCTCGAGTTTTTTGACGAAACGACCTTGCTCTACGGGCGGCCGCCCGCCGCGCCCAACGAGGTGGTGGTGGACCGCTGGCTCCTCGAGGGCTTCATGGCGCGCAAAACCACGCTTTCGCAGGCCATCCTTTCCGTGCGGGCCTTCCTCGGGCAGCGCCTCGACTCGCCGCGAAACGTCTATCCGCTTTTCATCGTGGGCATATGCGACTCGGGCCAGCCATCCATCTACGTAGACCGCACGGCGGGGCTTTCGTTTTCCTCCGCGGGCGTAAACGTGGCGACGCTTTCCGCACTCCAAGCGGCCTACCCCGGGCGCTTCGACGACGTTACGCTCAACCGGGGCGAATGCCTCATAAGCGACAGCCGCGGTTCCATCCCCCCCACCTACCACCATCAGGCCGGGCCCGATTACGTGGTGCGGGGCGCTTTCCCCGCGGAATTTCCGGCGGAATTTGTGATAGACGGGGCGGATACCGGTGCGCTCACCGTGGAAATGGCGGCGACGATACGCTCCTTCTGCGCGTTCACAAACGATAAGGAAAGCTTTAAGGCGTGGCTTATGAACGGCGTGAGCGGAGAGCTTGCCGATAAGCTTTACATCACCGTCAAGGACACCTACGCAGAGCGCATGGCCGAGCGCATGACGACCATACGCACCCAGCTCCGCTCGCGCCTTCTCATCATGGGCGCGGCCGCCGCCATGGCGGCCGGCGTGCTTTACCTTATGATGCGCTATAACGCGCGCGCAAACCTTCGCACCATAGCGGTATACCGCCTGATGGGCATTTCAAAGCGCGCCATCCTTTCGTTATACGGCCTCCAAATTTTGCTGCTTTCGGCCGTTACGGTGCTGCCTGCGGCAATCCTCACGGCGGGGGTGCTGGCCGTTTTGAACCAGATCAGCCTTTTGGAGCTGAACTTCATCGTTTCCGTGCCCTTAACGGCCGCGGCGGCGGGGGCGATTTTAGCTTTCACCCTCCTCGCGGCGCTTTTGCCGGTGGCGCAGCTCCTTCGCCTGCCGCCCGCGAAGCTCGCGGCGCCATACGACATGTGAGGCTCCGCCTTTCGGATATGTATCGAAACGCGCGCGTCTTTTAAGATGCGCGCGTCTTCACAAAACGCCCTTTTTGCGTGTTGACGCAACAAAACGAGCCGTACGGTGTTATAGTAACAGCGGGGGGATTTTCTGACTTGGAACGGGAGTTTGAAGCCGTGTATGCCGCCAACGCGCAGATGGTGTATTGGACGGCATACGGCATTACGCGAAGCGGCGCGACCGCCGCGGACATCGCGCAGACCACGTTTTTGAAGGTCTGCGAGCATTGGAGCACGCTCAAACGGCTGAACGCGCCGCAGCAGCGCAGCTACATCTACAAAACCTGCCGCGGCCTGTCTCTCAACCGCCTCAAGCGGGATAAACGGGAGGGCGCCGATCTATCCGTGCTAGAGAGCGCCGATGGCCTCTCCCCCATGGAGGAGCTTTTCGAGGAGCGCGAGCTTGTCCGCCTCGTGCGAGAAAAGCTGAACGCGCTACCTGAGCTTTATCGTACCCCGCTTTTGCTGCACTACTATGCCGAGCTTTCCACGAAGGAGGCCGCGCGTGCGCTGGGCATCCCCGAAGGAACCTACCGCAGCCGCCTTTCACGCGCGAGAACCCTTTTGAAGCAAGCCCTCGAGGCCGAGGTGAACCGCTATGCATAAAGAAACCATAGATATCGACGCGCTCTTATACGAGGCCGCGAAGCGGGATACCGC
>JAJFTZ010000039.1 GCA_021372675.1 Eubacteriales bacterium
AGCTCGTCCTTTTTGATCTTCAGCGTGGAATAGGCCATCGCCCCCGCGCTCACCGCGCACATCGCCACGCCGACCGAGGGCGATAAAAGCGCATCCGCCATATGCATAAAAAACATACCCCCAAATAAAAAATTGCCGAAAAGGCGTTACGGCCTGGAGCCGTACAATCGCCTTCGTGGCAATTACAACAAGCAAAACTATGAAAGGAAAACAGGCTGCGCCCTTCGGGACGCGCGGCTTCTTCGTGAAGCCTTAAAAAGAATACCACATATTAAAGCAGCGCCGCAAGCCTTTCGACCGCGTTTTGGATGAGCTTCGAAACGGAAAGGTCGCCCACGCCCACCACGATGCTGTCGCACTGGTTCACGGGGATCAAAAGCCTTTTGGCTTTACTTTGCCCCACGGCCGCGGCCATGCGCGGCGTGACCTCCCCGAGCATGGCGTCCGCGATCACGATGCCCACGGGGCCTACGATCACGTCGGCCGATTTTGCGCAAACGGCCACGGCGTTTTCGCCGGTGGCGGCGTTGTCGGCGCCCGCCTTGAGCATCGCCGCCGTCGCGGCGCTGTTGGTGCCCACGGCGGTTACATGCGCTTGCGGCAAGTTAGCCTTGATCGCGCTTACGAGCTGCTTCCCTATGCCGCCGCCCTGCGCGTCGATGATGAGTACGTTCATAGCTCCCCCGTTTTCTCCATGATTCGGGCGTTTTTGATAGCTCTATCATAGGGTCTCAAAAAGGGGATGTCAACGGCGTTCCGCCGCGCACTCGTTTTTGGCGCCTAAAAGCATGGCGAGCCCGTGCTCGAGGGCATTCAGCACGGGCGTAAGGTTTTCCTTTACCGCCTTTGGGCTGCCGGGGAGGTTTACGATAAGCGTTTGGCCGCGTATCCCCGCCGCGGCGCGCGAAAGCATGGCGCGCTCGGTAATGCCCAAGCAAAAGTGCCGCATGGCCTCGGGTATGCCGGGCGCCATGCGCTCACAAACGGCGGCGGTCGCCTCGGGCGTTACGTCGCGCGCGGCAAAGCCCGTGCCGCCCGTTGTGAGGACGAGCGCCACCCCGAGCAAATCCGCGTGACGAACGAGCTCGCGCTCTATCATCTCGCGCTCGTCGGGCACGATGGAGGCTTCGATCACCTCGTATCCCGCCTCCTTCAAAAGGGATGCGGCCAGCGGCCCCGCGGTATCCTCGCGCTCCCCGCGGTAACCCTTGTCGCTCACGGTGATGACGGACGCTTTGAACATGGCGTTTCCTCCTTGATGTGTTGTAAAAATCGCGGGCCGACGAGGGTGTCGGCCCCTACGGGGTATTATAACGGAACCGTCCCCCTACCTTAGCAGCATGATATCCCCGGGGCGGATAGAAACCTCCACGCGCCCGCCCAAAGTAAAGCGGCCGGCAAACGCCTTTTCCGTTTCCACGCGTATCTGCGCATAGTCGGAATTTTCCGCGGCGTTTTCGGGCCGGAGCGCGGCGACGATGGAAAAAACGTCCTCCACTACGCGCTCCACGGCGCAGGGAACGCGGTTAACCGCATTTTCACCGGCAAAGCGCACGTTGTGCGCGCGCACGCCGATGAAGCGCACATCCTCCCCCACCTCGCGGCCGCAATCGAGCGTTACGCCCCAATCCGAAGCAAAAACGCCCCGCGCGCCCATGCGCTCCGCGCGGGAAAAGTTTTTGCACCCGCTTAAAAGCGCGGCAGAAAGCGTTTGCGGCGCGTCGAAAAGCGCCTTCACGGGCATGACGGGCTGCGTTTTGCCGTTTTCCATAACGCATACGCTGTCGCTCAGGCGGTACACCTCGTCGCGGCTGTGCGAAACGTAGAGCGCGGCGCCGGGAAAGGCGCTTAAGGTATCCGCAAGCTCCTGCTCGAGCTTCCATTTAAGGTAGCTGTCGAGCGCTGCGAAGGGCTCGTCGAGCATCAAAACGCGCGGCTCGCCCGCGAGGATGCGCGCGAGCGCCACCCTTTGGGCCTGTCCGCCCGAAAGCTGGTGCGGGTAGTGGCCTGAAAGTTCCTCGAGGCGGAAAACGCGCTCGATGCGCGCGAGCTTTTCGCGCTTACTATCGCTTTTCTTCTCGCGCGCGAGGCCCGTAAGTAGGTTTTGCCTTACGGTCATGTTGGGGAAAAGCGCGTAGTTTTGGAACAAAAGCCCCACGCGGCGCTTCTGCGGGGAAAGGTTTATGTTGTGCGCGGAATCGAAAAACGTCACGCCGTCGTTTACGATAAGGCCCTCGTCCGGCTTCACCACGCCCGCGATGCACTTTAAGGTAAGGCTTTTGCCGCAGCCGGACGCGCCCAAAAGCGCCGTAACGCCGTTTTCGGCCTCAAACTCTACGTCGAGCGCAAAATCCGCGTAGCTTTTTTTGAGTTTCACGTAAAGCGCCATCAGTCCGCCCTCCGCGCGCGCTTTATCGTATCGCGCCTCGATTCAAGCAGGTTCACCGCAACCAGCACCACGAAGGAGATCGCGAGGTTGATGAGCACCCATTTGTAGGCGAGCAGATCGTTGCCCTCGCGCCAAAGCTGGTAGACGGTGGTGGAAATGGTGGCGGTGCGGCCGGGGATGTACCCGGAAACCATGCTGGTGGCGCCGTATTCCCCCAACGCCCGCGCAAACGCGAGCACCGTGCCCGCAAGTATCCCCTGCTTGCAGTTGGGCAATAAAATGCGCCAGAAGATATAGGTGTTGGAAAGCCCCAGCGTTTTGCCCGAATAAACGAGGTTCACATCCACCGCCTCGAGCGCGCCGCGCACGGTGCGGTACATGAGCGGCAGCGCCACGAGGCTCGCCGCGAAGATGGAGGCGTACCAAGTCATGGCGAGCTTCGCATCGAACCAAGCGAGGAGCAGCGCCCCCACGGGGGCCTTGGGCCCGATGGTTTTTAAAAGGAAAAAGCCCACCACCGTAGGCGGCAGCACCATGGGAAGCGTGAGGATACCGTCGAGCACGCCCTTCACGCCGCGCGGCAGCTTCGCCACGTAATAGGCGAGGAAGATCCCCAAAAAGAAAATGATCGCCGTGGAGATCAGGGAAATGCGTAGGGAGTTAAAAAGGGGAAACAGATCCACCCCGGTACCTCCTTGCGTTTTTCAAAGAAACGCGGGCCGCCGACAAAGCGACGCTTTATCCGCGGCCCGGCCTTAGTTAATTGTAACTTGATTTACCGCGGGAAACAAGATTTACCGCGTCGGGATGCCGAAGCCGATGCCCGTGAACACGGCGGAGCAGGCGTCGGTCTTTAGGAAATCGAGGAAGGCCGCGGCCGCCTCGGGGTTCTTCGTGGCCTTGAGCACGGCGGCCGGGTAGTTGACGGGCTTGTGGCTGCCCTCGGGCGCGGAGGCGACCACCGTTACGCCGCTTGACGTAGCCGCATCGGAGATGTACACGACGCCGCAATCCACAGCGCCTGTTTCCACCTGCGTGAGGACTTCCTTCACGTTGGTGCCGAAGGATACCTTCTTATCGGCGTTGAGCTTATCCCAAACGCCCAGGAAGGTGAACACGTCCTGCGCGTACTGGCCCACGGGCACGTCGGCGTTGCCCAAAGCGATCAGGCTCACCTTATCGGTAGCGATGTCATCGAAGGAGGCTATGCCCTTATCGGAGCCGTTGGGGACGATGAGCACCACGGTGTTGGTCACAAGGTTGAAGCGGGTGGGCGAATCCACAAAATCGAGACCGTCGGTGTTGACATCCGCCGCCGCGGTGATATCGAGCTGGTTCATCTGGAGCTGGCCCGCGGAAATGAAGATATCCGCTTCCGCGCCCTCCTGAATCTGCGTCTTGAGCGTGCCGCTCGAATCGAAGTTGAACACGAGCGTCACGTTGGGCGCGACTTCCTTGTACATTTCCGCGATCTTTGCGAGCGATTCGGTCATGGAGGCCGCCGCGAACACCATGAGTTCCACGGGTTCCGCGGTGGGCTCGGGGGTGGGCGCCTCGGTGGGCGCGGCCGTGGGCGCCACGGTGGGCTCCGGCGTGGGTTCCATGGGGGCGGGGGCGGCGCAGCCGCCGAGCATGGCGGCTACGAGCGCGCAGACAAGGCAAAACGCCAAGATAGATTTTTTACGCATAAAACCAACTCCTCTTTCTTTCATTATCTGGAACCTTTTCCGAAACCGCAGTTCGGGAAGGTGCAGCTTACGCAGCCGAGGCACAGCCCACCGTTGCCCAAGGTGGTGATATCCTTTCTTGCAACGCGCACGCCGGCCGCGATGCGCGGCAGGACGATATCGAAGATGGTCGCCTTCGCGTACATGACGCAGCCCGGCAGCCCCATCACGGGCACGCCGTCTTCGTAGTAGCCGAGCAAAAACATGGCGCCGGGCAGAACGGGCGCGCCATAGGTGACGATCTTGGCGCCGCTTTTTTTGATGGCGGCGGGGGTCATATCGTCCGGGTCCACGCTCATGCCGCCCGTGCAAAGCACGATATCCACGCCTTTTGAGCGCACGGCGGCGATGGCGCTTTCGATGTGTCCGATTTGGTCGTCGCTCAGCTCATGCGCCACGGTCTCGATGCCGTAGGTCTTGAGCTTTTCTATCACGACGGGCGTAAAGGTATCCTTGATGCGGCCGTTGAAAACCTCGTTGCCGGTCGTGACGATGCCCGCCTTAAGCGGAAAAAACGGGATCAGCTCCAGCAGCGGCTTACCGCCCGCCGCGCGCTCCGCTTCCTCCACGCGCGATTTGTCGATCACGAGCGGTATCACGCGCGTGCCGCAGAGCTTATCGCCCTTTTTCACGGGGGTGTCGGTATGCCGCGTGGCGACCATGACCTCTTCCACATCGTTCACGGCGTCGAGCCTGTCAACATCCACGCGGAAAAGACCGTCGGCCTCGGCAAACAGCTCGATCTTCCCCTCGGAAACGCCGCCCTCGCGCATATGGTCGTTTTTACAAAGCGCAACGAGGCGCGCCGCGGCTTCGTTTTCGTGCAGCTTGCTCTCGTCCACCTCCCAAACGTAAAGGCGGTCCTTGCCCATGGAAAGAAGGAGCGGAATATCCTCCTCGGTGACGACATGCCCCTTTTTGAATTGCACGCCCTTCATTTCGCCCTTGACGATGCGCGTATGGTCGTGACAAAGCACATGCCCCACGGCGTTTTTCGTTTCGATCATTTTCATAAATAGAACAGCGGCCTTCCAATCGTCTTCATAAATAGAATCATAGCATTATTCTCGCATGAGAACAATGCTATTTTGTGCGGCAGTTATAAAAAGTTTTTATAGAAACGCTTTACTCGATCAAAACCTCGTCGCCCGGGCGTACCTCGCCCTCCGAAAGCACCTTTACGAAAATGCCCTCGCGCGGCATCACGCAGTTGCCTATCTTTTTATAGATCTCGCAGTGCTGGTGACACTCCTTGCCGATCTGTGTCACCTCCACGAGCGCGCTCCCGAGGCGGAGCCTCGTCCCCACGGGCAACGTATAAAGCTCGATGCCCTCGGTGGTGATGTTTTCCGCAAACTTGCCGGGCGTAAGCCCCTCGCCGCCCATGGCGGTCATTTTGTCGATGCTCTCCTGCGCGAGCAGGCTTATCTGGCGGTGCCAGTCGCCCGCGTGCGCGTCGCCCACGATGCCGTGGTCGATTTTGAACCATGCCGAATCCACGGGGTATTTGAACGTACCCTTTTTTGTGCTTATGTTGATGGAAACCACGCTTGCCAAGGCGTTATCCTCCGATCTTGCTCATGTTTTTTTGAGAAACGAAGGGGCCGCACATATCGTGCTCCTTCGGCTTGCACCGGATAGCGCCTTTGATCGCCGCCTCGAGTGCGGCGTCGTCCTTTTCCCCGAGCGCTTCCTTCAAGGAGACCTCGGCGTTGCTGCCGAGGCAGGGGCGGAGCATGCCGTCGCTCATCACGCGCACGCGGTTGCAGTCCGCGCAGAACTTGTGCGAAAGCGGGCTTATGAAGCCGACCCGCCCCAAAAAGCCCTCCGCCGCGTACTCCCGCGCGGGCTGGCCCTTTTCGCGCGGCGGCAGCGGCTTTAAATTTGGGTGCGCGGCGAGTATTTCATCCGTAGGGATGCGCGCGTTTGCTTTAAAGCGGTTGCCGATGGGCATAAGCTCGATGAAGCGCACGTCGAGCGGCCGATCTTTCGCGAGCGAAAGAAAGGCGTCGATCTCATCGTCGTTTACGCCGCGTATGAGCACAACGTTAAGCTTAAGCGGCGTAAGCCCCGCGCCGAGCGCCTCGTCGATGCCGCTTAGCACGCGTTTCAGCTCCCCGCCGCCCGTAAGGCTATGGTAGCGTTCCTCGTTCAACGAATCTAGGCTGATGTTCAAGCGGCTCAGCCCAAGCTCCCTGAGCCTATGCGCGCGGCCCGCGAGATGCTGGGCGTTGGTCGTCATCACAAGCTCGGAAATGCCTTCGAGTTGCGCAATGCCTCCCACGATCTCGTCGAGGTCCTTGCGAAGCATGGGCTCGCCGCCCGTGAGGCGCACCTTAGAAACGCCCATGCCCGCCATGACGCGGACGATGCGTATAAGCTCATGCGCCGAAAGCTCCTCCTGCTTGGGGCATACGCCCTCGGACGCGCGGCAGTAGGCGCACCTCAAAGTGCACCGCTCGGTGATGGAAAGGCGAAGATAGGTTATATCTCGACCGAAAGAGTCGTTCAAAATTGCCTCCGTATATTTTGGCGAAGCGGAAAACAGCCCTTCACCCTTAGTCTTTAGCCCTTAGCCTTCCCTTACGTACCTTCCCGATCTGCCGCCGGATTTTTCGAGCAAACAGGTTTCCCGTATCGTCATGCCGCGGTCGATCGCCTTGCACATGTCGTACACCGTGAGCGCGGCCACACTCGCCGCCGTGAGCGCCTCCATCTCCACGCCCGTGCGGTAAACGCACGCGACCGCCGTTTTAATGCGCACGCGGGTGGGAGGCTCGGGGATTAGCTCCACCGTTACGGACTCGATGGGCAGCGGGTGGCACATGGGGATGAGCTCGCTCGTTTTTTTCGCGGCCATGATGCCCGCCACGCGCGCCACGGCAAAAACGTCGCCCTTCGGGATGCCGCCCGAAACGATGCATACTAAGGTTTCCGGCGCCATTTCCACAAGGCTTTGCGCCTTGGCCTCGCGGCGCGTAAAGTCCTTGGCGCTCACGTCCACCATGCGCGCGGCGCCCTTTTCGTCGAGATGCGTAAGCTCCTTTTCCATGGCCCCCCCTATGCTTTCTATACGCCGAAGATATCCGCGGCCTTTTTCATGTTTTCTATGACGGCGACCGAAAACGGGCATTTCGTTTCGCAGCTCCCGCACCCGATGCAGTCGGAGCCGTGCGAGGAAAGCTCCGCATAATGCCGCCCAACGCCTTTTTGCGCCGCGCTCTCATCCAAAAGGGCGATATCGAGGTATTTGTTCACCGCCGCGATATCGATCCCCGCGGGGCAGGGCAGACAGTGGTTGCAGTAAACACAGCTTCCTTTGAACTCCTTATTCATGCCGCGGATAGCCTCGGTATAGTCGAGAGAAGCGGGATCGGCGTCGAGATACCTCACCGCTTCCTCCACTTCACGGCGGCTTTGGCAGCCGATCAAAACGCTTGCGACCGCGGGCCGCGTGAGCGCGTAGTGGATGCATTGCGCCACGGTGAGCGGCTTTGAAAAAGGCGTGTGCTCCGCGGAAAGGAGCTTCCCCGCCGCCAGCGTTTTCATGACCGTGATGGGGATATCGAGCTTTTCGCAGGTTTTATAGAGCTCCATACGCTTTTTGTCGATGGCGAGCATGCTTCCCCTGTCAAAGTCCTCGCCGAGGTAATTGAGTATGTTCACCGAAGCGGGCACCATGTCGAACGCGGGGTTAACGCTGAACATCAACAAATCCACGAGCCCCGTTTCCACGATCTTTTTGGCAATCACGGGGTCGTGCGAGCTCGCGCCGATCCCGCGGATGACGCCGCTTTTCTTCAAGTCCTCGGCGTAGCGCGCGATGCCCGCGGTGTGGAACACCTTCTCAAAGCTCTCCTCGCTGTCGATCAGGAAAAGCATGCCGAAGTCGATATAATCCGTGCCTAAGTCGCGCATTAAGCTTTCGAAGTATTTTTTGTTCGTCGCGAGGTCGCGCGAAACGTCGTACTGCTCGTCGATGTCCGTGGAGCCGATATGCCCTTGCAGAATGAACTTATCGCGGCTGCCCTTGACGGCCCGCCCTATCTTTTGGCGGATGTCGCTGCCCGGCATGAAAACATCCACCATGTTTACACCGTGCTCAAGCGCGGCGTCGAAGGTCTCCTTGACGACGCCGTAATCCTTCCCGTCGAGATGCTCCGCCCCGAGGCCGATCACGCCGGCCTCCATCCCCGTTTTACCGAGCTTCCTATAACGCAAGACGCGCCCCCACCTTTCTCTTTTCTCATTGTATAATAAGATGCGGCGAAACGGCAAGAGCGGCAAAAAACACCTCGCATCGCCCGCCGCAAAGGAAAATGCCCGCGCGCAAAGAATATAGCGGTGGAAACGGAGGGCGAAAAGCCATGAACGATAAATTAAAGGTCGCGCTGCTGCAAACAAAGGTCGCAAAGGAGAAGGAGGAAAACCTCGAACAGCTCTCGGAGCTTATGGAGCGGCTCGCGCCCGAAGGAGCCGATCTCTATACGCTGCCCGAAATGTTCAACTGCCCCTATTCGACCGGGCTTTTCCCCGCGTATGCCGAAAGCGACGGGGGCGAAACGTGGCGGTTCTGCTCCGGCCTCGCAAAAAAACACCGGGTGTATTTATCCGCGGGCAGCATACCCGAGCGGGGCGCGGACGGGCGCATTTACAACACCGCCTACGTGTTCGATCGGAAGGGCAGAGAGATCGCAAAGCATAGAAAGGCGCATCTGTTCGATATTTCGATCACCGATGGGCAGCAGTTCAAGGAGTCCGACACGCTCTCCAGCGGGAACGAGATCACGGTGTTTGAAACGGAGTTTTGCGCCATGGGGCTTTGCGTCTGCTACGACCTGAGGTTCCCCGAGCTCGCGCGCGCCATGGTCGACAGGGGTGCGAAGGTCATCCTCGTGCCCGCCGCGTTCAACATGACCACGGGCCCCGCGCATTGGGAGCTATTGTTCCGCCAGCGGGCGGTCGATAACCAGGTTTTCATGGTGGGCACCGCGCCCGCGCGGGGCGACCGTGGGTATATTTCGTGGGGCCATTCCATCGCGACCGACCCATGGGGGAACGTCCTTATCCAAATGGACGAAAAGGAAAACGCCCTCGTTACCGAGCTCGATCTTTCCGCACTCGAGCGCGTCAGGCGGGAGCTGCCGCTTCTAGCGCACAGGCGGCGGGATATGTATTGAGGGTATTTCGAAACCGCTAAGGGGGCGGCACGCGAGGCCCAATGGCCCGAGGCCCTTGGCGTATCCCGCCAAGGGCTCCGGCTGCGCCGGACGTTATGGCCGCCCCCTTAAAACATATCCGGTCCCGTTTTACCCCCGCAGCTTCGCGCCGGTTTTTGCTTCGAGCGAAACGAGGATGGAATCCATCGCGGCGCGGATCTCCGCATCGGTCAGCGTCCTGTCCTCCGCGCGGAGGCTAAAGGAAAAGGCCATGCTCTTTTTGCCCTCCGGCACGCCCGCGCCGCGGTACACGTCGAACAGCCGCGCGTCGGATACGATCACGCCGGCGTCCGCCAGGAGAATGGCGTTTACGGCGTCGGTCGAAAGCACCGCCTCATCCGTCACCACGGCGATGTCCCTCTCCACGGAGGGGAAGCGCGGGATGGGCGCGTAGGTCTTTTTCGTATTCCTGTGCTTCAAAAGCTTTTCCACGTTCAATTCCGCGACGTACACCGCCTGCGGTATGCCGTAGGCCTTTTGCACCTTGGGATGAACGGTTCCAAGCTCGCCGATCACCTCGCCGCCCGCCGAAATGAGCGCCTTTTGGCCGGGGTGGAAGTATTCCCCGCCGCCCTTTATAAAGCGCGCGTTATCCGCGCCGAGGCGGTCGAGAAGCTCCTCCACCGTGCCCTTGAGGGTGAAGAAATCCTCATCCGCGCCCGTGAAGGCAAAGCCTAAGAGCTTGCGCTCCTCGGGCAGCTCCGTGCCAAGGTCGAAATGCGCGTTGCCCACCTCGAAAAAGCGCCCGTGGCCGGTCTTTCGGCCGCAGTTTAAAGCCACCGCGTCGAGCATGCCCATGTAGAGCGTGGTGCGCATAAGGCTTTGCTCCTCGCCGAAGGGGTTCAATAGCTTCACGGCCTTCCGTTTTTCGCTGCCGGCCTCCAAGAGCAGTGCGTCGAGCGCGTTGGGGCCGGTGAAGTTGTAGTTGTACATTTCGTAGCAGCCCATGCCCACGGCGATATCCTTGATTTCATCCTCGCCCTTGATATCGGGCGTAAGCCTCCCGCAGAAGGTCGCTCCGTCCATGAGCTTGGGGGCGATGTTGTAGTAGCCGTACACGCGCGCAAGCTCCTCGGCCACGTTGGCGTCGGCCTCGATATCGGCCGCGATATCGGTGCGGTAATGCGGTATGGTGAGCCTGAGCGCTTCCCCCTCTACCTTGGCCTCCATATTGAGGGTCGATAGCATTTCCGCCATTTCCCTAGGCGTGAACGCGGTATGGAGGATGCGGTTCACGCGGCCGCAGTCGATCACTGCGACGCGGTCTTCAAGGCTCGCAGCGCATGCGTCGATGGCTCCGCCCACCACGCGGCCCGCGTTGAGCTCGACCACAAGCTCTATGGCGCGGTCGGACGCGAGCTTTGCGTTTACCGCCTCCACGCCCTTGATGAAGCGCGCGGCGGCGTCGGTGGTGTGCTTCAATTTGCGAACCGTAGAGCGGATGTTGCTGCCCTTGAACACGGCGGATTCGAACAGCGTGGCCTTGGTCTGCTCCATGATCTCGGAGTTTTCCCCGCCCATCACGCCCGCGATGCCCACGCCCTTTTTCGGATCGGCGATCAAAAGCATATCGGGCGTTACGGGACGCGCCTTGGAATCGAGCGTAACTACGACCTCGTTTTCGAAGGCGTTCCTAACCACGATGTGGCCGTTTTCCACACAGGCGAGGTCGAACGCGTGCATGGGATGGCCGTACTCGACCATCACGAGGTTGGTGATATCCACGATGTTGTTGATGGGCCTAAGGCCGACGGCCTTCAGCTTTTTCTGCATCCACGCGGGCGACGGGGCGATGTGTAGATCCACCACCACGCGCGCGGTGTAGCGCGGGCAAAGCTCGGTATTCAGCACCGTCACTTTTGCGTAATCCTCCGCGTTCCCCCCGCCCACGATCTCTTTTATGGTAGGCTCCCTGAACTTCTGCCCCAAAGCCGACGCCACCTCGCGGCACATGCCGAGGATGCTCTGGCAATCCGGCCTGTTCGGGGTGATCTCGATATCGAAAATAATATCGTCCATCCCGAGCGCCGTTTCGATGGGCGTGCCGGGTACAATATCGCCTTCCAAAAGGAGGATGCCGTGCGCCTCGGCACCCTTATAATCGGCCTCGGTGATCCCAAGCTCCTTGCCGGAGCAGAGCATGCCCGCGCTTTTCACGCCGCGCATCACGGTTTCCGTTATCGTAAGCCCGCCCGCGAGCCGCGAGCCGTCGAGCGCCACGGGTACGAGCGCGCCCTCAAATACGTTTTGCGCGCCGGTCACGATGGAAAGCGTTTCCCCGCTTCCCACATCTATGGCGCAAACCTGTAACTTATCGGCGTCGGGGTGCTTCGTTAGCCCCGCGAGGCGCCCCACGACCACCCGCTCGACCTCCGCAAGCTCCTTTTCTACGGAAGCGACCTCGAAGCCGCGCCACATCATTTTTTCGATGAATTCATCGACCGTCACGTTGAAGTCCACATATTCCTTAAGCCATTTCAGCGGCAGTTTCATAGCTTTTTCCCTCCCTTAGAACTGGCGCAGGAAGCGCGCGTCGTTTTCGTACTGCAAGCGTGCGTCGCTGATGCCGTACTTGAGGCTGGCGATGCGGTCAACGCCCAAGCCGAACGCGAACGCCGTCCACTCCTTGGGGTCCACGCCGCAATTTAAAAACTCGTGCGGGTTGGTCATGCCGCAGCCCATGATCTCGAGCCAGCCCGTGCCCTTGCACACGCGGCAGCCCTTGCCGCCGCAGATGGTGCAGGAAACGTCCACCTCGCCCGAGGGCTCCGTGAAGGGGAAGTAGCTTGGCCTGAGGCGCGTTTTCACTTCGCTTCCGAACACGGCCTTGACGAACGCGTCGATGGTACCCTTCAAATCGGCAAAGGTGATGTTTTTGTCCACCACCAAGCCCTCCATCTGCATGAACACGGGGGTGTGGCTCGCGTCCACCTCGTCCACGCGGAACACGCGCCCCGGTATCACAAGGCGGAACGGCGGCGTAAGCGTCATGAGCGCACGCGCCTCGCAGGGCGTGGTGTGCGTCCTCAAAACGACGTTGTCGTTGACGTAGAAGGTGTCCTGCATATCCCGCGCGGGATGGTCGGGCGGCAGATTGAGGCGGGTGAAGTTATATTCGTCAAGCTCCACCTCCGGCCCGTAAAAGGTGGAAAAGCCCATGCCGACGAGCACGTCGCGTATTTCGCGGTACACCTGCGTCATCGGGTGGAGCCTCCCAAGCGGCAGTATGCGCTTGCCGGGTTCTGTCACGTCCACGGCCTCGCGCCTTAGCTTTTGCTCCAGCGCAAGCTCGGCCAAAACCGCCTTGCGGCGCTCGATCACGGCCTCCAACTCCTGCTTGAGTCCGTTCGCCGCCTGTCCGAGCGCGGCGCGCTCCTCCTTGTTGAGCTTGCCCATCGCGCGAAGTATCTCCGTGAGCGCGCCGCTTCGGCCCAAGACCGATACGTTCACGGCGTCCAACTCGTTTTCCTCGCGCGCCGCCTCGAGGCGTTTGAGCGCCTCCTCGCGGATTTTTTGAAGCTCGTCGATCATATTCGCTTCCTCCATGAAAAAAGAAAAATAAGGCGCGCCTCGTCGTAAGGGACGAAGGCGCGCTCGTGGTACCACCCTATTTCGCTCCGGCATGCGGAGCCTCCGGCACGGCTATGAACACCATGCCTGTAAGCTGTAACGGGCTTCCCCGGCGCCGACTACGCACCCGACCCAAAATGGGGGGGCTTCCCCGGCGCGGCTCGGGAGAGAACTTTTTGGGGAGTGCCGTGCGGGGCGCTTCCAGCCGCGTCGCCCCTCTCTAAAGCGCGAAAAACCCCTTTGCTCCGTCGTCGCCGCCTATGCGTTGAAATTATGGAATATC
>JAJFTZ010000049.1 GCA_021372675.1 Eubacteriales bacterium
AATGGCAAAGGCAAAATTCGAACGGACGAAGCCGCATGTAAACATCGGAACGATCGGGCATGTGGACCACGGCAAGACGACGCTTACGGCGGCGATCACGATGGCGCTTGCGAAGGAAGGCAAGGCGGCGGCGATGCGATATGACGAAATCGACAAGGCGCCGGAAGAGAAGGCGCGCGGGATAACGATCAACACCTCGCACGTGGAGTATGAAACGGACAAGCGGCACTACGCGCATGTGGACTGCCCGGGGCACGCGGACTATGTGAAGAACATGATCACGGGCGCGGCGCAGATGGACGGGGCTATCTTAGTGGTATCCGCGGCGGACGGCCCGATGCCGCAGACGCGCGAGCACATTTTGCTTGCGAGGCAGGTCGGCGTGCCGTACATCGTGGTGTTTATGAACAAGGTGGATCAGGTGGACGATCCCGAGCTTTTGGAGCTTGTGGAAATGGAAGTCCGCGACCTTTTAAGCTCGTATGAGTTTCCCGGCGACGACATCCCCGTCATCAAGGGGAGCGCGCTGAAGGCGCTCGAGGCGATCCAGAACGGGGCGGCGCCGCACGAGAGCGACGATTGCAAGTGCCTGTTCGAGCTGATGGACGCGGTGGACACGTACATCCCGACGCCGGAGCGCGCGGTGGATAAGCCGTTCCTTATGCCTGTTGAGGACGTGTTCACGATCACGGGCCGCGGCACGGTGGCGACCGGGCGCGTAGAGCGCGGCATGGTAAAGGTGCAGGATACGGTCGAGATCGTAGGCTTGGTGGAAAAATCCCGCAGCACCGTGGTAACGGGCGTGGAGATGTTCCGCAAGCAGCTCGACCAGGCGATGGCGGGCGACAACATCGGCGTGCTGCTTCGCGGCGTGCAGAGGGCGGACGTGGAGCGCGGGCAGGTTTTATCGAAGCCCGGCTCGATCCACCCGCACACGCACTTCAACAGCGAGGTGTACGTGCTGACGGCGACGGAGGGCGGGCGCCATACGCCGTTCTTCCCGGGCTACCGTCCGCAGTTCTACTTCCGCACGACGGACGTGACGGGCGTGATCACGCTGCCCGAGGGCGTTGAGATGGTGATGCCGGGCGATAACATCCGCATGGAGATCAAGCTCATCACCCCGATCGCGATCGAGGAAGGCCTCCGCTTCGCTATCCGCGAGGGCGGCCGCACCGTCGGCGCCGGCGTCGTTGCTTCCGTCATAGAATAAGCAAACGATTCGATTTCGCCCGCATGGCTTTGCCATGCGGGCGAATTTTTTAGAGCCTCACGATGTCATTAAGGATCAATTCGAGAAATTTGGTATCCCTTATACTCCAAGGTTCCTTTTGCAATCGCATATTTTTATCGTAAATATTCCGCATCGTATTCCATTCTAATTGATAACCCTTGCCGATCTCGTTATCCGTCCTATCTGTTTCCACGGTTTCGGGCAGCACTTCGCATTTATAGTAAAGCGAATGGCAAATATACTTTTGCCCCTTGAAAAACTGATCCTGCCGGATCTCCTCGATCTCGCCGATCTCGGCGATCGTGGAGGGATCGACAATCAGCCCCGTTTCCTCCCGCACTTCGCGGACCAATGCCTGTGCGTAGCTTTCGCCGGCCTCGACCGTACCGCCGGGTATCTTATAGTCGCCGTATTTGCTTATCTGCATAGCGACAAGGCCGCCTTTCAGGATGAGCGCACGCACGGCATTTTTTTCGAAAACCGGCATATCGCCGGTATAGTCTTTTGCGTCTATCATCAGCAATTTCTCCATACCGTTCACCTCATAAACTATAATAACAGAAATATCTTCAAAAAGATAACGGCTTGACCGTTCCGCGATCACGCGCTTACAATAAACAAAAACCCCGGAGGCGTTATGGGCTGCTGCATCGTGGTGGGCGCGGGTACCTTCGATACCCCCATACGAAAGCCTCGTTCGGGCGATCTCGTGATTGCGGCGGACGGCGGGCTTACTTATCTTGCGCAAAGCGGCGTCGCGGCGGACGTCGTCGTTGGGGATTTTGATTCCCTCGGCTCCCGGCCGAACCATGAAAACGTGCTCGAGCTGCCTAAGGAAAAGGACGATACCGATCTCTTGTTTGCCCTAAAATACGGCCTCGGGCGCGGCTATAAGGAATTTCACATCTACGGCGGCACGGGCGGCAGAATGGACCATACCCTCGCCAACCTCCAGTGCCTATTGTACCTAGCCGAGCGGGGCGCGCGCGGGTTTTTGCACGGCGGCGGCCAAACGTATACCTGCGTTAAAAACGACAGCATAGAGTTCGATCCGGGCCATGCGGGTACGGTTTCCGTGTTCGCGTGGGGAGGCTGCGCCGAGGGCGTCGCCTTGGAGGGGCTTTCGTACCCCCTCTCGGACGCGCGCCTTACGCCGGATTACCCCTTGGGCGTGAGCAATTTCTTCACGGGGCAAAAAAGCAAAATCGCCGTTAAAAACGGCGCTTTGCTCGTAACATATCCGATTCGCTTTTCAAACTAGAGCTTTTCGTTTCGCCTGAGCCTCGTCTCGATCTCCCGCAGCACCTCAAATCCCCTCGGCCGGTTGTGACCGCTGACGCACAGCTTAAAATCGAGCGCGCGGTAGGAATCGAGCGTGTCGCGGTAAACCTCCGCGTCGCACGCGAGTTCCGGCACGATCTCCTCGTCCGTGTCGCCGATGTTGTCGCCCGCGTTCAAAATGCCGTCCTCTTCGTCGAACACGCTTACGCAGTCGTCCGTATGCCCGGGGCTGTAAAAAATGCGGAGATTGTCGGCGGGGAAGAAGAGCGCCGAATCGAACGTGAGGGAGGGCAGGGCAAAACGCACTTCGCCGCGCGCGATATGCCGGTATTTTTCGAAGTCCCGCTGCATGGTTTCCTCGAGCGCCTGGCGGCAGAGCGCGTGCGAAACGAGGAGGCTTCCCTCAAAAAAGCCGTTGCCCCAAACATGATCCCAATGGTGATGCGTGTTCACTACCACGAGGGGCTTTTTATCCTCTCGCAAAAGCGCCTTTACAGGCTCGGCGCTGCCGTACCCAAGTCCCGTGTCGATCAAAAAGTTATGCTCTTTTCCGAAGATCAGCTGTAGATTTAGGCCCCAGTCGAGCCCCTCGTGCGAAAGAAGCACGCTCCTCGTGCCGATGTGCTCTGTGCGCATAAACGCCTCCGCTTACTCCAAAATGCCCTTCCCGAAATCCAGTTCCAGCGCGTGGATGGTGTGGCGTATATGGATGGAGACCGCGTGCCGCACGCCTACGGTATCGCGGTTTTTCAGCATTTCCACAATGAGGCGGTTATCGCGCAGCGTAAATTCCGCAAGGTTCGGGTCGCTGCCGTAGAGCAGCCACGCCTCCTTGATGGCGCGGTTGATGAGCGGTATAAGCTGCGTCATAAACTCGTTGCTCGCGCCCGTCAATATAGCCGTGTGGAACAGAGAGTCGGTATCCGTCCACGGCTTGCCCTCGCCGATAAGCGCCTCCACCTGCGCGCTGAGCGCGCGGATATGCTCGATGTCCGCGTCCGAGGCGCGTTCGCACGCGAGCGCGGCGGTCTGCGGCTCGAACATGAGGCGCACCTCGAACAGATCCCTCAGGCGTATGCGCAGCTTTTCAAGGCGGTGTATGCCGAAGCCGCCCATGTTCGCGCCCTCCGCGATGAAGGTGCCGAGGCCCCTTTTCACCTCCAGCACGCCCTGCGCCGCGAGGATGCGTATGGCCTCGCGCAGCGTGATGCGGCTTACGCCGAGGCTCAGCGCAAGCTCGTTTTCGTTGGGCAGCTTGTCGCCCTCCGAAAAGAGCTGCTCCGTCGTAATCATGTCGAAAATCTTACCGGCCGTCCGCTCCGAGAGGCTTTTCTTTTGCAGCTTTTCCATACCCGTCCCCGCAAAATGCTTTTGAGGAATATATTGTGAACAATACCCGCCGTGCCGTATAGAAGCGTTGACAGGCGGTTTTGAAAAGTAGTAAGATGATGTTGTAAGACAACTGGCCCGGACATCATACAACCTACCTTATTGTTGCACATTCCACCCCATTATGCAATCTAAATCTGCGGGGAAAAAGATAATGATACGTTCCTTTTCAGAGCTTGTGGAGCGCGCCCGCGAGGGCGGCGCCAAGCGCATTGTGGCCGTCGCCGCCGCGCACGACGCGGAGGTGCTGCTTGCCGCGTCGAAAGCGAAAGAGCTTCAGATCGCCTCGTTCATTTTGGTGGGCGACGCTTCGCGCATCAAAGAGATCGCCGCGGAGCGCGGGCTTTTCTTAGAGGGTATGGAGCTGATCGACGAAAAAGACCCCGCCGCCGCGTGCAAAACGGCGGTCACGCTCGTATCGAGCGGCCGCGCGCACATCGTGATGAAGGGCTTCGTGGATACCTCCGTCATCTTGAAAGCGGTGCTCGATAAGGAATACGGCCTAAGGGAGGCAGGCGTGCTTTCGCACACCGCCGTGTTCGACGTGCCGGGCTTTCCGCGGCTGCTCTATGTGACGGACGCCGCCATGAACATCGCGCCGGACGTTGAGGTCAAAAGGGTTATTTTAGAAAACGCCGTAAAGGTAACGCGCGCGCTCGGCAACGACGATCCCGTCGCGGCCGTCGTTTGCGCGGTGGAAAAGGTCAACGAAAAAATGCCCGCCACGCTCGATGCCCAAACGCTTGCGGAAATGAACAAAGACGGCAGGCTCACGGGCTGCCGCGTATTGGGCCCGCTCGCGCTCGACAATGCCGTATCCGCGGCTGCCGCGAAGCATAAGGGTATCAAAGACCCCCTCGCGGGCAGCGCCGATATCCTTTTGATGCCGCAGATCGAGGCGGGCAACGTGCTCTATAAGGCGCTGGTCTTCTTGGCAAACGCTAAAAACGCGGGCGTGATTGTGGGCGCAAGGGCGCCGGTCGTGATCACCTCCCGCGCGGACAGCGACGAGACCAAGCTCTACTCTATCGCGCTCGCGGCGCTTATGGTCGATTCTCATAAAGCAGACCAGCATAAATCCTGACAGCGGGGGACGCGCATATGAAGCTCCTAGTTATCAATATCGGCTCCACCTCCACCAAGCTCGCCGTTTACAACGACGAAACGCCGGAATTTACGCACATCCTGCGCCATCCGCAGGAAGATTTGAAGCCCCTTCGCTCCGTCGAGGATCATTACCGCTACCGCAAGCCCCTCGTGGAGGCGGCCATCAAAGAGCGTGGGCTCGAGAACGCGCATTTCGACGCGGTGGTGGGCCGCGGCGGGCTCGTTAAGCCCATCCCGAGCGGCACCTACGCGGTGAACGAGCTCATGTACAACGACCTTCTAAGCTGCAAATGGGGCAAGCACCTCGTGAACCTCGGCGGCATTCTCGCGTTCGAGGTAGCGGCGGAGCACGCATGCCCCGCCTACATCGTAGACCCCGTCGTGGTAGATGAAATGGAGGAGGTCGCGCGCCTTTCGGGCTATCCCGATATGCCGCGCACGGTGGCGTGGCACGCGCTCAACCAAAAGGCGATTGCGAAGGGTTACGCGAAGTCACTCGGCAGAAAATACGAGGATATGAACCTGATCGTTGCGCACATGGGCGGCGGCGTTACCATCGGCTCGCATAAAAAGGGCCGCGTGATCGACGTGAACAACGCCATCGACGGCGACGGCCCCTATTCGGCCGAGCGCCCGGGCGGGCTGCCGGTAGGCGAGGTGATGCGGCTTTGCTACAGCGGCAAGTACCCAACCTACGAGGATATCCGCAAGGAATTCACCTCGCGTGGCGGGCTTGTGGCCTACCTCGGCACCAACGATATGAAGGAGGTCGCCGCCCGCGTGGAGGCGGGGGACGAATACGCGAAGCTTATCCTGAAGGGCATGGCCTACCAGACCGCCAAGGATATCGGAGCGGCGGCGGCGGTGCTCTCAGGCGAAGTGGACGCCGTGATCGTAACGGGCGGCATCGCCTACAACGCCGTCCTCATGGGCTGGATTAAGGAGAGGGTGTCCTTTATCGCACCGTTTGTCGTGGTGCCGGGCGAGGATGAGCTGGGCGCGCTCGCGCTGGGTGCGCTTAGGGTGCTCAAAGGCGAGGAACAGGCGCAGGAATACGCGTATTAAGGCGCATCTCGCCGGGAGCAATCACAAACGCTTTTATTGAACAGCGCCTCCAACCATAAAGTCTTTTGCTTATTTTCTTTGAGAAAAGTAAGCGGGCAGAGCCCGCCGGAGTTTGCATGGAGCAGCGCATTTTCATCGTCACGGGGCATTACGGCAGCGGCAAAACGGAATTTGCCGTGAATTTTGCGTTGCGCCTCAGGGAAAAGTTCCCGCGCGTGGCGCTTTCCGATCTCGATATCGTCAACCCGTACTTTCGCTCGCGCGAGCGCGAGGCGCTTTTGAAGGAGCGCGGCGTGGAGCTTATCGCTTCGTCTTCGCGCATGGGCAACGCGGACCTTCCCGCGCTCCCGGCGCAGGTCTTGAGCATTTTCGAGGATGAAACGCTCGTGGGCGTGATCGACGTAGGGGGCGACGCCGTGGGCGCGCGCGTGCTGGCGCGGTTCGTGCCGTATGCCGAGCGGCAAAATTACGCGCTCTACATGGTGCTCAATTTCAACCGCGGCCTCACCAAAACGCCGGAGGCCGCCGTACAATACCTCAAAAGCATCGAGGCCTCGTCGGGCCTCAAGGTAACGGGGCTTGTGAACAACACGCACCTGTGCGGGGAAAGCACCGCTCGGGATGTGCTTCGCGGCAACGCGCTTTCCCTGAAGGTGGCCGGGCAAACGGGGCTGCCATTGCTCTACAACGCGTTCGACGCGCGGCTTTCAGGTGAAATTCCCGAAACCCTCGCGGGCGAGAATTTCCCGCTCACCCTCTACATGAAAAAACCTTGGGAATGAGAATTCCCCTGTTTCCTTAGAAAAACCCAACATCCAATCTGCATCAGGAGGCAAGTATGGCCGGAAAAGTTACGTTTGACCGGGAGCGGTGCAAGGGCTGCGAGCTCTGCACCTCGGTATGCCCCAAGAAGATCGTCGTGATCGACATAAGCGCCACCAACTCTAAGGGGTACCACCCCGCGTCGGTCAGCGATATGTCGCTGTGCATCGCGTGCGGCAACTGCGCGCGCATGTGCCCCGACTCCGTGATCACCGTAGAGAGAATTTAGGAGGCCCAGCATGGAAAAGGAACTTTGGAAAGGCAACGAGGCCATTGCGGAGGCGGCGGTCAGGGCCGGTTGCAGGTTTTTCTTCGGCTATCCCATCACGCCGCAAAACGAGATACCCGAATACATGTCCATGCGCCTGCCTCAGGTAGGCGGCAGCTTCGTGCAGGCCGAGTCCGAGGTGGCGGCTATCAACATGGTGTACGGCGCGGCGGGCTGCGGCGCGAGGGTGATGACGTCGTCGTCGTCGCCGGGCATCAGCCTTAAGCAGGAGGGCATCAGCTACCTCGCGGGGGCGGACCTTCCGGCGGTGATCATAAACGTGATGCGCGGCGGGCCGGGCCTCGGCACCATACAGCCCGCGCAGGGGGATTATTATCAGGCGACGCGCGGCGGCGGCAACGGCGATTACCGCACGGTCGTGCTGGCGCCCGCCACCATTCAGGAGGCGGTGGATTTTACGCAGGAGGCGTTTGATATCGCCGATCAGTACCGCAACCCCGTTATGATTCTGGCCGACGGCATGATCGGCCAGATGATGGAGCCGGTCGAGTGGCGTTCGCCCCAAAAACGGGTTTTACCAGAAAAGAAATGGGCGGCCACGGGCGACGTTTCAAACCGCCCGCACAACGTGATCAATTCCTTGTTCATCGACCCCGATCTTTGCTACGAAAACAACCTGCGTCTGGCGGAGAAGTATGCGAAGATCGAGCGTGACGAGGTGCGCTATGAGGAAACGGATATAGAGGGCGCGCAGGTCGTGTTCGTGGCGTACGGCACCCCCTCGCGCGTGGCGCGCGCCGCCATGGGCATTTTGGAAAAGCAGGGCGTTAAGGCGGGGCTGTTCCGCCCCATCACGCTTTGGCCGTTCCCGTATAAGCGGCTTCACGAGGTAGCATGCAAAGGGCATGTGAAAGCGGTGGTGGCGGTGGAAATGAGCCTTGGGCAGATGGTGGACGATGTGCGCATCGGCGTGAACGGCGCAAAGCCGGTGGGCTTCAGAGGCACCGCGGGCGGCGTTATCCCCACCCCGGCCGAGGTGGCACAGACGGCGCTTGACGCGCTTGGGAGGTAAGCTATGGCGATCGTATATGAAAAGTCGAAGGCGCTCACCGATAAGGAAATGCACTACTGCCCGGGCTGCACGCACGGCGTTGCGCACAAGCTCGTGGCGGAGGTGCTCGAGGAGCTCGGCATCACGGATAAGACCATCGGCATAAGCCCGGTGGGCTGCTCGGTGTTTGCGTACGATTATTTCCGCTGCGACATGATGGAGGCCGCGCACGGGCGCGCGCCCGCCATCGCGACGGGCATCAAGCGTGTGCTGCCGGACCACCCGGTGTTCACCTACCAGGGCGACGGCGACCTCGCCTCCATCGGCACGGCGGAGATCGTCCACGCGGCCATGCGCGGCGAAAAGTTCACCACCGTCTTCATCAACAACGCCATCTACGGCATGACCGGCGGGCAGATGGCGCCCACCACGCTCGTAGGGCAAAAGGCGACCACCGCGCCCTACGGACGCGACAGGGAGCACATGGGCGCACCCATCCGCATGGCGGAGCTTTTATCCACCATCGACGGTACGGCTTACGCCGAGCGCTGCGCGCTCATCGACATACCGAACATCAACAAGGCCAAGCGCGCCATCAAAAAGGCGTTCCAGCTCCAGCTCGAGGGCGCGGGGTTCACCTTTGTGGAGCTTCTTTCCACCTGCCCCACCAACTGGGGCAAAACGCCCCTCAACGCGCTCACATGGCTCAAGGAGAACATGATCCCCTACTACCCGCTGGGTGTGTACCGCGATATCACGGCGGAGGTGAAATAAGATGCTTCATAACATCATCATCTGCGGCTTCGGCGGCCAAGGCGTTATGGCGATGGGAAAAACGCTCGCGGAGGCGGGCATGAAGGAGGGCATGAACGTTTCGTGGCTCCCCTCCTACGGCCCGGAGATGCGCGGCGGCACCGCCAATTGCAATGTGGTGCTTTCAAGCGAGCCGGTCATATCGCCGGTGGTGCTCGAGGCGAGCGAGCTTATCGCCATGAACAAGCCCTCGCTTTTGAAGTTCGAAAAGGCGCTCGTTCCGGGCGGCATGCTTTTCGTGAACAGCTCCATCATCGAGATCAAAGCGACGAGAAGCGACATCAAGGCGTTTTACGTGCCCTGCAACGGGATCGCCGGGGAGCTTGGCAACGCCAAGGTCGCCAATATGGTGATGCTCGGCGCGTACATCGAGGCGACCAAGGTACTGAAGGTGGAGACCATCCGCGAAATGCTCGCGCATATCTTCACCGGGCCCAAGGCGAGCCTCGTGGAGCTCAACATCGAGGCGCTCAAGCGCGGCGCAAATTGCGCGCGGGTATAAGGGAAGGAGATCAAAATGGAAATCGACATTAGAAAAGCGGCGCAGCTTAAGGAAAAGCCTACGAACGTGGCTGGGTTGGGGTTTGGGAAAGCTTTCACCGATCACATGTTCATCATGGAGTACGACGCGGGCGTGGGCTGGCACGACGCGCGCATACAGCCCTATTCCAAGCTGGAGATCGACCCCGCGTCGGCGGTGCTGCATTACGCCCAAGAGATTTTCGAGGGCCTAAAGGCCTACCGCACCGCGCAAAACGAGGTGCTGCTTTTCCGCCCGCAGGATAACGCCGCGCGCCTCAACATAAGCGCGCGCCGCATGGTGATGCCCGAGATCGATCCCGCGTTCAACGTGGAGGCTATGAAAAAGCTCGTGGACTTGGAGCGCGACTGGGTGCCGCGCGCGGAGGGCACCTCGCTGTACCTTCGCCCCACCATGATCGCGGACGGCGCGGAGCTCGGCGTGCACGCGTCCAAGCGCTACCTCTATTACATTATCTGCGCCGCGACGGGCATGTACTATACCAAGGGCTTCGCGCCCATACGCATCTACGTGGAGGACAATTACGTCCGCGCGGTGCGCGGCGGCGTGGGCGGCGCGAAAACGGGCGGCAACTACGCGGCCAGCCTGCGCGCTTCCGAGGAAGCGCTGGAGAAGGGCTACAACCAGGTGCTCTGGCTCGACGCGGTGGAGCGCAAGTACGTGCAGGAAGTGGGCGCCATGAACATGATGTTCCTCTTGGGCGACACCGTATGCACCGCGCCCGTGGACGGCAGCATCCTCGACGGCATCACGAGAAGAAGTATTTTGCAGCTCGTGAAGGATATGGGCTACAAGGTGGAGGAGCGCCCCATCTCCATCGACGAGCTTTACGCGGCGGGCGAAAGCGGCATGCTCAAGGAGGCGTTCGGCACCGGCACGGCGGCGATCATCACGCCCGTGAGCGAGTTCTGCTACAAGGGGCGCTGCCTCGTTTTGAACGGCGGAAAGATCGGCGCGCTCACGCAGAAGCTGTACGATACGCTTACCGGCATACAGCGCGGCGACTTAGCCGACCCGTACGGCTGGACGGTACGCGTATAAAGCTAATAAGGTTTAAGAGAAAAACACCGATATCGCCATACGGCGGTATCGGTGTTTTTGCATACATGACAGGAGAAAAGTGAAATCCGCTTACCTGCCCGGCCCGCGGTCGTGATTGGCGCGCTGGCCGACCTTTCCGATGGCGTTCAAAATGGCGGCGGTCACGTCCGCCTGAAACTGCACCTGGTTGATATGGAAGCGCGTGAAGATCTCGCCGCCGACGCTTATGGTGTATTTGGGGGGCAGGTGATTGAGCGCGTACGTCACCACGTCCGCACGGCAGTACATACAGCAGCAGATGCCGCTTTTTTTCATCAACTCGTCCACGCGCATATCCACCATTTCCTCGAGGACGTTGTGCGGCATGATCTTTTTATTTTCTTCCAAAGCGTTCACTCCTTTGCCGTAGAGGCGGTCACTTCCCTATCATTATTATATCGTGCGCCTTCAAACAAAACAATAGAGCGCACCGGAGGAAAATTCCATTTTTTACAGCCTAGCATATCCTCGGAAGCCCCTCGCCGGAAAGCGCGTCGATCGCGCGCGTCGCGCCGGAGCGGGTCTTTAAAAGCACCGTTGGGCTGCCCTCGCGCACCGTGCCCGCGATAGAGGCGTTTTCGCCGTAGCGGGAGGCGCGAAGGATTTCAAGCGCCTTTTGCGCGTCCGCGCCGTGCACCGCGACACACAGCTTTCCCTCGTTGCCCATGTAGAGGGGGTCGAGCCCCAAGATATCGCAAAAGCCCTGCACCTGCAGGTCGGCGGGCGCATAGACAGGCGAAAGCTCCACGCACACGCCGGAGCTTTGCGCAAGCTCGTTGAGCACCGTGGCGAGCCCGCCGCGCGTGATATCGCGCAGCGCGTGCACGCGGACGCCGACCGAGAGAAGGTTTTTCACCATGTCGTTGAGCGGCGCGCAGTCGCTCGCGATATGGTTTTGGATGTGCATGCGGCTCGATAAAATGGCCGCGTGGTGGTTGCCCATGTGCCCCGAAACGAGGATAACGTCGCCCGGCGCGAGGTTTTTCGCGCTCACGTTTACGCCCTCCTCCACAAAGCCGATGCCCGCGGTGTTGATGTAAAGCCCGCCTTTCCCCTCGATCACCTTGGTGTCGCCGGTCACGATGGCAACGCCCGCCTCGTCCGCCGCCGCCTTCATGGAGCGCACGGCGCGCTCGAGCGTTTCAAGGTCGAGCCCCTCCTCCAAAATAAAGCCCGCGGAAAGGTATTTTGGGGTTGCGCCGCGGCAGAGGAGGTCGTTTACCGTGCCGCACACGGCGAGCCGGCCGATGTCGCCGCCGGGGAAAAACAGCGGCGTTACCACGAAGGAGTCCGTGGTGAAGGCGAGCTTTTTGGCGGGTGCATCGAGGAGCGCCGCGTCCTCGAGCGCGTTTAAGGTATCGTTCGAAAAATGGCGCAGAAACACGGAGCCTATAAGCTCCTCCATGAGCTTGCCGCCCCCGCCGTGCGCCGTGGTGATCTTCATAAACTACCTCCAAACCCAAAGGGGATTATTAAGGGGCCGCGCCCCTTAATTTTCATTCCGGCTTTGGCGACGGCCCGCAGGCCTAGTGCCTGAGGCGTCTCCCGCCGAGGGCCGGCGTGTACGCCGAAACGGATGAAATCCACAGGATTTCTTTCCAATCGCATCCGCCGCCCGGGAGCGCCATCGCGAGGCCACAGGCCTCGGCCCGAAGGGCTCCGGCTTTGCCGGACGTGAAACGCGAGAGGCGGATGCGCAAACCTCCCGTTCCTTTTCGCGTGCATGGCTCACAAGCCATGCACGCGACAGGGCGTCAGCCCTGAGCCCAAATACCGCATACCCCCTCCGCCGAAACCATGCAAGGGCCGATGGGAGAAGCGGGGGTACAGCTTTTTTTGAAATGCGGGCAATCGGGCGGGGTCGCGCGGCCCGCGATCACGCTGCCGCAGAGGCAGCCCTTCCTTTCCTTGCCGAGGGGGATATCGTAGGAGCCCGCGTCGAAGCGCGAAAACCGCGGCGCGATGAAATAGCCGGAGCCGGGTATTTCGCCCAAGCCTCGCCATGGGGAGGAAGCTATCGTAAAACAGGTTTCTATGCGTTTAAGCGCCTCCGCGTTGCCCGAAGCGCTCACCACACCCGTATAGAGGTTGTGCGCCTCACAGGTTCCATCCTTGATCTGGCTCAAAAGGTCGTAAATGCCCGCGAGCACCTGCTCGTAGCGGAAGCCCGCCACCGCGAGCGGCACATGGCGCGAGGCGCAGAAGGGTTTATAAACGTCGCTCCCTAAAATGGCGCTCACATGCCCGGGGCCGATAAAGCCCTGCACGTCGGAACCGGATTCCGTCAAAAAATAAAGCGCGGGCATGAGCGCCTTTACGGCGGTTAAAAGCCGCACGTTCTTAACGTTTTCCACTTCCATGCGCTCGAGCATGAGCGCGTAGATGGGGAGCGTTGTCTCAAAGCCCACGGCGGCGAAAATAAAAAGCGTTTCCGGTTCATCCCGCGCAAGGGAAAGCACCTCGAGCGGGGAGTAAACAAGCTCCACGCGCGCGCCCCGCGCCTTGGCCTCTGAAAGCGAAAGCTCGCTGCCCGGCACCCTCAATAGGTCGCCGAACGCACAAAGGCATACGCCCTTTTCTAAACTAAGCCCCACCGCGCGGTCGATGTACCCCGAGGGGGTCACGCACACGGGGCAGCCGGGGCCGGAAACGAGCGTGACGTTCGGCGGCAGAACCGAACGCACGCCGTAGAGCACAATGCTTCTGGTGTGCGTGCCGCACACCTCCATGAGCCGCGCGGGCGGCCCGTCG
>JAJFTZ010000069.1 GCA_021372675.1 Eubacteriales bacterium
CGCTGCCATGAACCTCAAAAAGCTGGCTAATTGGAAGGGGAAGGCCTCTTTTTCCTCTCTTTTTTACTCTGCTTTCAGACTTCATTTTACGAGAAACCCGGTTTCCGCTGCTGCGTAAACCGGGTTTCTCGACAAGCTGAACAAGAGGGTTCATATGAACCCTCTTGTTGTTTATATTGCACATCCCAAAGATTACTTACTGCGTCCTCCTCACCGAAACGCGCAATCGACCAAATGATCGTTCACCATGCCGACGCCCTGCATGTAGGCGTAGACGATTGTGCTGCCCACGAACTTGAAGCCGAACTTTTTTAAATCCCGGCTTATGTCGTCGGAGATGGGGGAGGTGGCGGGTACTTCGCTTAATTCTTTCCAATGGTTGACGATGGGCTTTCCGCCCACATACTCCCATAGGAAAGCGCTTAGCGAGCCGTGTTTTTCACAAAGCGTAAAATAACATTTCGCGTTGTGCACGGCGGCGTTAATCTTCGCGCGGTTTTTGATAACGCGGTCGTCGTGTAAAAGCGCTTCTATTTTTACCGCGTCGTAGCGGGCGAGAAGATACGGGTCGAAATCGTCGTAGGCGGCGCAGAGGCCGTCCATTTTTTTTAGGATGAGGCTCCAGCTCAGGCCCGCTTGCTGCCCGTCGAGGATCAGCTTTTTGAAAAGCTCCTTTTCATTGTGCTCGGGCCTGCCCCATACGCTGTCGTGGTAATCCCGTTCCAAGGCGCTTTTTGCCCAGCCGCAGCGGATAGGCATGTTTTCCATGGCGCGTCCCCCCGATTTTATTCCGTAACAATTCAAGCATACACCCCATCGCGGCGATCGGCAATGGGGTGTATGCTTGGAAATTACGATGCTATGCGCCTTAGAGGAGGATGCAGATCAGCCCGTTGCAGCCCTCGTTCACCATGCGCTGCAATGTTTCCTGAAGCTTTTGCTGCACCTCATCGGGCAGGCGGTTCACCTTGTTTGCCATGGCTTCGCGCACCATGTCGTAAAGCGGCTTGCCGAAGATGTTCGTCTGCCATATCTTTGTGGGCTGGTTTTCGAAGGTGTTGACGAGGTAGTTCATAAACTCCTCGGACTGTTCCTCCGTGCCGACAAGCGGCGATACCTCGGATTCGATATCCACGCGGATGATGTGAAGCCCCGAGGAGCGCGCCCTGAGCTTTACGCCGAAGCGGCTGCCGTGCTGCACGATCTCCGGTTCCTCAAGCACCATTTCATCCATGACGGGCGGCACCATGCCGTAGCCGGTGCGGTGCGCGGCGTCGAGCGCGGCGGATATACGGTCGTACTCCTTTTTTGCCGCGACAAAGCCCTTGATGGCGGAGAAGAGGTGCGCGTCGTCCTCGATCTCACAATCGCATTCCTCGCCGAGGATGCGGTAGAACATGCTGTTTTCGGGCCTAAGCTCCAGCTCCACGATGCCGTTGCCCGGCTGCACGGAGCGGATGTTAGCGGGTTCGAAGCCCTCTATGCTTTGAAGCGCGGGCACGATGCCCTCATAGTCGCGCATCCTGTAAAGGTTTTCGAGCGGCTCCTCCATGGGCGCGAGAATGCTTTTGACGAGCCAATGCTCCACGCCGAGCGCGCTCACCCAACCCGGCACACAAATGTGGAGCATGCGGATGGGAAATTCCATGAGCACCCTTTCCAAAAGCCCGTAAATTTCCTGCGCGTCCATGTTGAGCACATCCATGGTACACGCGGCGGTGCCGTATTTGTTGGAAAGCGTTTCGCTCAAATCCTTTGTTTCCTCGCTGTTGGGGTGCGTGCTGTTGATGACGAGCACAAAGGGTTTGCCCTGCTCCTTGAGCTCGTTCACCACACGCTCCTCGGCTTCCACATAGTTTTCGCGCGGTATCTGGGTAATGCTGCCGTCGGTCGTCACCACAAGGCCTATGGTAGAATGATCGGTGATGACCTTGCGGGTACCGATCTCCGCGGCATCCTCGAAGGGGATGTCATAATCGAACCACGGCGTACGCACCATGCGCGGCGCGTCATTTTCCTCGTGGCCGCTCGCGCCGGGCACCATGTATCCCACGCAATCCACCATGCGTACCCTTACGTTCATGCTCTCGTCAAGAAGGAGCTCCGCCGCCTCGTTAGGCACGAACTTGGGCTGCGTGGTCATAATGGTGCGCCCGGCGCCGCTTTGCGGCAGTTCATCCACGAGCCGCGTTTTAGCGAACTCGTTTTTCATGCCGGGCAGGACCATAAGGTCCATAAACCGCTTGATGAACGTGGACTTGCCCGTTCTCACCGGCCCGACCACGCCCATGTAGATGTCTCCGTCCGTCCTCTGGGCAATATCACGATATAACTGCATCCTGTCCATTTCGACGCTCCTCCCAACTTCGGCAAATCGACATTAGATATATATGTGATACACAAATAAAACATGCAAGACAAAGGGCGCTTCGCGGTCGAAGCGCCCCTTTTGCATGCTTAAAAAAGGCTATGCTCCGGGCTTTTGGTTTTTCGGCTTTTTCGCCTGAAAGAGCTTGCTTTCCGTGCCCTTGAGAAGACGCGAGATGTTTTCCACGTGCCGAATCGCCATCATAACAAGAAGCAGTACCGCGAGGATAAGCTTTAAGGGCTCGTCGGTGCGGAATATGGCGACGAGCGCCACAAACGAGGTGAAGCCGATGAGCGAGCCCAAAGAGACCATCTGCGACAGGTAGATGATGACAAAGCCGATCACCGTCGCCGCCGCGCCAAACAGCGGGTCGATCATCCATGCGATACCCATGGTCGTAGCCACGCCCTTGCCGCCCTTGAAGCCGAAAAGGGCGGGGAAGTTATGACCGATCACCGCGAAAAAGCCCGCAACGTAGGCGCCCGGCTCGCCGCCTAAAAGCCTGCCGAGGAGAATGGCGAGTATGCCCTTGATAAAGTCGCCCAAAAAGGTGAACGTGCCGGGCTTCATGCCGAATACGCGAAGCATGTTGGTGGTGCCGGCGTTTCCGCTGCCGTGCTGGCGCACGTCGTCGTGGTAGAGGTATCTGCTCAAAAAAACGGCGGTCTGCAGGTTGCCTAAAAGGTAGCCAACGGCGGCGCACGCGAGATAAACGAGCTTGAATTCCAAGTGGGACCTCCTTAAGTATTAAAAGCCTTCTTTTTCCCCGCGCTTCCTCACGAGGATGCGAAGGGGCGTTGCGGTGAGCGAAAAGGATTTGCGGAAGTAGTTTTCCAAATACCGCTTGTAGGAAAAGTGCATGATATCGGGCTCGTTCACGAACAGAACGAATGTGGGGGGCTTGATGCTTGCCTGCGTGGCGTAGTAGATTTTGAGCCTGCGGCCCTTGTCGGAGGGAGGCTCATTCATGCTGACCGCCTCGGCCACCACGTCGTTGAGCGTGCCCGTTTTTACGCGGGTGCAGTTTTGCGCATAGGCGAACCTTGCCGTTTCGAGCACCTTTCCGACGCGCTGCCCCGTTTTCGCGGAAATGAAAAGCATCGGCACATAATCCATAAACGCGAGATCGGCGGTGAGCTTTTTCTCAAACTCGTTCATGGTGTGGGTATCCTTTTCTATTTTATCCCATTTGTTCACGATCAAAACCGCGGCTTTGCCCTCCTCGTGCACGTAGCCGGCGATGCGAACATCCTGCTCGCTCATGCCCTCGGCAGCGTCCACTACAATGAGCACCACGTCCGCGCGGCGCACGGCGGCGAGCGAGCGTATCACGCTGTAGCGCTCTATGCTTTCATCCTCGATGGCGCGTTTACGGCGTATGCCCGCGGTGTCGATCAAGATGTAATTTTCGCCGTTGTAGATGAAGGGGGAGTCGATGGCGTCGCGCGTGGTACCGGGGATGTCGCTCACGATGGTACGCTCCTGCCCCAAGAGCGCGTTGACGAGGCTTGACTTGCCAACGTTGGGCTTGCCGACCACGGCGATCTTGGTCTCCTCGCCCTGCTCGTTTGCGCCGCTCTCGTCGAAATGCTTCACGACCTCGTCCAAAAGGTCGCCAAGCCCAAGCCCCTGCTCGGCGGAAACCGTGAACGGCTCGCCGATGCCTAGGGAATAAAAGTCGTAGGCGGAATCCTCAAATTTGGGGTTATCCACCTTATTTACGGCGAGCACGATCGGTTTTTTGGAGCGGCGCAAGATATCCGCCACGTCCTCGTCCGCCGCGGTGATGCCCTCGCGCCCGTCTACCAAAAAGACGATGACATCCGCGGTTTCAATGGCAAGCTCGGCCTGACGGCGCATCTGCGCGCTTATGATATCGTCCTTTTCGGGCTCGATGCCGCCGGTGTCGATGAGCGTGAAATCGTGCGTCAGCCATTGCGCGTCGCCGTAGATGCGGTCGCGCGTCACGCCCGGCGTATCCTCCACGATGGCGATACGCTTGCCGATGATCTTGTTGAAAAACGTGGATTTTCCCACGTTGGGGCGGCCGACCACCGCTACGATGGGTCTGGACATCATGCACCTCTTTGGAGCAGTTCAAAAAGCTCCATAATAAAATTTTCGCCGTCGGACGCGCTTAATGGCACTACGCGCTTACAAAGCGCTTTTTCAAGCTCATTAAGGGATACGCCGTCCAAAAACACGTCGGCTTTTTCCCGAAGCATCACCGAGGGGATCAAAAGGATATCCCCCTCGGGCGAACAAAGCTGCGCCGCGATATCCTGCGCGCAAACAAGCCCGCTCACCGTTACCGTATGCCCGAAATAGTCGTTTTTCACCGTGCGAAGGTCAATCGTGACGCCGTAGGGCTCGAGCTTTTCGAAAAGCTCCTTCAAAAACGGGGCCGCGCACACGCCTGACGCGGCGAGAAGCGAAACTCTTTCCTTTAGCGGCCGTTGCCCCTCCAGCGCGTACAAAAAGCCCTCCTCGAACCTTCTTAAAAGCCCCACGCCGTTTTCGATCTGCTCAAAATCGCCGTAATGCTCGTAGGGGGGCAGGGGAAGCCCGGCGTTCACGTACATTTCGTCGGCGGCGTAAACGAACGCGTCGCCGTGCTCGCGCGCGGAACGCTCCTGAAAGCGCTCGATTTGCGCGATGGCCGCGCGCACCTCCTCCCGCGTAAGGCTTCGAAGCGGGGAAAGGCCGTCGCGAAATTTCGTAAGCCCCACGGGCACTACCGCGACCGAGCGCGCGGCGGGGCGCAAGGCGTAAAGATCGTTGAGGGTTTGCTCCAGAACCGCGCCGTCGTTGATATCGGGACAGAGCACGATCTGCGCGTGAAAATGCAAACCCTCGTCCTTTAAACGCTTAAGGCGCTCGCGGATGAGTCCGGCACGGGGGTTTTTCATCATAAAGCGTCGCACGTCCGGGTTGGTCGCGTGTACGGATACGTAAAGCGGGCTGACCCTTCGCCTTAGGATGCGCTCAAACTCCTCGTCCGAAACGTTGGTGAGGGTGACGTAATTGCCCATGATGAGCGAAAGCCGCCAGTCGTCGTCCTTGACGTGCAGCGTTTTGCGGCCACCCTTGGGCATTTGGTCGATGAAGCAGAATACGCAATGGTTTTTACAGGAGCGTAGCTTGCTCATCAGGCTCGTTTCGAAGTTTAGCCCAAGCGGCTCGTAAAGGCCCTTTTTTACGGAAACGGACAGCTCCTTGCCGCTTTCGTTCACAAAGATAAGGGAAAGCCACTCCGAGGCCGTAAGGTATTCGTAGTCGATGATATCCTCAACGTTTTCGCCGTCGATGCGCACGAGCTTTAAGCCGGGCGCTATCTTGAGCCGCTCGGCGACAGAACCGGGATCGACGGAAACGACGGTATGCTCAGGCATAAGTCCCTCCATAAGTCTCACCATTATACCATGATCGCTTCGAAAAACGAAACCCTTTTGCAAGCCGGGAAAAGCAAAAAACACGTGACAGAAAAGAAGACTTGTGCTATAATTTGAAACTGTCAGCGCAAGAGCGCAAGCCAATGTAGCTCAATGGTAGAGCAGCGCATTCGTAATGCGCAGGTTTGGGGTTCGAGTCCCCACATTGGCTCCATCGGGGCGTAGCGCAGTTTGGTAGCGCGTTTGGTTCGGGACCAAAAGGTCGCATGTTCAAATCATGTCGCCCCGACCACGTCGGAGCAAAGCCCGCTCCACGCAAAAACCCGGTTCGTTTGTACGAACCGGGTTTTTTTATATCGTTTTAAAGTAACGCTCTATGCCAAAAGATGCTCGAGAAGTATCTTAAGCCCGATCAGCACCAAAATCGCGCCTCCCAAAAGCTCCGCGCGCTTTTCGAAGATGCGCCCGAGGCGGTTACCCATCTTTACCCCGAGCGCAGAGAGCGCAAATGCCATAAACCCCACGATAAGGGCCGTCGCCCATATAAAATCACCCGTCACAGCAAGGCCAACGCCCGCCGCAAGCGCATCGATGCTCGTGGCAAACGCCATCACGAGGAGGGTTTTCCCGTCGAAGGGATCGGCGTAGGCTACTCCCGCCTTGTCGCGGAGGGATTCCACGATCATGCGCGCGCCGATAAACGCGAGGAGCGCAAACGCAATGTAGGGGTGGGTCGCGCCTACAAAGCCCCGCACGCCCGCGCCAAAGAGCCAACCCGCCAATAGCATAACGCATTGAAAAACGCCGAACAGCGCGGAAAGCCGCATCGTATCGCTTCGCGCGGGCACCTTTACGGCGACGCCGCTCGATACCGCAACGGCCATGGCATCCATCGAAAGCCCTATAGCGATCAAAAGGCTGGAAAGCAGATTCATACGATCCTCGTAAGACCTTAAGAACCGCGCGGTCGTTTCCGCCGCGCAGCCGGTCTATTACTAGGATATTTATAAGGATATGCGATTATAAGCTATATAGGCGCAGCTTTTCACCGCGCCTCGTTTTTCTTTGTCACAAACGGCGTCACTCGTAACGGCTTGCCGTTTCCTCCAGATATGCCTTCAAAACGGCCGCGTGGTTGACTTGAGGGTTCTTCGCCCCGTACAGCAATGTGACCGTATTTTCCCTGCTTTGGCGGATAACCTCTTGGGCTACCGTCTGCGCCTCGGCGCTTGTGCTGAGCTCGGCGCGGTAAAGCGCGGTGAATTCCGCGAAGTTTTCCATTTTATGCCCAAACCAAGTGCGGAGCAGGGTGCTTGGGGCCAAAGCCTTTGCCCAGCCGTCCAGACGCGCGCTTTCCTTGGAAACGCCCCTCGGCCATAAGCGATCCACCAGCAGGCGTATTCCGTCGCTTTCCTCGGCCGGGTCATAAATGCGTTTGATCTGCAGGGCCATGCCGACACCTCCTTTTATACCAGTTCTACGTTAATGGTGGGGATAACAGGCGCTTCGCCTTACGCCGGGGGAAATTAAACTTTTTTTGCCGAAACGAGCAGCATCATGGGGCGGCGAAGCTCATCCTTCATGCCGGGAACCGTGTTAAGGAGGTGTTCCGCAGGCTGCGGCTCTACGATTCCCGTAATGGAAAGGCCGGTCTGCAACAGTGTGTTCAAATACGTCGTCAACGTTTTATGGTACTTTGTAACGTGCTCGCCAAGAAAGATGGCGTCGCGCGCTCCCTCATGGAAATAACCGTCCACCGGCCAATGATCGCGATTGCCCTCGCCGTCGTAGCTCCAATCCTGCGAGCCGTAAGCGGTAAAAACAGGGTGCTCCACGGAAAACACGAAATCGCCGCCCGGTGTAAGGCAGCGGCTGATACGAGCGCAAATATCCTTAAAATCGGGCGTATAGTGAAAGGCTAGCGAGCTTATTATGACGCCGAACGCGTTCGGCGGGAAATCGATCTCCTCCATGGCTATTTGCCGATACTCCACGTTGGGGGAAGCTGTTTTTTCCTTTGCCACGGTCAGCATTTTTTCCGAAATATCTATGCCGAGCACGTAGGCCGCGCCATGCTCGGCGGCGTAAACGCAATGCCAGCCGAAACCGCAGCCGATATCCAACACCCGTTTCCCCATAAAATCGGGCAGCAGTTTTTCGAGTGCGTGCCACTCGCCGGCCGCGTTCAGCCCCCCGACGGAGCGGGGGAAACAGCTGTATTTTTCAAAAAACACATCATCGTCGTATTTGTTCTGTTTCAATTAAAAATCACCCTCTATGCAAAATGTTAACGCCACACCTTCCCATCTATTGAAATAATACCGCACAAGCCGAGAAACGTCGATCCCTTTATGGAAATCGACGTTTCTCAAAAAATGATCCGCCGGGGATACTATATTTAACGAGGGGGATCGAAACATGAAAATGCTCTTTGACGCGGTCTATTACGAACCGGCCGCACTTCGCTTCGAATTGGGGCAAATGCTCCGGGCGAAATATGCGGCCTTGCCATGGATAGAAATAGAGAACCATAATTATATACCCGAGCTGGCGGCGGCGGGGAACCATGATTTCCCAAAGTTAAAGCGCCACCTCATCATCGGTCTGAGAAAAACACACAAGTATGTGCCGAACCACAAGGTTTCCGACTGGCTGGTACCATATACCTCCTCGGGCTGCCGGGCCATGTGCTTATATTGTTATCTTGTATGCAATTATAACAAATGCTCTTATCTCCGCCTGTTTGTTAACCGGGAGCAAATGCTTAATCGGCTTCTTAAAAGGGCCGCCGCCGCTCCTGCGCCGCAAACCTTTGAGATCGGCAGCAACAGCGATTTACTGCTGGAAAATACGATCACGAATAACCTTATTTATACGATCGTGCGTTTTGCACAGGAAGGCCGCGGACAGCTTACCTTCCCGACGAAATTCGATAGGGTAACCCCATTGCTTGGCCTTGATCACAAAGGCAAAACCATATTTCGTATGAGCGTAAACCCGGAAGAGATCATAGACCGCATAGAATGGGGGACATCCCCGCTGCGCGCGCGAATCCATGCGCTCAACGCTATGGCGGAGGCCGGGTATCCGGTGGGACTGCTGCTTGCGCCCGTTATCCTGCTTCCGGAGTGGAAGCGGTTATACGGCCGGCTGATCGAGCAGCTATCTGACGAACTAAGCCAAAAGGTCAAGCAAAACGGCTTTATAGAAATCATACTGATGACTTACAGCTTCGTGCAAAACGCCATAAACACGGATGCGTTTCCAAACGCGGTAAAGCTTTTCGACCAGGAAACCATGACCGGCCGCGGACGCGGCAAATATTGCTATAGAAATGAAGCGCGGCTGGAGGCGGGATCCTTTTTGCGGCAAAGGCTGTCGGAGAGGCTGGGAAGCATGCCCATTTTGTATATTTCCTGACGGGTAAATCAAAACCACGCGTAGAACGCGTGGTATGCACCAGCCCTAAAAGGGCATATTACTGGCAGCGTCTCAAGACGCGTCGAACATTTTGCCAATCGCATTACTTGCCCCGCAACTGCAAAAGCAGTGATTTGCCTTAGCTTAAAGCTTTGATCCGGCAATTTATTTGCCACTCGCTTCGCTCGATGCTTTAATGCTAAAACTTTTTTATTCTCACTGGCATAGCCGGTGGTTGATTGCGCTAAAGCACAAACCAAGCAGAAAAGAGCGCGGTTCGCCGGATGCTCTTATAAGAGCATCCGGCGGCGGTTTTATTGTGAAACGCAAATAATTATCTTATTTCATTTTGCATGGATTATACGCGGTTGGCAACACACACCGCAGCGGAAAGTCACGCTGCCCGCATGGCCGTAAAGATCAAATTGTGCGGCGTTGGCTTTAAAAATATACCGCATTTATGATATGATAAACAAATAAATATAAATTTCCGCTATGGGTTGCCCCGCATGCTTGCAAGCCGATTGAGGTGATATCCTATGGAAAAACGGCCGCGCCTATCTTTGAATCAAGAAAAAACCTATATGCGGCTTGTATCCGACAACTGCA
>JAJFTZ010000083.1 GCA_021372675.1 Eubacteriales bacterium
CCGACAGGATGTTTCGCTTCATCCGCATGGGCCGCGACGTGGAAAAAATCGGCGCGCCCAAAAAACCCCGCGTCTCTCGGGGCATGTGGGGGTTTTTGAGGTTCCTCGGCTGGATACGGAGAAAGGAATAAGCGGAGGAGCCGGTATGATCAGAGGTATCAGCCACCTTACATTTATCGTCCATGATCTGGAAAAAACCACACAGTTTTTTAAGAAAATCTTTTCGGCCGAGATGGTTTATGATAGCGGTGCGCAAACATTTTCTTTGTCCGAAGAAAGATTCTTTTTGATCGGCACCCTATGGGTTGCGGCAATGCAGGGCGATCCTTTAACGGAAAGAACCTATGACCATATTGCATTTCAAATAGATGAATCTGGCTTTGAAGCATACAAAAAGCGCATTGAGGACTTAGGCGTTGAAATGCGGGAACCGAGAAAAAGAGTGGAAGGCGAAGGACGTTCCTTGTATTTCTACGACTACGACAACCATTTATTTGAGCTGCATACGGGGACGCTGGCCGAACGCATAAAAGCCTATCATTCTATAAGCGCGGCAAGATAAAACCGTAATTTTGCCGCAACGCCTTTCCCTTTTGCCAAAAAACACGGGCCCTATCGCTTTTTCGCGATAAGGCCCGCAGCTTTTTATAAGGTCGTTTTTATATCCCCAAAATCGCGCGCACGTCCCGCACGAGCGGGGCGAGCTCGGCATAGGGCACGAGCGCCTTGTTCACGTAGGAAACGCTCAGGCTGTCGTTTTTCACGGGCACGTAGCCCTGAAAAGGGTTGACGGAAAAATAATAGCTCTGCTTCGGATCCGGCCCGCGGACGAGGAAAAACAGGTAAACCGCGCCTTCCTTGAGCGGCGGCACGGCGCTTTCGCCGTAGGTCGTCGCCGTGAGGGTGGCGGCGTCCACCACGTCCGCGCTCATGGCGGGCGCGTAAATAAGGTCCACCGTGTCGCCGTATTTGAGGGCGCCCTTCACCGCGCCGTATGCGCTCACGCGCGCCACGCTCGCGGGCAGCTCCTGCTCCACCGTGCCGCCGCCCTCCTGCGAGCGGAAGGCAGTGTTGGTGAGCTCGGGCGCTTGCACGACCTGCCCTAAAAATATTTCATCGGCCGCCGCGGCCAGCTCGCCCAGCGACATATAGTAATAGCTTGTGGCCGGTGCGCCGATCACGGCGTCGAGCCGCCTGAGCTCCTTGCGTATCTCGGTAAGCGTTATGCCGGTGGACTTGAGCTTAAACGAAGAACCGGATTCCTCCACCGCGTCGGACTCGATCACGCTGTAGGCGGGTTCATCCTCGGAATAGTGTACGTCGGCCCCCTGCCCTAAGAAAAGCAAATAAGAACCGCCCTCCTTGAGGCCGCCCGAAACACAGTGTACGATGCCGCCGGTCAACGTCTTGCCGGCGAGCACCTCCTTTACCTCCACGTCCGCGCAGAGCGCGCCGCTTAAGTCGGTATGCGTTTGTACGCAGACGCCGCGCAGCACCACGGAAGCGCTTCGGTAGCTTTGCTTCAGCGCCGTGAGCGCATGCTCGTCGCCTTGGGATCGGCTTACATTCGCGGGTATGGCGCACGATGCGCACAGGCCCGCAAACAGCACCGCAAGCAGTGCCGCCGCAAGGATTTTTCGCAAACCCTTCAAGCCTACCCTCCTGTCCGCCCCATGGCAAAGCCGCAAGGCAAGGGTGTGTTTGGGGAGTGGAAATATGACCAATGGCGAGCGGTTTTTTCGCCGGACAAGGCAAATTTCCGCAGGAATACCGCGAGTATTTCAAGGAAATTTAACGCGGTATGGCAGGAAAAGAACCGCCAGCGGGCGTGTTGCCACTTCCCAAACGCACCCTAAGAATCCCCTTTATATTATAGACGACGTTTCCCCCCAAAAGGTTGCGCGCGTATGAACGATTCATAAATTTTTCTCAACAATCGTCCATTGGGGCGATACCGCCGCGCCGTTTCGCGCGGGAAGCGTCACATATCGCGCCGGCCCTCGAACGCCTTGGAAAGCGTCATCTCATCGACGTACTCGAGGCTGCCGCCGATGGGGATGCCGTGCGCGATGCGCGTCGCGCGCACGCCGCGCTGCTTTAAAAGCTTCGAAAGGTATACCGCCGTCGCCTCCCCCTCCACATCGGGATCGGTAGCGAGGATCACCTCGTTGACGCCGCCCGCATCCACGCGCTCCAAAAGCTCCTTGATGCGGATATCGTCCGGCCCTACCCCGTCCATAGGCGAGATGGTGCCGCCCAGCACATGGTAAAGCCCGCGGTACTCGCGCATTTTTTCCATGCTCTGCACGTCGCGCGCGTCGCGCACCACGCAGAGCACGCCGTTGTGCCGCGTTTCGTCCGCGCACAGCGCGCAGGGGCTCACGTCGGTATACGCGCCGCAGACCGGGCAAAAGCCGATCTCCTCCCGCGCGCGCACGATGGCGGCGGCGAGCTCGCGCGCGTTGAGCTCCGGCATATCGAGGATATGATACGCGAGCCTTTGCGCGCTTTTCGCGCCGATGCCGGGAAGCCGCGCGAGCTGCGCGGTCAATACGAGCAATGGTTCCAAAGGCATGGTTACAAACCTAAATTCATCCCGCCGGTGAGCCTGCCCATCTCGGCGTTCACGGTATCGTCCGCAAGGCGTACGGCCTCGTTGACGGCGCTTAGCACGAGGTCTTGCAGCATCTCCACGTCGTCGGGGTCCACGCAGGCCTTGTCAATCTCGATGGATTTGAGTGCCTTACGCCCGTCCACGGTGGCCTTCACCATGCCGCCGCCCGAGGCCGCCGAAAACTCGCGCGCATTAAGCTCCTCCTGCAGGCGCGCCATGTCCTGCTGCATCTTTTGCGCCTGACGCATCAGCTGCTGCATATTGCCGCCGCCCATGCCCGGAAAACCGCCTTTTTGCATAAAAACCTCCGATGCCCTTGTTAAAATATAATTATATCATAGAAATAAGTATTTAGTCCACGATCTCCACATCCGTGCCGAAAAGGCTTTTCATCTGCGCATCGAGATCGCCCTCGCGCTCGCCGAACGCGGTTTTAAGCGTTACCCCCGGCGCAAGCTCCTTCAAAAGCCCGTTTAAAAGCGCGGCGTTCTGCGGCTTTTGCACCGCCTTCAGCTTCGGCTCGCTGTCGAAATACACTGTGAGCGCATTGGCGTTGAGCTCGTGCGCCTTGCCGGACATGGCGATCACCTGTAACATGCGATCCTCGGCGTAAAGCCTGTCGAGAAGCTTTTTCCAAAGCGATTCCGCCGTCCACGCGCCGCTCTGCGCTGCGGCTTCCGCCCGCGCTTCGGGCTTCGCTTCGCTTTCCTCCTTGGGAACGGCCTCTTGTTTGGGTGCGGGCCTTGCCGCCTTTTCCTCCCGCGGGGCCTCCCACGGGGCCGCGTCCCGCGCCTCCGAAAAAACGGGCGTTTCCCGCACGGCCTCGCGCGGCGCTATCGGCGCCGCCTCAAGCGCGTCAATTTTCTTCTCGAGCCTTTCCATGCGCATGGAAAGCTCCTCCATGTCCTTTTCGCTTTCCTCCGGCCGCGCGATACGGGCCAAAGCCCCCTCGAACAGCACGCGCGGCATATCCACCATACGCGCGCCGCTCTGCGCCTTTAAAAGCGTTTCCTGCGCGCGAAGGAGCCTTAGCTCCGAACAGCGCTCCGCCTGTGCGAGGTAGCGGCGCATGGCGTCCGGCGTGCAGTCCAAAAGATCGGCGCAGTCGCCGCACAGCTTCGCGAGAAGGAGCGCCCTGAAATGCAGCGTAACGTCGCGCATAAAAACGCTCAGGTCGCGGCCGTCGCCCACGACCCTATCGAGGAGGGTGAGCGCCCTATGCGGCGCGAAGTCGATAAGCGCGTCCGCCATTTCAAAAAGGAAGTCCGCGTCCATGCTGCCCAAAACGCTGTACACGTCCTCGGTGGAAACATGGCCGCCGCAGAAGGAAATACACTGATCGGCGAGGGAAAGCGCATCGCGCATACCCCCCTCGGCGGTGCGGGCGATGGCGGCGATGCCCTCGTCCGAAATTTCGGCGCCCGAGAGCGCGAGGATATCCTTGATGCAGCCCGTCATGGCGGCGATGCTGAGCCTGTGAAAATCCATCCTTTGGCAGCGCGATATGATGGTGGCGGGCACCTTTTGCGGTTCCGTGGTGGCGAGGATGAACAGCACGTGCGCGGGCGGCTCCTCGAGCGTTTTTAAAAGCGCGCTGAACGCCGCGCCCGAGAGCGCGTGCACCTCGTCGATGATGTACACCTTTTTTTTGAGCTGCATGGGCATAAAACGCGCCTTTTCGATGAGGGAGCGCGCGTCGTCCACGCTCGAGTTGGTGGCGGCGTCCATCTCCACGATATCGACGTTGTTCTCCTTCATGGAAAGGCAGGCCTCGCACGCGCCGCACGGCTCCCCGTCCTGAGGGTCGAGGCAATTCACCGCGCGGGCAAGTATGCGCGCGGTGCTCGTTTTTCCCGTGCCGCGCGAGCCTACGAACAGGTACGCGTGCGCGGGGCGCCCTGACCGCACCTGATTTTTTAAAATGGCGATAATATGCTCCTGCCCCACGATGCCTTCAAACGTCTGCGGGCGGTACCGCCTGTAAAGCGCCTCGTATGCCATGAAAAAACCTCCGAAAACCTAAGGAAAACAAAGCCGATTGGCCCATATAAGCATTGTATCACGTTCAAAAGCGGTTGCCAACTCGCGGGCGATGGGCTAAAATATTTGGGATACCACAAAAAGGGAGGAACGCGCCATGGGCAAAAAAAGCGTTGTTTTCAGCGGGATACAGCCCTCGGGCATCCCCACGCTCGGCAATTATCTGGGGGCGCTTCGCAACTGGGCGCTTTTGCAGAACGACGAAAGGCTTTGCTACTACTGCGTGGTGAACCTTCACGCCATGACCGTGCGGCAGGACCCGAAGGAGCTCCGCGCGCGCACGTTGGAGGTCGCGGCGCTCATCCTCGCGTGCGGCATCGATCCGAGCCGCTCGCCCACCTTCATACAGTCCGACGTATCCGAGCACGCGGAGCTTAATTGGACGCTCAACTGCAACACCTACATGGGCGAGCTTTCCCGCATGACCCAGTTTAAGGATAAATCCGCAAAGCACGCGGAAAACATCAACGCGGGGCTTTTCACCTACCCCGTTTTGATGGCGGCGGACATCCTCCTCTACGACACCGATCTCGTGCCGGTGGGCGTGGATCAAAAGCAGCATTTGGAGATCGCGCGCGATATCGCCATCCGCTTCAACAACGCCTACGGCAAAACCTTCACCGTGCCCGAGCCGTACATTCAAAAAGCGGGCGGCAAGGTGATGAGCCTGCAGGACCCGCTCCAGAAGATGAGCAAGTCCGACCCCAACCCCAACGCCTTCATCGGCATGCTCGACGAGCCGGACACGATTATAAAAAAATGCAAGCGCGCCGTGACCGACAGCGACGCCTCCATCGTTTACGACGAGGAAAAGAAGCCCGGCGTTTCGAACCTCTTGAGCATTTATGCCATCTGCACCGGCAAGACCGCCGCCGAAGCCGAGGCGGATTTTACAGGCAAGGGCTACGGGCATCTCAAAACGGGCGTCGCGGACGCGGTGATCGCCACCCTCGCCCCCGTTCAGGGAACCTACCGCCGCTACATGAACGACAAGGCGGAGCTTATGCGCATTTTAGACGACGGCGCGGCGCAGGCGAAAAAGCACGCGCGGGCAACCTTAGATCGGGTGTATACGACGCTCGGGATCAAGTAAAACGGGAGCCGCCGTTTCAAAAAATTAGGAAAGGGCGCTTTGTAAAGCAAAGCGCCCTTTCCTGCTCAATAATCGAACGTTCTCTCCCCAACGGGGATCTTTCGCGTCAAAGCCTCCCCTTCGTACGCCTTTCGCACCTCGATGAGGTTTAGCACATTGTAACCGCGCTTTTTGAGGAACGCGAGCATTTTTTCGTTGTTCGGGTGCACCCAGTTGTACACCGTAGGTTCGCCGTATTCCGCCGCGAGCCGCTCCGCCCGCTCGAACAGCGCCTTCGCGACGCCCCTTCTGCGCGCGCCCGGCGCGGTAAAGATAGATTCGAGCCATACCACGCCATCGTCCGTTTTGCATACGGCGTACCCGAGAAGCGCGCCGCCCTCCTCCGCCATATACACGGGAAAACCCTTGTCGAGGTATTCGAAAAGCTCCGCCTCCCCCTGCTTCGCGTCGGGCTGTGCAACAATCCCCTTAAGGCTTTTCAGCTCCACGCGAAACTGCGCCACAAGCGCGGCACAGGAGGGGATATCCTGCTCACAAAGCTCCCTTACCTCCATATTTATACCCCCAAAACCTCTCTCGCCCCGTCGTCGATGCCAGTTTCGTAAAAGCTCGGCACGTAGCCCGTGGTGTTTTGGTAACGCTCGCCCACGGCTTTTTTGAACGCGGCCTGTTCGCCCATCCTTACGAGCGCCAGCGCGCAGCCGCCGAAGCCGCCGCCCATCATGCGCGCGCCGGTGCAGCAGCTTTGCGCGAGCGCAGCGTCTACGATGGCGTCGAGCTCCGCGCCCGTCACCTCGTAAAGGTCGCGAAGCGATTCGTGCGAGGCGGTGAGAAGCGCCCCGAAAAGCGCCGTATCGCCCGCGTTGAGCGCGTCAAACGCGCGAAGCGTCCTTTGGTTTTCGTATACCGCGTGCTCCGCCCGTTTTCTGCATGCCCCGCGCCTGATCGCGCCTTTATGCGCCTTGAAGCCCGCTTCGTCGAGGTCGCAGAGGTGCGAGATATCCACGGCCTTTTTTAAGTCCGCAAGCGCCTCTTCGCACTCCGCGCGGCGCTCGTTGTACGCGCTCGTGATAAGCGAGTGGGGCTTGTTGGTATTCATAATGACGAGCGCGAGCCCTTGCGGCTCAAGCTCCACCCGCGCGTAGCGGCTCGTGAGCTTTGCGCAGTCGAGAAGCATCGCGTGGCCGCGTTTTCCCATGGCCGAAGCGTATTGATCCATGATGCCGCAGTTCATGCCCACATACTCGTTTTCAGCCCTTTGGCCGATAAGCGCAAGCTCCACGCGGTCGATCTTCGTGCCCGCGCGCTCTTTTGATACTGTGGCGGCCGCAATGGCCGTGGCAAGCTCGATGGCGGCGGAGGCCGAAAGCCCGCCCCCGTGCGGCACCGTTTCATCGAACAGCATATCCATGCCGCACACCGCGTAGCCCATATCCTTCATAATAGAGAGCACGCCCATCTGGTAGCCGCCCCACTTCAGTTTACCGTAGCCCTTAAGCTCGCTTATATCGGCGTGCACGCGGTGCTCGCAGGAGGTGGAGGCGAGGTTAAGAACGCCATCCTCCCTTACGCGCACCGCGCAGGCCGAGCGAAGCTCGATGGCCGCCGGGAACACGAAGCCGCCGTTATAATCGATGTGCTCGCCGATGAGGTTGATGCGCGCGGGCGCCAAAAAAAGGCGGACGTCCCCCGTTTCGCCGCCGTACAGCTCGGTAAATTTAACTTTAAGCTCGCTCAGCTCCATGGCATATCCCCTTGCAAACGTTTCTTGCAAACAGTATACCACGGTTTTTCCCCCTATCCCATAGGCTTCACGGTAGGCCCGTCCAAAATAGCGCCGTCGATGTCGAAGCGCGAGCCGTGGCAGGGGCATTCCCACGCGGTATCGTCCGCATTCCACTCGAGCCTGCACCCCAGGTGCGAGCAGCGGGAGGGCAGCACATGCGTGCGGCCGCTGTCGTCGCGGTAAACGCACGCGCGCTCGCCGTCGAGCTCCGCGAGCGCCGCCTTGCCGCGCTCCACGTTTTGAAACGCCTCCTCCGGCACGGAATAGATGCCCTTCAAAAGCCCCGAAACGGTTTCGCCCACGTCGCCCGCGAGGTTTTTCGCGCTCGCCGCCACCTCGAAGCGCGCGGGGGCGTACACCTTGAGCGTATCCTTCCCCTCCGCGATCATGCCCGTGAGGATCGTCGCCGCCGCCATGGCGCTCGTCATGCCCCATTTGTTGAAGCCGGTGGCGACATACCACGCGGGCTCCGCCTCGCTGTAAAGGCCGATGTAGGGCACGTTGTCGATGGGGCGGCAATCCTCCGCCGACCACTGCGCCACGAGCTCGCAGCCGGGCCAGAACGTGCGCGCCTGCTGCAAAAGGCTTGTAAATTTGCCGCCCGCCGGGTTTTTGCCCGAGCGCACGTCGAACCCGCCGAAAATTAAAACGTCCTCCCCCGCGGGGCGCAGCGTCGGCCCGTTGGAGTTCGCGTCCACGTACATGCCCTTTAAGTCCGCGCAGCCGCGAAGCGCCGTAAGGTAGGAGCGCTGCTGGCTCATCCGCAAAAAATAATAGCCGGGGATGTTCACGATGGGATAGCGGCAGGCGAACACGAGGTGCTTGAAGCGAACGCTGCCGAGCTTCGTATGCACCGCGCCGTCCTTCACCTCCAAAACGCGCGTCCGCTCGAAGATCGTAAGCTTTTCCGCGAGCGCGTACAGAAATTTGAGCGGGTGGAAATACGCCTGATCCTTGAGCCTTACCGCGCCCGCCGTGGGAAACGGCAGCTCCTTTGCAAGGCCCACGTATTCCGCGTCGAACGAAAGCCGCCGCATGGCCTCGGCCTCCTCCTTAAGCGCGGTGGCGTCCTGAAGCGCATAAACGTAGGAATCGGCTCTCGTGAAGCCGCAGTCGATCCCCTCCGCGTCTATGATCTCCTTGAACCGTTCCACCGCCTCGAGATTGATCGCGGCGTACTCGCGCGAGCGCTCCTTGCCGAACTCCGACAGGAGCTTTGCGTACAAAAGCCCATGCTGCGCGGTGATCTTCCCCGTGGTGCCGCCGGTGGTGCCGCCGCCCACGCGGTCGGCCTCCAAAATGACGGAGCTTATGCCCGCCCTCTTGAGCATATAAGCCGTGAGCACGCCCGTGATGCCGCCGCCGATGACGACGACATCCGCCTCACGATCTCCCGCGAGCTCCTCATGTTCCTTCCCCTGCGCCGTTTGATGCCAGTATGAAGCCATGGCCGCCTCCATAAATAGACTTTTGAACCATCTTTAGCATGGGCTTCCTGCGCACTGTCTATACGGAAAACACGCGGCCGTGCTATAATGCTTTCATATGAAAAGCAAGAAGGACGGAGGGCGAAGCATGAGAAGGGTCGCATTTGAGGAATTGATCGCGCGGGCGGCGCAACAGGTGGACGCGGGCGCGTTTTTGCTTGCGGGGAACGACCCTGTAAACCCCATGACCATCGGCTGGTGCCAGTGGGGGGTCATTTGGGGCAAGCCCGTATGCACGGTATTCGTGCGCAAATCGCGTCATACCTACGAGCGGATGCAATCGGGCGCGTTCACGGTATCCGTGCCCGCGCCGGAAACCATGAAAAAGGAGCTTTCCTATTGCGGCACGAAGTCGGGCCGCGACGTGAACAAGGTGAAGGAGCTGGGGCTTACTTTCATCCCGACGGACGAGGGCCTAACCCCGGCGCTCGAGGGCTGCGCGCTCCATTTCGTATGCAAAACGCTGTTCCACGCGGATTTTGACGCGGAGAAAATGACGGAGGATATGGACGCGGATATCCGCGCGCGGTATTACGGCGCGAACCAAAAGCTCGGCAACGGCGACCCGCACGTGGCCTTCTTCGGCGAAATCGTGGGGGCGTACGAAACATAAATTGCCCCTTACAACCATCCTAAAAATCCCCCGTAAAGGCGCGCTCCGCCGCGCCGTGCGCAACATCTTCATGGAGAACACCATATAAATAAGTCCCATCCGGCGACATGCGCGTCGGATGGGACTCCTTGCGGAAAGCCGAACGGTGAGTGAGGGTTTCTGAAAAACCCGCCGCAGCGGTATCGCGCATGTGGCGGAACGTCACATGTGCGACAGGGCGACATGCGCGTCGGATGGGACTCCTTGCACATCCGCCGCCCGGGAGAGCCCGCAGGCTCGAGAGGCGGATGTGTAAAACCCCGAAGGGGCTCAAACAAGTGACCGCAGGGCACTTGTTTGAAAGCGAAGCGCTACGCTTCGCGATGTATCGGCATGCTCATGCACCGCGGGCCGCCGCGGCCGCGCGCAAGCTCGCTGCCGGGAATGGTGTTCACCTTCACGCCCGCTTTTACGAGCAGCTCGTTGGTAATGTCGTTGCGGTCGTAGGTGATCACGTTGCCGGGCGAAACGGTGAGCGAATTCGAGCCCATGTTCCAATGCTCGCGCGCCGTGGCGATGGGGTCGCCGCCGCCCACATGGATGAGCTTCACGGCGGGGAGGCGCAAAACGCGCTTGAGCATATCCTCCACGGATTCGGTCACGCAGGAAACGCCGACGCCGCTTTTCGCGGCCGTCAGCTCGTAAATTTCGCATTCCTTATTGGCGATGTAGGGGTGGACGAGGAATTTATCGCGATCCACCATGGTAAAGAGCACGTCGAGGTGCATGTATTTGCGGGAGCGGGGGTTGTTGAAAAGGAGCACGCGCTCGTAGCCCTCGTGAAGGAGCCTGTCGGCCACGCACTCCACCGCGCTCACGCAGGTGCGTTCGCCGCAGCCGATGGCGAGCGTTTTATCGCTCAAAACCAAAATGTCGCCGCCCTCTATTTTATAGCCCGCGGAGCCGTCGTACCAAAGCGGTACGGGTTGCGCCGCGAAGCGGGGATGATACTTGTGAACGTAACGCAGCACCAGCGTTTCGCGCATGCGGGAGGGCTTGCTCATGGAGCTTATGATCATGCCGGAGCCGACGCAGGTGCCGATATCGCGCGTGAAATAGGCGTTGGGCACGGGGTCGGACACGAACGGATAAGGGTCCGCCACGAGAAGCTGTATGGGTTTATCCAGAAGGTCATCGAGATCCCTGCGCATAACGCCCTTGGATATCTCGAAGAAAAGACCCGCGGTATCCTTGCGCAAAAGGTATTGCCGCACGGCGTCGCGAAGGCCCTCGCCGGGGACGCCGGCCGATAAAATATAATCGTCCACGAACGCCGTACGCGCCTCGGGGTGCGCTTTCATGGCCTCGCAAAACATATCGCGGAGATAAAGCACCTCCACGCCTTGGTCGCGCAGGACATTGGAGAAAATATCGTGCTCCTTCTGCGCGCCGGGAACGTAGGGCGTGTCCTCGGCAAGCATTTGCTCGAGGTATTCGGGAATGATCTGGGACACCTCCACGTCCGGACGGTGCAGCAGCACCGTTTTCAACGTGCCGATCTCGGAAATTTGGTTGACAAAAGCTTCCATAGCGCCCCCGAATTGCATATTTTTATTGCATATACAGCCTGATTATACATGCTTGTCCCCATGAAGTCCAGAGCCATTCGGCGCTTTTGCCGAAAACCATTAAAAAAAATTTTTGGTCTTTTAAAAAATGGCGCGCGCGTTGCGCGCACATTATATATTTATGGGAAAAAGTCCCCGCTTTCTTGCTTTTCGGGTGCGGAAGGAATATAATAATTTTTAAGGGAGGATAATTCTTTTTTTGGTTTCCTCACTCTTTTTGGGATGTATTTTAAATAATAAGAACAGGAGAACAGAACAATGGCCAGGATCTACAACTTCTCCGCGGGCCCTTCGATGCTGCCGCTTCCGGTGCTTGAAAGCGCGCGCAACAACCTTCTCGACTTCGAAGGCTCCGGCATGTCCGTCATGGAGATGAGCCACCGTTCCAAGGTGTACGACAACATCATCGTGCGCGCGGAGGCATCCATGCGCAAGGTAATGAACATCCCCGACAATTACAAGGTCCTGTTTTTGCAGGGCGGCGCCACGCTTCAATTCGCGATGGTGCCCATGAACCTGATGACCAAAAACGGCAAGGCGGACTATGTCCTGACCGGCAGCTTCTCCACCAAAGCCTATGAAGAGGCGCAAAAATACGGCAACGTGCGCGTGGCCGGCTCCACCAAGGAAGAAAAGTTCCGCCGCATCCCGCAGCAGAGCGAGCTTTCCCTCGACCCGGAAGCCGACTATGTGCATATCTGCTTCAACAACACCATCTACGGCTCCCGCTTCAACTACATTCCCGAAACGGGCAATGTTCCCCTTGTGGCGGACCTTTCCTCCTGCATCGCGAGCGAGCCGATCGATGTAAGCAAGTTTGCCCTCATCTACGCGGGCGCGCAGAAGAACATCGCCCCCGCAGGCCTCACGATCGTCATCGTGCGCGAGGACCTTCTCGGCCGCGTCATGCCCTTCACGCCCGTTATGATGAATTACGGCGTGCTCGCCAAGGATAACTCCATGTACAACACGCCCCCCTGCTGGTCCATCTACATCTGCGGGCTCGTGATGGATTGGCTTTTGGGCATCGGCGGCCTCGAGGAAATGAAAAAGATCAATGAAAAGAAGGCGAGGCTCCTCTACGACTGCATCGACCGCTCCAAGCTATTCTCCTGCGCCATCGACAAGGACAGCCGTTCCATCATGAACGTGCGCTTCACCACCGGCAGCGAGGAGCTTGACGCGAAGTTCGTAAAGGAAAGCGCCGCGGCGGGTATGAGTAACCTTAAGGCGCACCGCTCCACGGGCGGCCTCCGCGCCTCCATCTACAACGCTGTGCCTTACGAGGGCGTGGAGTACCTCGTGAGCTTTATGAAGGACTTTGAAAAGAACAACGGCTGACGGAGGAAAGTTATGCGTATTTTAGCTACAGACGGCATGGATAAATCCGGCGTGCTCGCGCTGACTCAGAAGGGCCACGAGGTTGTGGAGCAGTTTTACCCCCCCGAGGAGCTCGGCGAAAAGGTGAAGGAGTTCGACGTTCTGGTCGTGCGCTCCGCCACCAAGGTACGCGCCCCCATCATAGACGCGGCGAAGGGTTCCAAATTAAAGCTCATCATCCGCGGCGGCGTAGGCGTGGATAATATCGACGTGGAATACGCCGAGAAAAACGGCATAGCGGTGCGCAACACCCCGCGCTCGAGCAGCGACTCCGTTGCCGAATTAGCGCTCGCGCACATGTTTTCCGTCGCGCGCTTTATAAGCGCCGCCGGCCATACCATGCGCGAGGATAAATGGGAGAAGAAGGCGTACGGCGGCGGCATCGAACTGATGGATAAAACCGTGGGCATCATCGGCTACGGCCGCATCGGGCAGGCGCTCGGCCGCCGCTGCATAGCGCTCGGCATGAAGGTGCTCGCCTACGACGTATTCAAAATCCCCTCCCTCGAGTGCGACGCCATGAAATACGTGGAGCTCGACGAGCTTTTGGCGAATTCCGACTTCATCTCGCTGCACACCCCGAGCCTCGACGGCAAGCCCCTCGTCAACGCCGATACCATCGCAAAGATGAAGACCGGCGCGGTGGTCATCAACACCTCGCGCGGCGGCAACGTGGATGAGCGGGCGCTTTTGGAAGCGCTTGATTCGGGCAAGCTGCGCGGCGCGGGCCTCGACGTGTTCGCGGAGGAGCCCAGCAAAAACGCGGCGCTCTACGGCCATCCCAAGGTATCCTGCACGCCGCACATCGGCGCGGCCACGGGCGAGGCGCAAAAGCGCATCGGCGCGGAGATCGTGGAGCTCATCGAGAATTTCGGGAAGTAAGTAAAACGGTGCAAGGCGCGCGAGAATCTATCGCGCGCCTTGTTGTTTATCTCAAAAAAAAGAGGAGGAACCATATCCCATGGAAGCTCCGGCCCAACCTAAAAAAAAACGCTCCGCCGGTAAGATAATATTCTGGGTGCTCTTCACCCCGGTTCTGATCGTGCTATTGACCGCGCTTCTGGCGTTTGCCACGCTTTCGCTTTACGGCTTCCAATACGGCGACCATCAGGCCCTGCTCGCAGCGGCGCCCATGGGCGCGCGGGAACGCTACGCGTTCCACGCGAACGAACGCACGGCTGACGTTTCCCTCGACGCGGCGGATCTTACCTGCCTTCTCTCGCAGGAGGGAGTCGCCGATCCAGCTGCGCTCGAAAACAAGCTCAAGGAAGGCGGGATCGACCTTGCCGCCTACGGCGTGCATCTCGAATCATACGGCTTCCTTTTCAACGCTCCGGAGGATACGCTTTCCATCACGCTCCTTTTTAAGGGCTTCGGCTTTATCCCGATACCGCTGCGTCTCGATATGGAGCTGTCCGTAAGGGGCGATACGCTCAATATGACGCTTGCGCGGGCATATCTCACACGGCTGTTCGCGCTCCCCTTGGAAAAGCTCGGCTTGGACGCAAGCGGCTTAAGCTACGCGCTCGATCTCGGCAGCCTTTTCCCATGGCTTTCCCCGCTTAGAAGCGTTTCCGTCGCCGGGGAGAGGCTCGTGCTGACCTATGGCGTCGGCACGGAGCTTTTCGGCGAGATCGCGGAGGATACCTACTTCGCGGAACAGGCGTCCCGCTACATCGCCGATATCGACGAGCTGAACGTGTTTCTTGCCTCCTATAACGGAGGAAAGGCGGAGCTCGGCCCCGCGTTCACCGAGCTTATAAGTAGGCTCGAGGCCGAGCCGGACAAAATCGAGGAGGTGCGGCTTAATTTCCTCTCACTCGCCAGTACGTTTATGGCGGATCGCGCGTTTTCAGGCGACAGGGGCGTATATGCCGCCCGCTTCCTGCCCTCCGTGACGAACGAGGCCGTGACCGATCGGCACGCCGTGATCAGCGCCGCAGCCGACAAGGGCCAGGCGTCGCTTCGAAGCTATTTGGATAACCTCAACCATCTCTATTTCAACGGCGGCATTTCCTATTCCGACACTGCGCTCCTCGATGCGGCGTCCGGCGCGCCGCTCGATCCAAGCGCGCTTCTCGAGGGCGAAAAGCCGTATGGGAGCTTCCTCGCGCCGGGTTCCTCGCGCCTCGTGCTCTGCGGCGGAGACGTTTTATCCCTCGCCTTCGGCTTCGAAACGCCGCTCAAGAAGCTTCCGCACCCGAAGGGAACAACCTTCCCCGGGTTCGAGCCGGATCAGGTCTATACGGCGGCGCTCCTTACGCGCGCCGCAAACGGCAGCCCCGTACTCCTCTACCTTTATTTCAATGCCAAGGGAACATTTATTGCGTTCGATCCTGTGGCGGAGGAAGATTACGAAGCCCGCATGACGTCCGAGGCCGTACCCGTTTTTCTGTTCGGAACGTGAGATAGCGAGGTTAGGTAAAAGACAACAAAAGAGCAGGATCGGCCGATCCTGCTCTTTTTCGATATAAAGGCTTTTATCGTTCTTCCCTGAAATACGGCAGTCCGAGGCCGGCGGGCGGCTGGTTTTCACGCCTGCGGCGGAGGGATACCACGACCAGCACGATCACGGTGACGAGATAGGGCAGCATTTTGAAAAGCTCCATCGAGCGCCGCGTGAGGCCGGGGAGGTAGAAGTAGAGCCACGAGAGCATGCCGAAAAGGTACGCGCCCCATATGCCGCGCTTCGATTTCCAGCTCGAGAAGATGACAAGCGCCACCGCGAGCCAGCCAAGGCGTTCGATGCCGCCGTCGCTGTCCCACGTGCCCTTGGTGTAATCCATCACGTAGTAGAGGCCGCCGAGGCCCGAAATGCCCGCGCCGATGCAGGTGGAAAGGTATTTGTACTTGGTCACGTTGATGCCCGCCGCGTCCGCGGTGGCCGGGTTTTCGCCCACGGCCCTGAGGTTCAGGCCCACGCTGGTGCTGTTAATGAACCAGTTGACCACGAAGGCCACCACCACCGCGAGATAGACCATAAAGCCGTAGCCAAGGATCATGCTCATAACCGGCGGCAGGTTCTGCGCGAACGGGAGCACCGCGCGAAACGCAGCGCTGGTCGTCGCCACGGATATCTGGCCCACGCCGCCCGCGAGCTGGTTGAGGGAGCCGCCGAAGAAATTGGCGAAGCCGCTCGCGAAGATGGTGAGGGTAAGACCCGTCACGTTCTGGTTCGCGCGAAGGCTTATGGTGAGCACGCTGTAGATGAGTCCGCCCAGCATCGAAGCGGCGAAAGCGCAGCCTAAGGCGATGAGGACGCAAATAAGCTTATTGGGATCGGGGGTGTTCATCTCGTAGAAAAACACGCCCATCAGGCCCATGATGCCGCCCAAGTACATAATGCCGGGCACGCCGAGGTTGAGGTTGCCGGATTTTTCCGTCAGAATCTCGCCTGTGGCGCCGAAAAGGATCACGGTGCCGAACATGATGCCGGTCTGAAACAGGGAAATGATCTGGGTCATGCCTGTACCTCCTTATGCTTGCCGCGGAAGCTGACCTGATAGTTGATGAAAAACTCGCTTCCCAGGATGAAGAACAGGATGATGCCCGTCAGCATGCTGGAGACATAGTTGTTGAGGCTGTAACGCGAGGCGATCTCAATGGAGCCCTTGTCGAGGAATACCAAAAGGGCGGAGATGAGAATCATCACGAAGGGGTTGAACTTGGCGAGCCACGCCACGATGATGGCCGTGAAGCCCCTGCCGCCCGCCGTGCTCGTGGAAATGGTGTGGCTGGCGCCCGATACGGCCAGGAAACCCGCGATGCCGCACAGCGCGCCCGATATGAACATGGTGCGCGTGATGACCTTGGGCACGTTGATGGCCGCGTAGCGCGCGGTGTTTTCGCTCTCGCCTACCACGGCCACCTCATAGCCTTGCTTGCTGTAGCGAAGGTACACATACATCCCCACGGCGAGCACGAGAACCAAAATCACATTGAGGGCGTAGGCCTGCCCGAACACCTCCGGGAACCACCCGATCTTCGTTTTGGAGTTGATCACGCCCACGGTGTTGGAGCCGATGGGGTTTTCCCACAGGGCGACGAAGTAGGCCGTGATCTGTATGGCGATATAGTTCATCATCAAGGTGAAAAGGGTCTCGTTTGTGTTCCATTTCGCCTTGAATATGCCGGGGATCAGGCCCCAGAGGCCGCCCGCGAGGATGCTCAGCGCCAGCATCAAAAGCATCATCGGAAGGGTGGTCATGTACTTGCTCAAATAGATCATGCAGGCGGCGGAAACGATGCCTCCCATGAGGATCTGCCCTTCCGCGCCGATGTTCCAAAAGCGCATCTTAAATGCCGGCGCGAGGCCGATGGCGATGCACAAAAGCATCATCATATCGCGTATCGTCACCCACATGCGCTTGTCGGTGCCGAAAGCGCCCTCGAACATGGCGGCGTAGACCTTGAAGGGGTTCATCTTCACGATGGCGAAAATGACGATGGCGCAGATGACGAGCGCGGCGCTCAGCGCCAGCGCGCGGATGCCCATGGACTTCCATAAGGGCATGGCGACGCCACGCTTTGAAACGCGCACGAATGGTTCGGTAACGACTTCTCTTTTCATGCCTTTGCCTCCTCACCAAGGTGCGTCATCATCAACCCCACCTCTTCCTTTTTGGCCGAACGGCCGTCTACGATGCCGCTCACCTTGCCGGCACACAGCACTAAGATGCGGTCGCACAGCTCCAGCAGCACGTCGAGGTCCTCGCCCACGTACACCACCGCCGCGCCGTGCGCCTTTTGCTCGTTGAGCAGGCGGTAGATGGTATACGAGGTGTTGATGTCCAGGCCGCGCACCGCGTAGGCGGTCATAAGAAGCGACGGCGCGGAGGCGATCTCCCTGCCCACCAGCACCTTTTGCACGTTGCCGCCGGAGAGCCGCCTTATGGGGATGTTCAACCCCGGCGTTACCACCTCGAGCTCGTCCACGATCTTTTGGGCGAGCGCCCGTGGGGTCTTCCGGTCGGTGAACATGGAATTTCCGTTTTTATAGCTTCTGAGCATCACGTTGTCCGCAAGGTCCATGGAACCCACAAGGCCCATGCCGAAGCGGTCCTCGGGCACGAACGCGAGGCCGATCCCGAGCTTGTAGATATCCAAGGGGTCCTTGCCCACAAGGTTCACCGCTTCCTTGCCCGGCGGCATGAAGCGTATGGCGCTGCCCGCCTGTATGTGCTGCAACCCCGCCACAGCCTCCAAAAGCTCGCGTTGGCCGCTGCCGGTAATGCCAGCGATGCCTAAAATCTCGCCGCCGTAGGCGGTAAAGGAAACGTTATCCAGCCGCTTGACGCCATCCGCGTCCAGCACCGTAAGGTTTTCCACGACGAGGCGCTCCACCCTTTCCTCGGGCTCCGGCCGGTCGATGTTCAGGGAGACCGCGCGGCCCACCATCATATCGGTGAGCTGCTGCGGGTCGGTATCCGCCGTGGCGATGTCGCCGATGAACTTGCCCCTGCGCAAAACCGCCACGCGGTCGGATATCTCCATCACCTCGTGGAGCTTGTGGGTGATGATGACGATGGATTTGCCGTCGTCCTTCATATTTCGCATCACGGCGAAAAGCTTTTCCGTTTCCTGCGGCGTAAGCACCGCCGTGGGTTCGTCTAAAATAAGAATGTCCGCGCCGCGGTAAAGCACCTTGACGATCTCCAAGGTCTGCTTTTCGGAAACGGACATGTCGTATACTTTTTTATCGGGCTCCACCACGAAGCCGTAGCGTTCGCAGATTGCCTTCACCTGCGTGCGCACGTTTTTGAGGTCGATAAGCTTATGCTCGTTAAGGCCGAGCACGATGTTTTCCGCGGCGGTGAGCACATCCACGAGCTTGAAATGCTGGTGGATCATGCCGATGCCGAGGTTGTAGGCGTCGCGCGGGCAGCGTATGGCCTCCGTGTTGTCGTTGATACAGATATAGCCGCCCTCCGGCAGATAGATGCCGGACAGCATGTTCATCAGCGTGGTTTTGCCGCTGCCGTTTTCGCCGAGCAGCGCCAGAATCTCGCCCGGGCGGATGAGCAAACAAACCTTGTCGTTTGCGACCACCTCGCCGAAGGTTTTGGTGATATCCACCATTCTTATTTCTTTTCGGGCTTCCAAAATAAATGTCCTTTCTGATGCATGCGGCCTTTGGCGCCGCGGCAAGATCGTAAAGGGAGATGGGCCGTGGTTGCCCCCGGCCGTGAGAAAGGGGAGCCGGCCGGAAAGCTTGAAAGGTAGAGAGAGAAGCAGCTTTGGCTGCTTCTCTCTCCTAAGAGAATTTTTAGTTGAGCTCGGTGATGCCGTCGATGCGCAGGCCGAAGTAAGGCGCGCTGCGGAATACGGATTCCGCGAAGGCGCCGTTCACGATGGCCTCGCCGCTGTCGCCCACCCAGTCGCCGTCGGTATCCTGCCACGCATAGGTGGTGACCGCCTGGCCGCTCACGGTGAAGGTAGTGGTATCGAACACCTGGAGGGAACCGTCCTTGAGGGCGGCAATGACTTCAGCCACCTTCTCGGCGGTGCCGGGGGCGCAGCTTTCGCCCAAGGGGGAGATCATAACGGCGTCGTCGGAATAGCCCAGAGCGAAGTCCTTAGGCATGGCCTCGCCGGTGAGCATGCGGTTGATGGTGGGGGTGTACAGGGCAACCCAGTTGTTCTGTGCGGAGGTAAGGGCGGCCTTGGGGGCAACCGCGAGCATGTCGATGTTGTAGCCCACGCTGTACACGACCTTGCCGGCATCCTGCGCGGCCTGTACGGCCGAGGGAGCGCCGGTGGAATCGGCGTGCTGGCCGATGATGACGCAGCCCTTGCTCATAAGAGCGTTGGCGGCTTCGGCTTCGTCGACCGGGCTATACCAAGAGTTGGTATACTGCACGTCCATGTAGGCTTCCGGCACGATGCTGCGGATGCCGAGGAAGAAGGCGGTGTAGCCCGAGACCACTTCCGCATAGGGGTAAGCGCCGACGTAGCCGATGTGGGGATCCGTAACGGTGCCCGCATCCATGAGCTCCTTGAGCTTCATGCCGGCCACAACGCCGGAAACGTAGCGGCTCTGGAAAGTGTAGGGGAACATGTTCGCCACGTTGTCCACGGGCTCGAGCGCGGCGGTGTCGCCGGTGCAGGCCATGAAGATAACGTCAGGATACTCGGCGGCGGCGGCCATCATGTGGGACTGGTGGCCGTAGCTGTCGGAGAAGATGATCTGGCAGCCCTGCTCGGCAAGGTCAACCGCCGTATCGTAGCAGGTTTCATCCTCGGGGATGTTATACTTGAAGATAGCCTGACTTTCGGCGATGCCGAGCGCAGCCATGGCGCCCTTGATGCCTTCGATATGGGACAGATCGTAGCCGGAGTTCTGGTCGTGCACCAGAATGACGCCGATCTTCAGGTCGGCCAAGGCGATGGGCTCGCGGGCGGTGTCGCCGGTGGGCGCGGAGCTGTCGACGGGCGCGGAGCTATCGACGGGTGCGGGCAGCGTAGTATTTCCACCGTTGCCGCCGGCAGGCTCGTCGGTGGCGGGCGTTCCGGCGCAAGCCGTTAAAGCCACAACCATTGCAAGCGCCATTGCGATCGCAAGAAACCTCTTCATTATGGTAATCCTCCTTAGATTTATGTTGCTTTATTTTACGCCCTCTCGGGCATAGCAACCGCAATTTTCGCCGAAGGTCGAAGGGGATTTGAATATACCCGCCGGCGAAACAAAAGTTATTGTACCATATAACGCGGCATTTTGAAAGCTCCGCGCCGGCGCGGGACGCGTTATGGTATCACTTTACAGGATGCCGTCGAGAATGCCGGACTTTTCAAGCGCCTTCAGATCGGGTTCGCACGGCGTGGGCCTGCCCGCGGCGCGGAGCGCGTTTTTCACGTCCTTCAAGCCGCTCCCCGTGCTGATTACGGCGACCGCTTCGTTTCCCTTGATAAGCCCTGAATGCGCGGCCTCTATGACGCCCGCCGTTGCGGTAACGCCCGCGGGCTCGCCGAACACACCCTCGGTGCGCCCCAAGACGCGCATGGCGTCCAATATCGCCTCGTCGCTCACCGCGAGCCACGCGCCGCGCGAGCTAAGAACCGCGCGAAGCGCCTTTACGGGGTTTCTCGGCACGCCCACGGCGATGGAATCCGCAAGGGTGTTTTCCTCCGCCGGCTCCATTGCCCCGCCGCGCTTTGCGGCGTCCACGAAGGGCATGCAGCCCGTGGACTGCACACCGAGTATCCTCGGGATGCGGTCGATGAAGCCGAGCTCCTTCAGGTCGTAGAAGCCTTTATATACGCCGCCGATGGTGCAGCCGTCGCCCACGCTCACCGCCACCCAGTCGGGCACGCTCCAGTTGAGCTGCTCGGCGATCTCGAGCGCGACGGTCTTTTTTCCCTCCACCATCACGGGGTTGATGCCCGCGTTGCGGTTGTACCAGCCGTATTTATCGATGGCCGCCCTCGAAAGCTCGAAGGTGGCGCGGTAATCGCCCTTTACGCTCACCACGTGCGCGCCGAAAATGAGAAGCTGTGCAAGCTTGCCCTCGGGCGCGCGCTCCGGCACGAAGATCACGGTCTTTAAGCCCATGCGCGCTGCGTTGCCCGCGCAGGAGGAGGCCGCGTTGCCCGTGGAGGAGCATGCGATGGTATCGTATCCGAGCTCGATGGCCTTGGCGACCGCCACGCCGCTCGCGCGGTCCTTGAGCGAGGCCGTGGGGTTGATGCCGTCATCCTTGATGTAAAGCTCCTTGAGCCCGAGTTCCTTGCCCAAGCGGTTCGAACGGTACAGCGGCGAAGCGCCCACGTGCAGAAACGGCGAAAAATCGCGCGGTTTAAGCGGCATCAGGGGGCTGAAGCGCCACATGCTTTTATCCTTGTTGGCTTCGAGGGTTTCCTTTGTAAAATAAGAGGAGATGGCGCGGTAGTCGTATAAAATGTCGAGGATGCCTTTTTCGCCGCAGTGCGGGCAGGTAAGCATTTCCTGATAGGGAAATTCCGCCCCGCACAGGGTGCATTTGTAACCCAGGATCGGTTGCCGCATGCTATACCTCAAACAAATAATTAGCGCTGTGCAAAATCTTTTTGTCCTGCGTTTATCATACACCATTTTTTATGGTTTGTACAGCCAAAACTTATGGCGGGGCACAAGTAAATTTTAGCCGGAGGCCGTTTTTTTGCGCTTGCCAAAACGCCGCGGCGCGCTTGTTTTTCCGCGGCGTGCGGGGTAAAATATGCTAAAGGTGAAAAGCGAAAGACGAAAGGTGAAAGGCTGGGAAAGCCTTTCGTCTTTCGTCCTTAACCTTTCGTCCTCAGTCTTTCGTTTTTAGGAGGGTTTCCATGAACGCCACCGAACGCTTTTTGAAGTACGTCGCCTACGATACCGCCTCCGAGCCGGAGTCCGAGCAAATGCCGAGCACGCAAAAGCAATTCGCCCTCGCGAACGCCCTTGCCGACGAGATGCGGCAGATGGGCGTAAGCGGCGTGCGCGTGGACGAACACGCCTACGTGTACGGCTTTTTGCCGGAAACCGTAAAGAACCTGCCCGCGCTCGGCTTCGTCGCGCATATGGATACCTCGCCCGACGCGCCGGGCGCTAACGTAAAGCCGCGCATCGAAAAAAATTACGGCGGCGGTGACATCCTCCTCAGCGAATCCGCTGTGCTCTCGCCCGAGCGCTTCCCCGGGCTTCTGAACTGCATTGGGCAGGACCTCATCGTAACCGACGGCAATACCCTTTTGGGCGCGGATGACAAGGCCGGCATCGCGGAAATACTAACCATGGCGGAATACCTCATCGCCCACCCGGAAATGAAGCGCGGCAAAATCTGCATCGGCTTCACGCCGGACGAGGAGGTCGGCCGCGGCGCGGATCTTTTCGACGTAGAGGGCTTCGGCGCGGATTTTGCCTACACCGTGGACGGCGGGGCCTTGGGCGAGCTGGAATACGAAAACTTCAACGCCGCCAACGCGCGCGTGACCGCATATGGGAGAGGCATCCACCCCGGCAGCGCGAAGAACAAAATGCTCAACGCCATGCACGTGGCCATGGAGTTCGACAGCCTCCTTCCCGCGTGGCAGCGCCCCGAGCACACCGAGGGCTACGAGGGCTTCTTCCACCTCACGCAGATGGCGGGCGAGATTGAAAAGGCGGTGCTCGGCTACATCGTCCGCGACCACGATAAAAACCTTTTCGAGCAAAAAAAGGCGCTCATGGAGCAGGCGGCCGCCTACCTCAACCAAAAATACGGCGCAAACACCCTGAAACTGGAGATGCGGGATTCCTACTATAATATGAAAGAAATGATCCTGCCGCATATGCACCTGATCGAAACCGCCTCAGCCGCCATGCGCGCGCTCGGCGTGGAGCCCGAGATCGTCCCCGTGCGCGGCGGCACCGACGGCGCGCGCCTCTCCTACATGGGCCTCCCCTGCCCCAACCTCTGCACCGGCGGTTACAACTACCACGGCAGGTACGAGTTCATCCCCGTGCAGTCCCTCGAAAAGATTACGGAAATTTTAGTAAAGCTCGTGGATTTGACTTACGCCGCCGCGTAGTGCTAAAACATTTTTTGAAAAACTAAAAGTTTTTTAGAAAATCGCTTTACAAGCAGCGCGAAAGCGGCTACACTAAGGGTGCGGCGGTATGTTTTTAGTTTGCCGTCACATCAACAAATATTGCTAGCGGGGTGCATCCAACATGATCGACTTAACGGTGAACAAGCAGGGACTCGAGCGGGCGTTAGAGCGCGCGAAGGAAAACAATATCGTCATACCGACCTTTGCGCAGATGCGCGACCCTTCCCTTATCCCTAATACCATCAAGCAAAAGCTCAAGAACGTAGGCCTTTGGGACATCAGCCCCCTCAACCTGTTCCGCGTGAGCTGGCACAACGAGCCCACCATGCAGGGCGGCACCTACTCCAAGGTGAATTACATCGAATTTCCCCCCGAGCTCACCGGCGTAAAGGCGCGCATCGTCGCGCTCGTAGGCAAGTGGTTCCCCACCGGCTGCCATAAGGTCGGCGCGTCGTTCGGCTGCCTCGTGCCCCGCCTCGTGACCGGCCAGTTCGACCCCACCTACCACAAGGCCGTATGGCCCTCCACCGGCAACTACTGCCGCGGCGGCGCATACAACTCCAAGCTCCTCTCCTGCGACTCCGTGGCCATTCTGCCCGCGGAAATGAGCAAGGAGCGCTTCGATTGGCTCAAGCAGATCGCGGGCGAGGTCATCGCCACCCCCGGCTGCGAGAGCAACGTAAAGGAGATTTTCGACAAGACCCACGAGCTTCGCGCAACCCGCAAGGACGTGGTGATCTTCAACCAGTTCGAGGAAATGGGCAACGTGCTCTTCCACTATCAGGTCACCGGCCCCGCCATCGACGAAGCGTTCCACGACCTCGAAGGCGAAGGTCTCAGGCTCGCTGGCGCGTGCTTTACCTCCGGTTCCGCCGGCACCATGTCGAGCGGCGACTATTTAAAGGAAAAGCATCCGCACATGAAGCTCGCCGTGGGCGAAGCGCTCCAGTGCCCCACCCTGCTCAACAACGGCTTCGGCGGCCACCGCATCGAGGGCATCGGCGACAAGCACGTGCCTTGGGTGCATAACGTAAAGAATACCGACATGGTCATCGCCATCGACGACGACGACAGCCAGAACCTCCTGCGCCTGTTCAACACCAAGGAAGGCCACAAATACCTCCGCGAGGAAGCGGGCGTGCCCGAAAGCTTCATCGAAAAGCTCGAGCTCTTAGGCATCTCCGGCATCGCGAACCTCCTTTGCTGCATCAAGATGGCCAAGTACTACGAGCTCACCGAAAAGGACGTGGTCGCCACGGTGCTTACCGACTCGTCCGCCATGTACACCTCGCGCATCGAGGAATTGAACGAGCAGCAGGGCGCTTACAGCGAATTGAAGGCCGCGCGCGACTATTCCGAGCATATGCACGGCGTGCGCACCGACTCCATGGAGGAGCTTACCTACGAGGCCCGCAAGCGCATTCACAACCTCAAATACTACACCTGGGTCGAGCAGCAGGGCAAGACCTACGAGGAGATCAACGCCCAGTGGTACGACGATAATTACTGGACGGGCATCCACGATCAGGTCACCGAGATCGACGCCCTCATCAACGCGTTCAACGCCAAAACCGGCGTGCTCGAGAAGCTGTAAGGGATACGCTTCCTTTTCTTTGAAAAGAAAAGGAAGACAAAAGAAACTTATCGTTTACGCGAAAATGCGCCGCAACAGAGAACTGTTGCGGCGCGCCTTTTAGTTTGTTATTCTTTTTAAAGTAGAAACGAACAATCGGAGTTGCGGAGATTCCTATAACAGGAGGGAAAATTTATGCAAAAGGTCGGTATCGTTTGTGCCGGTGATAAAGAGCTTGCGCCGTTTTTATCACACATAGAAAACATCGCCGTAACAGAAAAAGCCATGCTTAAATTTTATGCGGGCCGCATAAACGGCATGCCGGTCGTCGCGCTGTACAGTGGCGTTTGTAAAGTAAACGCGGCGATCGCAACGCAAATATTAATAGATACCTACGGCGTGACTTCAATTATAAACGCGGGCACGGCGGGCGGCATGGATGAAGGCATAGATCTTTTCGACACCGTGATTTCAACACAAGTCGCATATCACGATGTTGACGACGGAATCTTAACGGAATTTCATCCTTGGATGCCCACCATATACTTTAGCGCCGACGCAAACCTCCTAGATATAGCAAAAGAGATTTGCAGCAGAACTGAAAAAGTGTATTTAGGGAGAATGGTGACGGGAGAAAAGTTTATTGAGGATGCCATGCGTGACAGTATCAACCAAAAATATTCGCCGCTATCGGTTGATATGGAAACCGCAAGTATCGCTCACGTGTGTTATGCAAATAAAATACCCTTTGTTTCGATACGATCTATTACAGATACCGTTACGCATTCGGGGATACAAAATTTCGAAAAGAATTGTGCGCAAGCCTCTATCCTTGCCAAGAACATCGTCTTGGCTTTTCTGACGGAGCTAAACAAGCGACGCGCAAAATGAGTGCGCTATCCTCCGCGCGCCGCCTTGATGTTCGAGGCGCATTTTATGTTTTCACGTATGTCATTCTGAGCGGTCTACAGGCCCACGGAGGAAGGCGCCGTAGCCACTCGGTCTGCGGGCCTCGCGGGATACGCCGTAGACACTAGGCCTGCGGGCCGTCGAAGCGAAGAATCTTTCTCTAGGCACTGCTTAAAGCACCGGCATTGCTGTCCCATAGCTTATACTGCAACGCCCCTAAACTTTAATATTTTGTACCAACCCTCAATCCACCGCGTTTTTCTCAACATGAACAGCGCATAATTCTTGCCTTTTTCACGCCCTTGCTTTCGAGCAAACACTCCAATATGATATAGATAATAGGATTCTTGTAAAACCCGCGGAGATACTTCTCTGCGGGTTTTACATTATGCGAAAGAAGGAGATTATTACTATGAGCGATTACTATGTCAACGGCTATACGCCGCCGAGGGGTGTAGACAGCAGGGATAAGGTAAGGCGGATACAGGCCACCTTAGGCGTAAAGCAAGATGGTGTATGGGGGCCGAACACGCAAACCGCATGGGTAACACAGGGTTTTGGAAATGTTTGGGTTCCCCAGCAGCCATCAGCTAATGCAGCAGCCGCGAAGCTCAGTACAAACTATGTGGAAGACGGCTATGCACGGCCGGCCAAATCGGTAAGCGGGCAGACTACTCTCAATAGCCGGATAGATGAAACCGCTAAGCAGTTACAGTCACGGCTGATGCAAATGCAAGCAAATCCAAGCGTTGAAAAGCAAGCATTGCAGAAAAGCTCTGTCAATGCCGGCAAAGATGCAAGCGCAAGCCGCTTTTTGCGCAGCAACTATGTTCCC
>JAJFTZ010000084.1 GCA_021372675.1 Eubacteriales bacterium
TTTTTCCTTTTCCGTTTATGCACCGGCAAGGAGGGCGTCATGGAATTCAAGGAGCTGGAATCCCTCGTCACCATCGCCAAGGTCAAAAGCTTTTCAAAGGCGGCGTCTCAGCTTTTTTTGACGCAGCCCGCCTTGAGCAACCATATTTCCAAGCTCGAGAAGGAGATCGGCATCACTTTGTTCGAGCGCAACAACAAACGGACGGAGCTTACGCCCGCGGGGCAGCAGTTTTACCTTTCCGCCGTGGAGATTCTCAACCAGCGCGAGCATGCGCTTTTAGACCTTGAAAAATACCAGGGCAGGATCGAAGGTCTTTTGCAGGTGGCCACGAGCAGCGTGCCGGGGCAGTACGTGCTGCCCGACATTCTCGTGGGCTTCCACAAAATTTACCCGGCCGTCACCTACAACCTCCACTACCTGAGCTCCAAGGAGGTAACGGATTCCCTCCTCGCGGGCGATCTGGACTTCGGCTTCGTGGGCGCGAGCCCCGATAACCGTAACCTCATTTACGAAAAGGTGCAGGACGACGAGCTCGTTGTGATCGCCCCCAACGAACCTCCGTACACGGAGATGGAAAGCATTTCCTTCGCGGAGCTGCTGGACGAGACCCTGCTTTTGCGCAAGCCCGGCTCCGGCACCCGTCAGGCCTTTGACCTCGCTTACAAGCAGTACGCGCATTTGGGCAAATCCCCCAATATTTTGGCGCATGTGGACAACAACGAAATGGTCATGCTCTGCGTGCACGCGGGGCTCGGGCTTTCCATCGTATCCTCCATCTCCATCGTGGATAAGGTAAAGGCGGGCTTCTTAAGGGTGCTGCCCTTGCGCGACTACACCTTCGAACACGCGTTTTATTTCGTCTATTCCAAAAAGCGCACGCTCTCTCCCTTGGTTTCCCGTTTTAAGGATTTTGTTCTCTCGCGCAGGGACGAGCTTTCGCCCGTTCCCCGATAAACGTCGCTTATCCTAACGGCGGGGGCCATCATATTTTTTCATGTTGGCGCAAAAGCGACCGAAATGCGGCATTTTGCGCATTTTTATGCGCGCCGCCGATTGACATTACCCCGGGGCTTTGGCTATAATTTGGTGGATACTATCCGCACCGCAGTACAAAAGCAATTTTATGTTCCTATAATTAAAATGCAAAGGAGAAAGATCAGTGGAAAAATTGGTGATCGCACTCGGCGGCAATGCGTTGCAGGCGGAGGGAAAGCCGGCTACGGCGCAGGCGCAGCTTGAAGTGGTGGAGGAAACCGCAGCGTACATCGCAGACATTATTGAAAAAGGCTACGAGGTGGTCGTGGCGCACGGAAACGGGCCGCAGGTGGGCCGCATCGTGCTGCAAAACGAATACGCCACGCCCGTGTCGCCCGCCATGCCCTTCGACGTATGCGGGGCTATGAGCCAGGGCTACATCGGCTACCATATCCAACAGGGGCTTACCAAAATTCTTCGCGCGCGCGGAAACAAAAAAGAAGTCGTCACCGTGGTGACGCAGGTGCTCGTAGATAAGAACGACCCCAAGTTCAAATCGCCCAGCAAGCCCATCGGCCCCTTCTATACCGAGGACGAGGCGAAGGCCATCGCGGCGGAGACGGGCTACACCATGAAGGAAGACGCGGGGCGCGGCTGGCGCCGCGTGGTGGCCTCCCCCATGCCCATCGCCATCGAGGAGCTCAACGCCGTGAAATGCCTTGTTGACAACGGCTTCATCACGGTGACGGTGGGCGGCGGCGGCATCCCCGTGATCCGCAATGATAAAGGCGAGCTCGTAGGCACGGCGGCGGTGATCGACAAGGACCTCGCGAGCGAGAAGCTTGCGGAGGACCTCGACGCGGATGCGCTGGTGATCCTCACGGCGGTCGAAAAGGTATCCATCAACTACAAAAAGCCGAATCAGAAGGACCTCGACACGCTGAGCGTCGCGGAGGCGAAGGAATATATGGCCCAAGGCCACTTCGCGCCCGGCTCCATGCTGCCCAAGATCGAGGCCGCGTTGAAATTTGTAGAGAGCAAGCCCGGCCGCAGGGCCGTCATCACCTCCCTCGATAAGGCAGCGGACGCCTTAGAGGGCTTGGCCGGCACGACCCTTCGCTAAAAACGATCATAAAATTTTTGGGAGGCAGTTATGGATTTCAAAAAAGGCGACTTTAAGGGCGTGAACATTCTAAACGGTTACCAGTTCACGAACCAACAGCTCAACCACATCATGAACATCGCCGCGGATTACGAGCGGCGCGTGAAGGCCGGCGAGGTGATACGCGATATGGAGGGCATGGTGGTCGCAAGCCTGTTCTTCGAGCCCTCGACCCGCACGCGCCTGAGCTTTGAAACGGCGATCAACCGCACGGGCGCGAAGTACATCTCCATGGCGGACGCGAAGGCGTCCTCCACGGCCAAGGGCGAAACGCTCGAGGATACCATCCGCACGGTGGACGGCTATGTGGACTGCATCGTGATGCGCCACCCGGAAAAGGGCGCGGCGGCGCGCGCGGCGGACATCGCGGAGCATCCCGTGATCAACGGCGGCGACGGCGCGGGCCAGCACCCGACGCAGGCGCTTCTCGACATCTACACCATGCGCAAGGAAAAGGGCCACATCGGCGGGCAGACCATCACGTTCCTCGGCGACCTCAAGTATGGCCGCACGGTGCATAGCCTCGGCTATTTCATGCAGCAGCTCGGCAACAAGATGATCTTCGCTTCCCCGGAGGAGCTTAAAATGCCCGAGGAGATCACCGCCGACCTCATAAACCGCGGCGCGCAGATCGAGCAAACCAGCGACGTGAAGGCGGCGCTTTCGCAGTCCGACTTCGTGTATGTGACCCGCGTGCAGCGCGAACGCTTCCCCGACGAGGAAAGCTACAACCGCTGCCGGGGCAGCTACATCGTGGACAACGCGCTCCTCAAAGCGGCGAAGCCCGGCATCACCATACTGCACCCCCTGCCGCGCGTGGATGAGATTGCGCTCGAGGTGGACGCCTACGAGGGCGCGGCCTATTTCCGCCAAGCCCACAACGGCATGTACCTGCGCATGGCGCTCCTCGGCCTCGTAACGGGCAGGGCGTGACCCGAATAAAAAGCGACCGCAGGGCTGCTTCGGAAACGGAGCGGCCCTTTCACCCAAAAAAGGAGGGCTTTTTTCATGCAATGGGACCATATCATCAAAAACGGTACGCTGGTGACCGCACAAGAAACGTACCGCGCGAACATCTACGTAAAGGACGGTAAGATCGCGGCCATCACCACGGAGGAGCTCGGCGGCGACGCAAAGGAGATCACCGACGCGAAGGGCAAATACGTGCTCCCCGGCTTTATCGATACCCATATCCATTCCCGCGACGGGCGGAACGGCGCGCACGAGAAGGAGGACTTTTTCCATTCCTCCATGGCCGCCGCGGCGGGCGGCGTGACCACCGTTTACGAAATGCCCAACTGCAACCCCGCCGTTTATAACGCGGCGATGCTAAAAGACCTCGTGGAGGTCATCACCCCCAAGGCGCATGTGGACTTCGGCGTATGGGGTCTTTGTCTGGGCAATCTCAACAACCACGAGCTGAAGGGCCTTTTCGACGCAGGCGTCGTGGGCTTCAAGTTCTTTTGGGGCTATGCCATCGACGCGAAATCCTACCAGCTCATCTACAACTACCGCGAGGGTATGGAAAACGTGCTCCCGCCCCTGGACCTCGGCCAAATCTATAAAATATTCCGCGAGGTGGCAAAAACCGGCAAGATGGTCGCCATCCATGCGGAGGATTTCGCCATCATCAAGCTTTTGACCGAGGAGGTCAAGCAAAGCGGCGACAAGAGCTACGCGGCGATGCTGCGCTCCCGCCCGGTCATGAGCGAAACGGTCATCATCGAAACGGCGATCTCCCTCGCGCGCGAGCTCGGGACGCACCTCCACATTTTGCATCTGGCGGCCGGTGACGGCGTGGAGCTAATTCGGCGCGCGCAGGCGGAGGGCCTGAAGGTGACGGCGGAGACCTGCCCCCATTACCTCGCGCTTACGGACGAGGACGCCGAACGCTGCGGCTCGATGATCAAGGGCTACCCGCCGGTGCGCACGCGCTATGATCAGGATAAGCTTTGGGAGGGCATCAACGACGGCACCTTGAGCCATGTTTGCTCCGACCACGCGCCCCATACCCCCGCGGAAAAGAAGCTGGGGCTTTGGGAAGCGCCCGCCGGCATGGCCACCGTGGAGACCATGGGCATGGTGATGCTCGACGCGGCCAACCGCGGAAAGCTCACCCTCAACCAGGTCGTCAAGGTGCTCAGCGAGGAACCCGCCAAGCTCTACGGCACGCATCCCATGAAGGGCGCGCTGCAAGCGGGCGCGGACGCCGATCGCGTGCTCGTCGATATGGACGCGCAATACGTGTTCCGTCAGGAAAGCATGCACTCGCGCACCAAGCTCTCCCCCTACGACGGCATGACCTTTAAGGGCAAGCCGGTGCAGACCATACTCCGGGGCAGGACGATCGCCAAAAACGGCGAGATCGCGGGCGCCCCCTCGGGGCGCTTTATCCGCCCGCTCTCCTGAGCGGCCGATCGTGTTTTCTTTCACAAATTCACGGGGCACGCAACACGTGCCCCGTGAATTTTGCGTAAATATTGTACATTTTCCTTCTAAAACTGCCTTTCAGCCCTTCCCCTGTCTGCAAGCATGCCTTGTATCCTCTTGGCCGGCGGCATTATGAGAACAATCGTTATTTTTCTTTAAGTATAACGCTTTTTTCTCCTTTTCCCTTGACTATCCATTAAATTATATTTATGCATTATAGACAATATATTATTTTTTTTTATTTATCCGACCTTTTCTTGTCGTTTGCGAAGGGATATGCTATACTGTCAACGTTCTAAAAGCATAGTTTATTTTTTACAAACAAGTCCATACAAAACCAACGCAATTTTAGCCGGCATCCAGCCCGGTCGTGTACCAAGGAGGGATCGTTTCATGGCATTGTTGGAGACCAAGGGGCTTTCAATCAATTTCGGCGGCCTGTGGGCGGTCAACAACGTGGATTTTAAGATCGAGCCCGATCAGATCGTGGGCTTGATCGGCCCCAACGGCTCGGGCAAGACCACATTTCTCAACATCGTCAGCGGCATCTACCGCGCCTCGCGCGGCGAAGCCTTTCTCAGCGGCGAAAACATCACCAAGCTTCGCCCCTTTCAGGTTTTCGAAAAAGGCATTTCCCGCACCTACCAATCGAGCCGCCTCTGCTGGGACCTGAGCGTTGCGGATAACCTCCTGGTGGGCGTTTACACCTCCATGGAGCATTCCATGCTCGACACGCTGCTGCGCCCCAAAAAGGTGAACGATCAAATCTACGACCAGCTCGACAGGGCGCTCGAGCTTTTGAGCGATTTCAACCCCGACCTCGTGGACCGCCGCTACGACCTCGCGAAAAACATCCCCCACATCGACCGGCGGCGCATCGAGATCACGCGCGCGCTTTTGAGCACGCCCAAGGTGCTTCTGCTCGACGAGCCCACGGCCGGCCTCAACGACGAGGAGACCATGACCATGATGGAGGAGATCCGCAAGGTCAAGGAGCGCATGAAGGGCATCGCCGTGATCATCATCGAGCACGATATGAAGGTGATGGAGGAGGTCCCCGACCGCATCGTCGTGTTTAACGCCGGCGAGAAAATCGCCGAGGGCGATTACCGGGAAATCATCCGCGACCAAAACGTGATCGACGCCTACATCGGAGGTGAGGAGCAATGAGCGAAACCATCCTCAAGATCGAGAATCTAAGCACCTCCTACGGGCGCATCCCCATGCTGATGGACGTATCCCTGGGCTTTCACGACAAAAGCGTATGCTGCGTGCTCGGCGCCAACGGCGCGGGCAAATCCACGCTCGTAAAGGCCATTTTGGGCATGGTCAAGGCGGACAAGGGCACGATATCGTTCCGCGGCGAGGACATCACGTCCCTTCCCGTGCACAAGCGCATCGAGCGCGGCATACAGGTGGCCTCCGCCGCCACGGGCACCTTCACCAAAATGACCGTGGAGACCAACCTCAAGCTGGGCGCCTATAACGTGAGCGACCCCAAAGTGCTTTCCGAGCGGCTCGAAAACATCTACGAGTCCTTCCCCGTGCTCAAAAAGCGGCTCCAGCAAAAGGCGGGCACGCTTTCGGGCGGCGAGCGCACCATGCTCTCCATCGCCCGCGCGGTCATCAACAAGCCGCATCTTCTCATCATGGACGAACCCTCGCTGGGCCTCGCGCCCATCGTGGTAGACGAGGTGTTCCGCATCGTAAGGCGGCTGAACAGCCAGGACGGCATGACCATCATGCTCGTGGAGCAAAACGTGAAAAAGGCGCTGAGCGTTTCCCATTTCGGCTACGTCATTCAAAAAGGGCAGATCATCTTTTCCGGCACGACGGAGGAGCTCGAAAAGAGCGCCATCGCGGAAAACGCGGTCATGTAATTCCCATGTATCTTAAGCTTGCTCCCCCGCGGGGCAATGAAATAAAGAGGAGGAAAAAACATGTTTAAGAAGCGGATCGTAGCGCTGCTGCTCGCCCTCATGCTGGTCGCCGTGGCCTTTGCGGGGTGCGCCGCGTCCCCGTCGGGCACATCCGACAAGCCCGAGTACGTAACCCTTGGCTTCTTCGGCCCCATCACGGGCTCCGGCGCGGCGGAAGGCTCCGCGGCGCGCAACGCCTTCCAACTCGCCATCGATCAGGCAAACGCCTCCGGCGAGTATCCCTATGAAATCCGCACGATCATCATCGACGATCAGGGCGATCCCACCGCCGCCGCCTCCGGCGCGCAGCAGGTCGTTGCGGACAGCACCGTCGTCGCCGCCACCGGCCATTGGCATTCCGTATGCGCCGACGCGACCACCCCCGTGTTCATCGAGAACGAAATCCCCTTCCTGATCTGGGGCGCCATCCGCGAAAACCTCACCAACGCCGACAACTATCCGTGGATCACCCGTTCCGCGCCGACCGACGTGCAGGAGAACAACCCTCTGGCCGTTAAGGTCCTCGACGAGATGGGCTACAAGAAAATCTTCATCGTATCGACCGACAGCTCCTACGGCAACGGCAACCTGAACGCCTTCAAGGCGGAGCTCGCCAAGCGCGGCCTCGAGCCGGTGGGCGTGGAATCCGTACCGGCCGAGACCGTGGACTTCAACGCCATCGTCACCAAGATCATGGCCTCCGACTGCGACGCGGTGTACTGCGGCAGCACCAACACCGAGGGCATCTATCTCAAGGAGCAGCTCAGCAAGGCGGGCTTCAACAAGCTGTTCTTCGGCATTTCCGGCCTTAAGACCGAGGACTTCCTCATCATCGGCGCGGACGCGGCCGAGGGCGCTTTCGTCACCTCCCCCGGCATCCGCCTCGACAGCACCGAGGCCGGCAAAAAGTTCATCGCCGACTACAATGCGCAGAACTTCGATACCCCCATCGGCGCGTACACCCCCTACTCCTACGAGGCCGCTTTGATCCTTTTGCAGGCGCTCAAGGCCTGCGGCGATAACCCGACTCCGCTCGCCATGCGCGACGCCATCGCCAACGGCAGCTTCTCGGGCATCATGGGCACCACCACCTTTAACGACATCGGCCAGACCGAGCTCGTGGCGGTGTGCATGTACGTGGTGCAGGACGGCCAGTGGGTGTACTTCGAGGATTCCGACTACGCCTCCGGCGCCCGCTCCTTCGGGAAATAAGCCTTTTTCAAACCGCGTAAACGGCGCCCCGCGGCCTATGCGGGGCGCCGATCCCCGGGGAACCTCCTAAGTGAACCTCCTAAAGCAAAGGAGCCAACAATCATGAATCTTTTCCTGAATCTGCTCGTCAGCGCCATTTTGCTAGGGTGCACCTATACGCTGGTCGCCATCAGCAACTGCCTGTTCTTCAGCGTTTTGGACACGATCGTGTACTGCGTGGGCGAGATCGCCGTGTTCGGCGCCTTCACCATCATCAGCAGCTATATCATCGTTTTCGATCTGGGGCTTACGGGCGTGCTCTCCACGCCCGTTATGGTCGGCCTCGTGCTCGCCATCGCCTCCGTGATGTGCGTGCTCCTATGCCTGTTCACCTACCGCATCTCCGTGAAGCCCTTCGAGGGCGGCGACACGCTCATGCCCCTTTTATCCACCATCGCGCTCGGCCTTGTTATCAAGGAATTCCTCGGGCTCGGCTTCAAATCCGTCACCACGGCCATCGCCGGCCCGCTCACCAAGGTTGCAAGCCCCATGGACATCAGCGGCGGGCGCAACCCGCAGGCCATGCCCAAGCTATTGTCCGGCGGCGCCATCAGCAGCGACGCGATCATCATCGGCGTTACCATCCTCATCGTGGTCGCGCTGTTCGTGTTTTTAAATAAAACCAAAATGGGCCTTTCCATGCTGGCCGTAGCGCAGAACAAGGAGCTCGCCCTTATGACTGGCGTAAACGTGAAGCGCGTGATTAACCTCACATTCATCATCGGCGGCGTGCTCGCCGCGGTGGGCGGCTTCCTCTTTGGCAGCTATCAATCGGTGATACGCTTCGATACCGGCACCCTGTACGGCAGCAAGGGCTTTGCGGCCGCCGTGGTGGGCGGCATGAAAAACATATGGGGCGCGATCATCGGCGGGATGCTGCTCGGCTTCGTGGAGGTTTTCGTTTCCGGGCTTTTCAACGGCGGCACACGCTACCAAAACGTGATCGCTTTCGTTGTGGCCATCATCTTTATGATCTTCAAGCCCGCGGGCATCCTGGGCGAGAAGAGCGTTGAAAAGGTTTAGAAGGGGGTTGCGACACATGACGAAGATCAAAACGCTCCTCAACAGCCACGCAGCCGTGCTGCTCATCAACCTTTTCTTCGCGTTCTTCATCCGCTTCGTGCTCGTCTCGGGCTACGCCGTAAGCATTTCGCTGATGGTCGCCTTTACGGTGGCGCTGCTCATGCTCGACCGCTACGGGCTCATCAACGCCGTGTTCGACGCCTACATCGCCCACAAGAAGGTCGCCGCCATCTCCGGCGCCGCGCTTTTGGCGCTCGTTCCCTTCAGCCTCGGCAGCGAGAACTACATCGCCCACATCGGCTGCCTCACGGCCTGCTACGCCATCGCCTGCTTGGGCCTCAACTTCCAGATGGGCAGCGCGCGCATGACCAACTTCGCGCCCGCGGCCTTCATGGGCATCGGCGCGTACAGCGTGGGCGTGGCCACCATGCGCCTCGGCATTTCGCCGTGGATCGGCATGGCGGGCGGCATTTTGCTTTCGGGCCTGTTCGGCCTGGTCGTGGCCCTTATCACTATGAACACCAAGGGCTATTACCTTTCCCTCATCACCACCGCCGTGCAGATCACCTTCACGCAGCTCATCAACACCATCGCCTTCTTAGGCGGATCGGACGGCCTGAACCGCGTCCAGCGCTACGCCATCGGCGGCTTCGAGCTCTATAAAAAATACACCCTGTTCGGCATCAAATTCGCCGCGCAGGTACCGTACATGCTCTTTTGCCTGCTCCTTCTCGTGCTCGTCACCTACGTCGCAATGCGCGTCGGCTTTTCAAGGCACGGGCTTTCCCTCAACACCATGGCCAAGGACGATATCGCCGCCCAATGCTTCGGCATCAACGCCCGCAAGGGAAGGATTCTGTCGTTCTGCCTCGGCGGCGTGTTCATGGGCCTCGCGGGGACGCTCCTCGTCGGCCTCGAGGGCTATGTGGGGCCTGACAGCTATAACTTCAACAAATCCATCATGCTGATTTGCATGGTCATCTTAGGCGGTCTCGATAACCCCATCGGCATCATCTGCGGCGCGTTTTTGCTCACCATCATGAGCGAAAAGCTCAGGGATTTTTCGGACTACCAGCAGCTCATGTACGGCGTGGTCATGGTGGTGATGCTCATCGTGCGGCCCAACGGCATCATTCCCAAGCGCGTGCGCAACTACTGCGGCATCGCCTGCCGCACGCCGAGCTGCAAGAGCGGCCGCGACCCCCTGCGGAGCATCTCTTTTAAGGATTAGCCGCACACAAGCATGTTAAAAAATTTTCATATCACGTATACCGTTATTCATGCGCGAGGCTAACGCCTCGCGCATGAAACTGCTAAAAACAGGCTGTGATTCACCGTTTTTATGATGCCACTTTTGTGGATAAGGAAATTTTATTCAACATAATGATATCTTTTATGCTATAATATTTTTGTCAACCACGAAAAAAACATTTCAGATTTATCATTCATAAAGGAGTGACGCAAAGGTGGAGCTTTCAAACCAATCCGTGATCGGGCAGAACACCCCCCGCAGCGACGGCTACGCCAAGGTCACGGGGACGATGCAGTACCCCTCGGACATCGTGATTCCCGGCATGCTGTACGGCGCGGTTTTAAGAAGCCCCTATCCTCACGCCGAGATCGTATCGATCGATACCTCCGCGGCCGAGGCCATGGGCGCCGTATGCCTGACCTATTCGGACATCAACCCCGTTATCTACAACGAGCGCAGCGTATCCGTGCCCGCGAGCACGTACCGCGACCGCACGGTGCTTCCCAAGAAGGCCCGGCACGTGGGCGAGCCCATCGCGGCCGTCGCCGCGGAAACGGAGGAGCTCGCCTATAAAGCGCTCGCGGCGCTGAAGGTGGAATATAACGTGCTCCCCGCCGTGTTCGAGCCCGAGGACGCCCTCAAGGACGGCGCGCCGCAGCTCTACGAGGCCATCTACCTGGGCGAAAAGAAGATTCCCATCAACAACAACATCGGCGTGGTTCGAAACATCGACGAAGGCGACTGCGACGCGGGCTTCGCCAAGGCGGACCGCATCTTCGAGAACGATTTTGAGCTCGGCCGCATCTATCATGCGCAGCTCGAGACCAAGGGCGCGGTCTGCAAGCCCGAGCCCGACGGCTCCCTCACCGTTTGGTCCACCACCCAATCCATCCACGGGACGCGGCAGCTCTTAGGCCGCATCCTCGGCATTCCCCTCTCCAAGATCAATGTGAAGAAAACGCCCTTCGGCGGCGCGTTCGGCTCCTCCATACAGGTGAACACGGTGGTGCCCATCTGCGCGTGCATCGCCATGAAGGCCCGCCGCGCGGTGAAGATGTGCTCCTCGCGCGAAGAGGATTTCTATAGCCACAACAAATACCCCAGCAAGTTCCGCGTGAAGATGGGCGTGACCAACGACGGCCTTATCACCGCCGCGGAGGTGCGGGCGCTTGTGGATTTCGGCGCGCATCAGGTGCAGCCGCTGCCCTACATGGGCTGCGTGGCCGGGTGGTTTGCCTCCCTTTACCGCTACGAGGGCAATATCCGCTTTAAGGGCACCGCCGTTTATACCAACAAGACCCCCTGCTGCGCCATGCAGGGCTACGGCAACCCGCAGATCAACTTCGCGGTGGAAAGCACCATCGATATCATCGCCAACGAAATGGGCTTTTCGCCCATCGACTTCCGCCTCAAGAACTACCGCGGCGTAGGGGATGAGTTCTGGGGACAGGGTCCCACCATCCGCTCCATCATCAAGAGCTGCGGCGTGGAGGAAAGCCTTGTGGAGGGCCGTAAGGAATTCCGCTTCGACGAGCGCGGCGTCCCCGCCGAGAAAACCGGCGTGAAGCGCCGCGGCATCGGCGTGGCGCGCGGCTTCCACTGCTCCGGCACCGGCGGCCCCAAGGAGGGCGAGGTCATCGATTACTCGAGCTGCATGGTGAAAATCAATGAAGACGGCTCGGTCGATCTCGTGACCCCCGTGACCGACCACGGCGGCGGCACGCTCGACGCGCTTCGCAAGATCGTCGCCGAAACGCTTCAGGTTCCCTATGACCTCGTAGGCCTCTCCCCCGCCGAAACCATGAACACCGGTTACGACGTGTGCACGCACGCCACCCGCGGCGTATACTGCGGCGGCGGCGCGGTGCGCCACGTATGCCTTAAGGTGAAGGAAAGGCTGTTCGAGATGGCCGCGAAATATCTATTGGAAAACGCCGAGGACCTCGAGGTGGTGCTCGACCCCGGCGCCCATCAGGGCCGCGTGCAGGTGAAGGGCTACCCGCAGAAGAGCGTGACGGTGGGCGTGCTCGCCAAGCACGCGCAGATCATGAACTGGGGCACCATCGCCTATACCGACAGCTACCGCCAGAAGAACTGCCCCCCCTGCTTTACCACCCATTTCGTGGAGGCGGAGGTCGATACCGAAACCGGCGAGATCACCATACCCCACGTGCTCATGTACGCGGACTGCGGCACGGCCATGAACCCCGACCTCGTAAAGGGCCAGCTCGTCGGCGCGTTCAACCGGGGCTTCGGCTACACCGTAATGGAAGCGCTGCCGACCGACCCCCTTACGGGCGCGCTCAAGAACGGCGGTTTGCTCGTGGACTATAAAACCCCTACCAGCACCGAAATGCCCCTGGCCTCGGACATCCGCGTGGAAATATGCCACACCTACGAGCCAACCGGCCCCTTCGGCGCGAAGGGCATCGGGGAAGCGGCGCTCGCCTCCGCGCAGGCCGCCATCTCCAACGCGATCTACAACGCCGTGGGCGTCCGCTTTACGAAGCTCCCCATCACACCGGAGGTCATGCTGGCCGCCTTAAAACAAAAGGAGGTGCGCTGATGGCACACATCAACACAAGGTTCGTGGAGAAGGAGTTCGACTATGTAAAGCCGACAACCCTTCCTGAAGCGCTCGGCATCCTTGCGGACAGGAAAAACGTGAGGATCTTCGCGGGCGGCACCGATCTAATCGTGAAAATAAAGGTGGGCGCTCTCACCGAGATCGACACCATGCTCGACATCAACGGTATCGAGGAGCTTCGCAGGGTGGAGGAGCTCGACGGCGGCATTTCCATCGGCTGCGCGGCGAAGCTTTCCACGCTCGAAAAGGACGCGCGCCTCAACGAAAAATACCCCGCGTTCTGCGGCGCGCTCAAGGCCATGGCGGCGATCTCCGTCCGCAATATGGCCACCCTGGGCGGCAACTTCTGCAACGCCTCCCCCGTGGCGGACGCCGTGGGGCCCGTGATAAGCTACCGCGGCTCCGTGGAGCTTAAAAGCCTTACGGGCGCGCGCGTCGTGGCGGCGGAGGATTTCTTCCTCGCCCCCGGCGTAACCGTGATGCGGCCCGACGAAATGCTCACCCGCATCCTCCTGCCCGCCCCGGAAGCGCACACCGGCTCTTCCTTTATAAAGCTCGGGCGCGTAAAGTCCGACATCGCCAAGATAAGCCTTACCGTGGTGCTTGTACGAAACGGGAACACCATCAAGGAATGCCGCATGGCGATGGGCTCCGTGGCCGCAAGGCCGCTGTTCCTCAAGGACATTTCCGCCTCCCTCGCGGGGAAGGAAATGAGCCGCGCGCTCATTCTTGAAACCGCGGACCGCATATCCGCCTTCATCCGTCCCATCGACGACAACCGCACCACCGCGCAGTACCGCACGGACGTGGCGGCAATCATCGCGCGGGACGCTCTCACACAGGCTTGGAACTTGAGCGGAGGTGAAGTAAAATGAGCCTGCATCAGATCACACTCACGATCAACGGCGTGAAGCGCACGTTCGCTGTCAAGAGCAACGAGCTTCTGCTCAACGTTTTGAGGGACCGCTTCTATCTCTCCGGGGCCAAATACGGCTGCGGCATCGGCGAATGCGGCGCGTGCACCGTGCTGCACGGCGATCAAAGCGTGATGGCCTGCCTCGTCCCCGCCGTGGCGGCGGACGGGTGGGAGATCACCACCGCGGAGGGCCTCGCCAAGGACGGCGAATTGAGCCCCGTGCAGCAGGCCTTTATCGATAAGGCGGCCATTCAATGCGGCTTTTGCACGCCCGGCATGGTCATAACGGCTACCGCGCTTCTCCGTGAAAACCCCGACCCGGACGAAGGGGCCATACGCGATTACCTTCGCGGCAACTTCTGCCGCTGCACGGGCTACGTCGCCATGACCGAGGCGGTCTTGGCGGCCGCCTCGCGAATGAAGGAGGTTAAGGCATGAAGAATTTCGAGTACGTAAACGCGAAGACCGCGGCTTCGGCCGTGGAGCTTCTTTCCTCCCTCGGCCCCAAGGCGTATGTGGTAGCCGGCGGCACCAATGTTTTGGTGGATATCCGCCACGGCAAGCGCAACAACGTTACGCTTTTGAACATCCGCGACATCGCCGAGCTAAAGGGCATAAGCATGGAAAACGGGCTTGTGCGCGTGGGCGCGCTCGTAACCATTGCGGAGCTTGCGACCAACGAGCTCATCCGCGAGCACGCGCCCTGCCTCCACATGGCCGCGAACGTGTTTGCCGACCCCACCACGCGCAACAGCGCCACCATCGGCGGCAACCTCATCAAGGCCTCCGCCGGCGGCGATACCCTCCCCCCCCTCATGGTGTTGGAGGCGGACGCGCACATGGCGAGCGTGCGCGGCGTAAGGTCGCATCCCGTATGCGATATCTTTGTGGCGCTCGGCAAAACCAAGGTCGAGCCGGATGAACTGGTGACGCACTTCACCTTCAAGCCCCAGCCGCACACCGCCTTTATGAAGATGGCGCAGCGCAGGTCTATGGCCATTTCCATTTCCACCGCCGCCGCCTGCGTGGAAGTCGATGCAAACGGCATCGTCAAAGCCTGCCGCATCGCGCTTGGCGCGGTGGAATCCACCCCCGTGCGCGCGCAAAACGCAGAGAAGGCGCTTTTAGGGATAAACGCCCGCGATGACGCCGCGTTTGCCGCCATGTACGAGGCGGTGCAGCAGGATTTCAACCCGCGTCCCCGCTCGGTGCGCTCGTCGGTGGAATACCGCCGCCAGATCGTGCCGGTGCTCGTTAAGCGGGCCGTGCGGCTCGCGGCCTTCGGCTCGTGTAACTAGGAGGATTTTAGGCTATGAGCGAAAAAATAAAGATCAACCTCAAGGTAAACGGCGACAGCGTGACCTACGAGGTGGAGCCGCAGCAAAGCCTTATGCGCGCGCTGCGCGACAACTACAACTACGACGTGAAGTGCGGCTGCGAGGTAGGCGAATGCGGCACCTGCACGGTGCTTTTAGACGGCACTTCCGTGAAGAGCTGCATCACGCTCGCCGCCGCGTGCGAAGGCCATGAGGTTTGGACGAACAAGGGCCTTGGCTACAACGACAGGCTTACCGCGCGATTGCAGGAGGCGTTCGTGGAGTGCGGCTCCGTGCAATGCGGCTTCTGCTCCCCGGGCATGATCGTGGCCGGTACGGATTATTTAAAGCACGGCGGCAAGGCCGACCGCGCCGCCATCCGCGCCGCCATCAGCGGCAACCTGTGCCGCTGCACGGGCTATGTTAAGATCGTGGACGCGATCTACAAGGTCGCCAAGGAGATCGAAGAGGGGGTGCTGGCATGAAGAAGAACCTGAAATTGATCGGCACTGCCGTGCCGCGGCACGACGCTTGGGCCAAGGCGAAGGGCGAGCAGCTTTTCAGCGACGACTGGTCCATGCCCAATATGCTCTACGCCAAGGTGCTTCGGAGCAAATACCCCGCCGCCATCCTGAAGGGCGTCGATACCTCCAAGGCCGAGGCGCTTAAAGGCGTGCACGCCGTATTGACGGCCAAGGATGTGCCCCACAACGAGGATATTACCAAATTCGGCCAGATGCGCGACGTGGGCGGCGGCTTCGAGGGCCTTTATAAGGTGCTCGCCACCGGCAAGATACGCTCCAAGAGCGAGGCCATCGCTCTGGTGGCCGCGGAGACGGAGGAGATCGCCGAGGAAGCCCTAAAGCTTATCGAGGTGGATTACGAACCCGCCGAGGGCGTGTACGACCCCCGCGAGGCCCTCAAGGAGGGCGCGTACCTCGTTTCGAGCGAGGACGACTCCAACACCATCATGCGCACCAAGATCGAATGCGGCGACATCGACGCCGCGTGGGAAAAGTGCGACGTAATCGTGGAAAACGACTACTACACATCGCCGCACGAGCACGCCTACCTCGAGACCGAAGGCGGCATGGGCTGGCTCGATGAAAACGGCGTGATTACCCTGCGCGTAGGCGTGCAGGTTTTGGAGCATTACCGCACCATCGCGAGGATCATGGGCCTGCAGCACACCAAGGTGCGCAACATGAGCATCCCCATGGGCGGCGGCTTCGGCGGCAAGGAGGACATCACCGTCGAAACGTACATCGCGCTCCTCGTAACCAAAACCCGCAGGCCCGTAAAGATGGTTTGGAGCCGCGAGGAATCCCTCGAGACCCACGCCAAGCGCCACCCCGAATACCTGCACTATAAGACCGGCGCCGACAAGGACGGCAAGGTGATCGCCCAGGAAGTATCCATCGTGATGGACGGCGGCAGCTACACCTACCTCACCCCTTGGGTGCAGATGTACTCCACCTACTCGGCGGCGGGCCCCTACGCGACCCCCAACGTGAAGATACAAAGCGCCTCGGCCTTCACCAACAACACGTTTTCGAGCGCCAACCGCGGCTTCGGCGGCCCTCAGGTCAACTTCGCGTGCGAACGCCAGCTCGACCAGATCGCCGATAAGCTCAAAATAAGCCCCGTGGAAATCCGCCGCCGCAACCTCATGCACAACGGCGACGCTCTGCCTACCGGCTTTATTCCCCAAGGGCATATCGCCGCGCCGGAGCTGCTTGAAAAGGTGAACGCCTCCCTCAACGCCACGCCGAAGCTCGACCGCCTGCCCGACGGCCGCAGGGTGGGCCGCGGCATCGCCTGCGGGCACATGGTATACGGGCGCCTAACCTTCCTGCACGACTCCTCGCGCATCTCCATCCGCTTGGAGCTGGACGGCTCCGTAACGCTCAGGGCCGGTGTGCCCGATTTGGGCGGCGGACAGGCGAGCGTGCTCTGCCAGATCGTAGCCGAGGAATTGGGGCTCGACATCACCGACGTGCATCCCTTCATCATGGATACGCACCTCACCCCGCTTTGCGGCACCACCACGGCTACGCGCCAGCTTTACATGTCGGGCAACGCGGCCTTGAAGTGCGCGGGTATCATGCGCGACAGGCTTTTGGAAAAGGCCTCCGCGCTCCTTGGCTACCCGGTGAGCAACCTCGCGCTGGGCGATCACAAGGTTTACCTCATCAACAACCCGAGCGTGAGCATGCCCTTCGCGAAGGTCATCGGCCATTTGAGCAACGACGGCGGCGAGCTTGAAACCATCACCCAATTCAACGCGCCCTTCACCGAGGTGCCCGATCTTACCGATATCAAGGGCCAGCTCAACCCCGATCTTACCTATACCTGCCACGGCGTGGAGGTTGCGGTGGACGAGGAGACGGGCGAATACGAAATACTCCGCATCATCGCGGCCGTGGACGCGGGCAAGATGATCAACAAAAATTCCTGCGAGGGCCAAATGGAGGGCGGCGCCATCTACCATGCACTGTGGCCCACCCACGAAGACCTCAAATGGGAAAAGGGAATCACGCGCGCCAACAGCTTTTCCACCTACATTATCCCCACGGCCGTGGACGTGCCCGACGTGGAGACCATCATTTTGGAAAGCGGCGGCGGCCTTGGGCCTTACGGCGCGAAGGGCGTGGGCGAACCGTCCGATAACTCCATCGCCCCGGCCGTGATCAACGCCATACGCGACGCCATCGGCACCGATTTAAACATGAACATCATGCCGATCACCTCCGAGAAGATACTCGCGGCCGTAAACGGCGTGAACATGGAGTAACGAAATAAGCGTTCCGCTTTGCGGCGGGCAAATAACGGCGGGCTGTATCGCGAAAATGACGCGGTACAGCCCGTTGTTCATGCTGTGCTTTTTTTGTGCCCGGCGATGGGCCGGAGGTTATTCCCCGGCTGTGTACTGATACGCGATCCGGGGCGACCCATCCTCAACGTAGATGGTCCCGCATCTTTTAAAGCCGCTTTTCTCTATCAAATGCCGCATGGTATGATTGTTGGAATGCGTATCGATCCGCACATTGGAGATTCGCCCTTTGCAAAACTCGAGACACCGGCCGAAAACGCCCCTCATGACCCCGTCGCCGGCGATGCGGTGTATCGTTCCGTAAAGCTCGTCGTTTTTCCACGCGCCGTCTTCGATATAGGAATACGTCGGCTCGGGCCCGATCGCGAACATAAAGACCCCGTGGATTTCATCGCCCTCGGTATCCGCAAAGAGCTGACCGTTCCGTATGTCCTGTTCCAGCATCTCCCGCGGCGGATGAGAAGCTCCCCACTGGCCGGCGTTGCCGTTATCCGCCATATACCTTCTGGCGATCGCATAGACCTCCATGATCCTGTTCATATCTTCGATTTTTGCAAGCCGTATCACGCGCTTCCCTCCCATACTTTCGGGCAAGCGAAGGCGCTCCCCGAAGGTACACATAATTCATAGCTTTCTTTCGAATTCCAACTCATGTTTGATAGGAATACCATACCTGCCGATCAAGGGTATCGAGGGCTTAAGCTTCCTCGAAACCTCTATGGCGTCGATGCGCGTTGCGATCCACGCGAAACCTTTTCTTTGGCAAAACCTGATCGCGTCGATATCGTCGTTTGTGGTGATGAGCCAAATTTTGGTACACTTTTCGGCCTTTGCCGCGGAACAGACCGCGTTGATCAAAGCGGTTCCCACGCCCCTGTTTTCTTCAAAGCTGTTGAGCGTTACGATTTCGCACGCCGAATTTTCGATGTTGTAGGTGATAATCCCGTTGATCCTATTGTCCTCCAAGGATACAAAGCCCGGCAGCCCCGTTGTGTCGATCGCTTTACCTCGGGAGACCGAAGGGGGGCAAGCCCATTCTTCCTTCAATATGGCGTTTACTTCGCCGCGGTATCGGGCGCTGATCGGCTGAATATCCATGGCAATAAGCCTCCCGTTTTATAAAGGCGCGCGCGGATGGGCGCCGCTGTTATACCGGCCGGCAAACCGGGGGTTACCGTCCTTTTATGTCGAGCAAATACGTATATTCCGGAAAAACGATATCGGTCCCGCGCTTGCGGAAGCTGCCCGTATCCTTCCATACCTGAAACCCGAGTTTTTTTAAAACGGCATTTGAAGCGGCATTTTCCTTCGCCACGCGCGCGCTGAAGGAGCAAACGCCGTTTTCTTTTCCGGTCTCCACGAGCTTTTGAAGAAGCTCCGTCGCATATCCCTGCCGCCAATACTTTTTATGCACGGCGTACCCCAGATCCCAGCGCTTTCCTCCGTCCATCGGAACAACGCTGCAGGTGCCCAAAAAATCCCCCGTAGCCTTGTGAAATACCACCATAGGGTACCAGCCGTCCTCCTCCTCTATTCCAACGGCAAAGTTCAGCTCAGCCTCGTCCGCCTTATCCCGGGGAGGATCGGCCATATACCGCCCCATTTCATCATCCATCCAAATATCCAAACAAGCCGGGCCGTCCGATTCGCGTGTGCCGCGAATCCATAGCCGCCCGGTTTCCATATCCGGCATTTGCACCGTTCCGCCCTCCGTTTACCCCATGATCGGCTGCCCGCCTTTACCGTCCGCCGCCGCGCTTGTACGTATACGGCTTCCGCTTACACAGGATACCAAAGAAAAAAGCGCGCCGCAACGGTTCTTCGCTGCGGCACGCCGTCGGGAACGGGTTATTATCCGATTTAAACCATCAAGCCCATGGCGATGATCCAAACATACGCGCAGGTTTTCGGCAGCATGAGCATCCCGAGCGCGGGGCGTTTCTCCGCCCACAGCACCACGGGAAGGTAGAACGCGAAGCTCAAAAGCACGGCGAGCCACATCCACGAAAGGCCGATCGGTTCCGCGCGCCGGTAGAGGAAAAACAAAACGCCCGCCGCCGCGCCCAAAAGCGTGAAGGGGATGTTTCGGTATACGCCCCACGGGCCGTCTCCGCCCTCGCGCCAGCGGTTTTGCGGGAACAGGCACAGCAAAATGCGAACGGCGGCGAGAAGGTATACGAACGCCGTAACCACGCGAGCGCCGCTCACGTGAAACGCGAGAAGCCCCGCGTGCCACAGGAGCACGTAGAAAAACGTCATGCCGATGGAGGCGGCCATTTTTCCGTAGCCGAGGCGCGCTTTAAGCCGCGCTTCGTCGCCCGTCAACGCAAGCAGTACGCGCGGCACGAGGTGGCACGCGTCGCCCGAAAAGAGCACCAAGGCCATCACGCCGAACAGCCGCTTTAGAGGCGTTTCGCCCGTAAAGAGCAGGATCATACCCAAGGCGAGCGCCGTAAGAAGGTAGGCTGCGTCGAACGCCGCCTCGAGATAGCGCGCAAAACGTTTATCCGGCATAAATTTTCCCTCGATTCCTTTTGTTTTTGCTTTTTTGCCGCTTGAGCCGCGCGATCACGTCATTTCCTTATTGGGCGGGCCGGCGCAAGCGCCGGCCCGCCCATAAATTTTCGTGCGCCGCCCGCTATATCGTTGCCGCGATAAGCCCCTTGTGATCGAGCTTACTTAGCTCCTTCACCTTTTCGAAATCGAGCTTCGCGGCCTCAGCAAAGCGCCTGCCGTACTCCGGATCGGCAAGGTAGCAATGCGCGGCGTGGCGGTATTTGATATTTTCCGTGCACGAGGCGATGTCCCCCGCGGTGTTTTGGATGAGAAGCTCCTTCTTATCCTCGGCGAGCACGCGCCACAGGTTGCCGCCCGCGCGGAAGCAATCGTCCGTGGGATCGTCCTTGGGGTCGTAGCGCCACATTGCGCCGTCGATCGCCATGGGAGGCTCCGCCACCTCGGGCTGCGCCGTCCAGTACCCGGCGCTGTTGGGCGAGTACGCGGGCGTCGCGCCATAGTTCCCATCGACGCGCATAAACCCGTCGCGGTGATATTCGTTGACCTCCACCTTCGCGCGGTTGACGGGGATGTGGTTGTGGTTTACGCCTAGGCGGTAGCGCTGCGCGTCGCCGTAGGCAAAGAGGCGGCCCTGCAAAAAGCGGTCGGGCGAGAAGCCGATGCCCGGCACCACGTGCGCGGGGGTAAACGCGGCCTGCTCCACCTCTGCAAAGTAATTTTCGGGGTTGCGGTTCAATTCGTATACGCCCACCTCGATGAGCGGGTATTCCTTATGCGGCCAAATCTTTGTGATATCGAAGGGGTTTTCGTAGTGGTTGAGCGCCTGCTCCTCTGTCATCACCTGAATGTACATCGTCCAGCGCGGGAAATCGCCCCGCTCGATGGCCTCGTATAAGTCTTTGCCGTGATACTCGCGATCCATGCCGTTGATCGCCGCGGCTTCCCCGTTGGTGAGGTTTTTGATGCCCTGCTGCGTTTTAAAGTGGAATTTGCACCATACGCGCTCGTTCTTTTCGTTGTAGAGCGAGAAGGTGTGCTCGCCGAAAAAGTGCATGTTGCGAAACGACGCGGGTATGCCGCGGTCGCTCATCACGACGGTGATCTGATGGAAGCATTCGGGGAGGAGCGTCCAGAAATCCCAATTGTTTTGGGCGCTGCGGCGGCCGGTATGCGGGTCGCGCTTGACGGCGCGGTTAAGGTCGGAGAAATTGTGCACGTCGCGGATAAAAAAGGTGGGCGTGTTGTTGCCGACGAGGTCCCAGTTACCCTCCGGGGTGTAGAACTTGGTGGCCACGCCGCGGATATCGCGCTCGCAGTCCGCCGCGCCGCGCTCGCCCGCCACGGTGGAAAAACGCGTGAAGCTTTCCGTAACGGCGCCCGGCTGCAAAACCTTCGCCTTGGTGTAACGCGAAATGTCGCGCGTCACCGTTAATTTTCCGTAGGCGCCCCAGCCCTTGGCATGCATGCGGCGCTCGGGTATGACCTCGCGGTTGAAATGCGCCATCTTCTCTAAAAGCCATACGTCCTGCATCACCACCGGGCCGCGCGGCCCTGCGGTGATCGCGTTTTCATTATCGGCGACAGGCGCACCGGCTTCGTTCGTCAGCTTTTTGTACTCGTTCATTTTTACCTCCTTCATAACGAATTTCTATTCGGTTAGCATATACTTACTCCTAAAAATATACCATATTCCATGTTCATGCGCAATAGGATCAGGATTTATTCTCATATTTTATGCGCACGCACACGCGCGCCGCCGCATTGACACTCCACACGGGCGATTATACAATGAAATGGCTCCCAAAGAATATGAAGTGCCCCTTGAAAGGGCGGAGGGAAAGGCCATGTATCTTTTGTTTTTCAAAGGCATAGCCGGTGCGGCGTTTCGGAAAGGAGTTGATGCGGACCGAATTATAAAATAAAAGGAGAATATTTGTGAAGCTGAAAAACAGCCCGTTTTTTTCAACGATAAAGGCATTGAAGGGAAACCAGAAGGCCGCCGTGATCGCGGAGCCCCTATGGGCGGTTCCGTATTACCTGTTTTTGCCCTTCGCCTCCATGTACATGTCCGCCTTGGGCATTTCGGACGCGCGGATCGGCTTTGTCGTGAGCCTCGGGCTTGCGCTGCAATTTTTCTGGTCGCTCCTTTCGGGCGCGATCATCGACAAGTACGGCAGGAGGCTTACGATGCTCGTGTTTTCGCTCGTAAGCTGGGCGATCCCCTGCGCGCTGTGGGCGACGGCGCAAAGCTATTGGCATTTTATCGCCGCGATCTTTTTCAACAGCATGTGGCGCGTAACGGGGAACTGCTTCAGCTGCATCATCGTGGAGGACGGCGACCAAAGCGCTTTGGTGCGGCTCTACACCATATTCGGCGTGATCGGCCTCGTCGCGGGCTTTCTCACGCCTATAACCGGCTTTGCCATCGAGCGCATGTCGCTCGTGCCCGCTATGCGCGCGCTCTACCTTGTTTCGCTGGCGCTCATGTCGGCTAAGGCGTTTTTACTCTACTTCCGCTCGAGCGAAAGCGGCATCGGAAAGCTCCGCATGGCCGGGAGCAAGGATCAGCCGCTCTTTCGCCTCGCTCTGGGCGGCTGGCAGGAATTTACGCGCGCGCTCCGCACGCGGCGGGTTTTACTGTGCGTTATTTTTATGGCGCTCTTTACCTGCTTTACCACCGTGCAGACGACCTTTTTTCCGCTGTTCGTCACCGGCCCCTACAAAATGAGCGGCGCACTCTACTCCATGCTGCCGCTTTTAAAAAGCGCCGTGATGCTTTTCGTGTACCTGATCATCTCGCCGCGCATCAGGCTTAGCGCCGTGCGCCGCCCGCTCTTTTGGGGGCTTTTCGTGCACGCGCTGGGGCTTGGCGTTTTGCTTTTGGGGCTTCAGCTTGGAGGCGGCGCGCTTGTCGCGGCGTTTTTCGCCGCGGTGTGCGACGCGCTCGCGTTTGCCATACTAAGCCCTTTGGGCGAATCACTCATGGCCGTAAACGTACCGCACGAACAGCGCGCGCGCATCAACAGCCTCATCACCGCGTTCGTGCTTCTTTTGAGCATGCCCGCGGGCTGGGCCGCCGGACAGCTTAGCGCCGTGAACCGCGCGCTGCCCTTCGTGTTGAACCTTTGCCTGCTCGCGACGATGGCGGCAGCGGCGTTTTTTATCGCGCGCGGGCAGGAAGGCGAAGCGAACAGCCGGTAGCGCTTTTACGCTCCGGAAAGTAATCTGTGGAGATTGAGCGCGATCTCGAGACGGAAGCGGTCCTCGGGCACGTGCAGGTCTAGCCCCGTGATGTCACGTATGCTTTTGAGGCGGTACACCACGGTGTTGTAGTGCGTGAACGTGCTTTCCGATACCCTTTTGAGGTTGCCGTAATGCTCGAAGTAGCTTTCCAAGGTGGCGAGAAGCTCCGCGCTCCTTGGCTTGTGAAGGTTTAGGAGCGCGCCGATGGTCTCGTCTAAAAACGACTGGATGGCGAGCTCCGGCTCATCCGCGTAAGCGAGGCGCAGCAGGCCGATCTCGTCGAAGCTCATAAGGCCGCGCCTTTTCAGGTTGCCCGCCACGCGAAGCGCCGTCTGCGCCTCGCGGTCGCTCTTCAAAAGCCCCGCCGCGCCCGTGAACGCGCGCCCGCAGCCGCCCAGGAGTTCCACGCCGGGGTATTTTACAAAAAGGCTTTCGAAAAACTTGGATATGCTTGCGCCAAGTTCCACGAACCCGGCGTTTCCCGCCGGCGCGTTGAGGTGCAAAATAAACTGCTCCTCGTCGCGCACGGCGCGGCAGCCTACGCCCATCTGCGCGAGCGCGGACTGCGCCTCGCCGAACAAAAGCGTGCGCTGGAGCGCGAATACGTTGGCGCTTTCCTGCCGCGCGCCATTCGGCTGCGCGAAGCGCACGATCAGGTGCGCGCCGTTTAGGTCTACCCCGAAGCGCTTCGCGCGCGCGAGCTCGCGGCGCTCGTCGAGTATTTTATCGCCGATGAGATGCATGAGAAAATCCCTGAAATGCACGTCCTCCGTTGCGCGCAGCGACCTTTCGCGCGCAATCTCGAGCGGGATGGTTTTGGAAAGCTGGCGGAGCATTTCAACGTGAAACGCCTCCATGCCGCTTTGCGCGCCGTATACGTAAAGGTAGCCGAAATGATGGCCGTCCACCTCGAGCGGCTGCGGCTGCGCCACTTCCGAGATCGCGCGGCACGCCTCGGCCTTAGGCATGCCGGAAAAGCCCGCTTCGTCCGCGGGCGAAAGGCAGAGCGACGTGCGGCCGTTGGTGGAATCCACGATCAGCACCGTGCCCTCCGTAAGCTCCGCCACGCCGCGCGCCACCGCGTCGAGATCGGCCCCCTCAAGGATCATGCTTAAAAGCATATCGTTGAAGCTCTGCATACGCCTGATAAGCTCCGTCTGGCGCTCGATGAGCATATCGGAAACTTCCTTGATAACGTCCGCAAAGCGCACCGAATCGGGGAGCTCCACAAGCGGCAGGCTCCACTCCTCCGCGCAGCGTATCATTTCCGGCGTGAGCGCGGGGATGAAGCGCCGCGGCTTGACGCATACGCCCGCAAGCCCCTTTTGCGCGAGCGTTGGAATAAACGTGAGAAGCGCCGAAGGATCGCCGCTTATCGCAAAGCAGGTGGTGACCAAAAGCTCGTTTTCGTTGATCCAGTTGTAATAATCCGGCGTATCGGTAAGGTTGATGCCCGCGACGAACCTATCGAGGCCCGCGCCGCCGCCGAGCACCTTGCTGCCCGCAAACACCCGAAGCTCTAAAATCTCCCTTAAGGGGATGTGAAATGAAGAAAACAGGTTCGCAGATTGCAAAAATACCGCCCCCCGTCATGGACTGAGCCGAAGGATCGTAAAAAAAGAACTGTTGCATTGCAACAAAATTATATAATATACTTTGTGCACAGTCAACATAGACAGATCCCGCCCATGAACTTAACATATAAGGTAAGAATGCTCTAAACCTCCCTTGCCCGAAACGCACGTCAGATGAAAAAAACGCAGGAAGCACATTAAAAATTGCATACCTAAGGAGGAACGTTCATGGCGATCATCGACAAAATGGAACTCCAGCTCAGGCCCCCCTCCATGGAGCACGCGCCTTACCCCGCCAAATACATCACGCTGGCAACGGGGGAGAAAATGGTGGTGCGCCCCGCGGAGCGCGAGGAGATTCCCCTGCTCATGGAAACCATAGAGCCTTTAATGAAGCAGCCCAAGGACTTTTACGACATCGTGGCCTCGCGCATCTACGCGGAGCTTCTTGGGCATTACCGCTACCGCGTAAAGGACGAGTACGTGTTTGTGGGCGCCATCAACGGCGTGATTGCGGGCATCGTGAACGGCCGCCTCGTGGATGAAAAGACCGGCATGTCGTACCACACCATCACGCTCAAGCGCGGCCTGCGCGTGGGCGCGCAGCTTTTCGCGGCGAAAATGGAATACCACTTCATGCTAGGACAGGAGGAGGTCTACATCGTGGCGGAAAGCCCCTTCGGCTTCAAGCGCTGGATGATCGAATACGAGCTTATCTCCCGCCCCGAGGTGCAGCACGAGCTCGGCGGCGTGCCCACCTACGTGCTTACCAAGGAGCTTTGGGAAAAGCATAAGGGCCTGAAAAACACCGGCCGCCGCCCCGTGCCAGAGGAATTGATGGAGAAAAACGCAAAGCTCATCAAGCCCGAGAAGATATCCGTATAGGCAATATGGAAGCCGTGCGGCGGGCGACTGCCGCATCCTCAAAAAGGCGGTGCAAAGCGCTTTTTTGACAGACTTGAAAGGAGCAAGCTATGAGAAAAGTCGGCATTGCGGGCGTGGGGCATACGAAGTTCGGTAAATCCGACGTGCCCTTCGCCGACATGCTTAGCGCCGCCGCCGTCGAGGCGCTCGACGACGCGGGCGCGAAAACGGGCAAGGGCCATAAAATCGACCAGGTGTTCGTAGCCTCCATGGGCGCGGGGATGATCAACCGCATCAGCGGCTCCGCCTCGGCGCTCGTGGACACCTTAAACCTTCGCCCCGCCATGGCGGAGTGCGTGGAAAACGGCCCCGCGAGCGGCGCGTCGGCCATCAAGCTCGGCTATATGGCCATCGCCTCCGGCGTCTGCGACTGCGTGCTCGTGGTGGGCGGCGAGATGATGCGCGTGGTCTCCGGCTGGGAAGCCACGGATTTTGTGGCCACCATGCTGCACCCCGAGGCCGAGTATAACTACGGCATGACGCTTCCTTCCTTCGCGGGGCTTTTCACCCGCCTCATCATGGAGAAGTACGGCGTCACCTCCAAGGACCTTTCCATCGTGGCGGTGAAAAACCACGAAAACGCCATGCACAACCCCGTGGCGCACATCCACCTCGTGCCGGATCTATACTCCATCACCGAGGATGAGGACGCCAACGTCATCAACCCCCTCGTAGCCGACCCCTTGCGCATGTACGATATGTGCCCGGTTTCCGACGGCGCGGCCGCGGTCTTGCTTTGCGCCATGGATAAGGCGGAGGAGCTCGGGTTTAAAAAGCCCGTGCGCATCGCGGGCATCGCGAGCGCGACCGACACGCACGTGGTCGCCAACCGCGAAGTGCCCACCGACCTTCTCGCGGTGCGGCTCGCGGCGCAAAAGGCCTACAAAATGGCGGGCCTCAAGCCGGAGGATATCGACGTGGCGGAGCTTCACGACGCGTTCCAGATCCTTGAGATCGTGGAAAGCGAGGAGGTGGGCTTCTTTCCGCGCGGCGAGGGCCACCTTGCGGCGCGCCGGGGCGATACAAAGCTGGGCGGCAAAATACCCATAAACACCTCGGGCGGCCTGAAGGCCAAGGGGCACCCCTTGGGCGCGACGGGCGTTTCGCAGGTGGTGGAGCTTGTGCGCCAGCTTCGCGGCGAAGCGAACGGGCGCCAGGTGGAGGGCGCGAAAGCGGGCCTCGCGATAAACTTCGGCGGCTTCGGCAACAACGTGGTCGCCACCATCGTGACCAAGGAATAGGAGGCAAGCATGGAAGAAATGTACGCATACCGCTGCACAAAATGCGGCAGGCTGCACCATCCCAAATACTTCGTGTGCCAACAATGCGGGCACCGCGAATTTGAGGAAATACCCCTCAGCGGGAAATGCCGCCTTCTCACTTGGACGCGCGTTTACAACCTGCCCGAGGGCTATATGCGCCCGTGGCTCAACTTCGGCATCGTGCAGTTTGAAAACGGCCTTACCGCCTCGGGCCAGATCGGCTTCGACGAGGGCCTTAAAACAGGCATGGAGCTCGTTTCCACCGTGGACGTGGTGCGCGAAGGCGTCGGCAAGGATTTTTACGGCTTTATCTTCGAGCAGGCGTAGCGTATGGCGGGCGCGTATGGTGCGGCATGCCGGGCACGGAGCTTATGCGGCGCGTTTTACGACGCGCTCAGCGGCGCGCCCGAGCCCGCGGCGTTCCATTCGCGCTTCGAGCACGCCGTAAACCTAAGCACGCGGCACGGGCTTTTCACCGTGTTGCGCGCCAAGGAGCTTTTTCCCCACAGCGCCACGATCGACGGGACTTGCGAATTGTTCGGCGGCGCTTACGACACAAACGCATCGTTTACCGTTTGCCGTTCGGGGATCGCGCTGCGGGGCAACCCGCTTGTTTCCTTCGCGGAAGCAAACCATACCGACCTTCGGGCGATGCAAGTCATGGAGGGTGCGGCAACGAGCGCTTTTGACGCCGCCGCACTCTCCATACGAAATTTTTTAGCCGAAGAACGCGCTCAGGAGGGGCTTTCCGCCTTAGCGAACGAGGCCGGACCCCTTGGCGCCTCCCCCTACGCGGCGTTTTTAAAGCCCCGACTCGAGGCTTTCCGCGGGGCGGCGCGCGCGTTTGACGGCGATTCCGCCGTTTACGCCGCTAAGCGCTGCGCGGGCCTCGGCATTGGTCTCACCCCGTCGTCCGACGATCTTCTTTGCGGCTATTTCGCCGTGCAAAACGCGGCCTTCCCAGCGCCGTGGGTCGCGGAGGCCGCGCGGGCCGCGGCCGAAAGCACCTCGTACTTGAGCGCGGCGTTTTTGCGCCGCGCGGGGCTCGGGCTTGTGAGCGAGGCGACGCTTAAGCTTTTCAAGGTGATCGCACGCGGCGGCGTACCGGAAAAAACGCTTCTTTCAACCATCGCAAATTATGGCGCCAGCTCGGGCCGCGATTATCTTACGGGCTTATACTTCGGATTCTCGGATATCGCCTTGCGGCGCAAGAAAGGGAGGGAACGCCTTGCTTCAAATGGAACTGCGTAAAAACGCATACTTCGATTCCGTCACGCTCATGCGCGTTTCGGGCGATTTGAAAAGGCTTCCCGGCGTAGTGGAAGCCCTCGTAGGCATGGGAACCCCCCTCAACCTTGAGCTCGCTGCGAACCTCGGCCTTGGCGGCGAGGGCTTTTCCTCCGTCGGCGCGAACGACCTTTTTATCGCCCTGCGCGTGGAGGATGAAAACGCTTATAAAAACGCGCTGCTTACGCTCGACGCGCTTTTGAGCGAGACCGCCAAAAAGCGGGAGGCGGCGTATTTTCCGCCCACGCTCGAGGGTGCGCTTCGCGCGGACGGCGCGCTCAATATGGCGCTTATCAGCGTGCCCGGCCGCTACGCTGCGGGCGTTGCGCAAAAATGCCTTTACAACGGGCTTAACGTGATGCTTTTCAGCGACAACGTGACCGTGGAGGAGGAGTTAAAACTAAAAACCTACGCGGCGGAGCGCGGGCTTCTCGTGATGGGGCCGGACTGCGGCACCGCCATCATAAACGGCGTGCCGCTCGCGTTTTCCAACGCCGTCAGGCGCGGCCGTATCGGCATGGTATGCGCCTCCGGCACGGGCGCGCAGGAGGTAAGCTCCATCATCGACACACTCGGCGAGGGCGTTTCGCAGCTCATCGGCACGGGAGGCCGCGACCTTAAAAAGGAGATCGGCGGCATCATGATGAAGCTCGGGATAGAGGCGCTCGGCGCCGACCCCGAGACCGAGGTGATCGTGCTCGTCTCCAAGCCCCCCGCGAGAGAAATCGCCGAGGAGGTCTTAAAGCTCGCCGCGAAAACGGGCAAAAAAACCGTCGTCTGCTTCATCGGCGGCGACCCCGCGCTCATAAGCTCCTACGGCCTCGTGCCCGCCCTATCGCTTGAGGACGCGGCGCATAAGGCCGTGGCGCTTTTAAAAAACGCCGAACCAAAGGATTTTATGGGCTTCTCCATGGGTGCGGACGCGGCGCTTGCCTTAGCTAAAAAGGAAAACGCGCGCATGGCCCCCTCGCAGAGGTTCGTGCGCGGCTACTACACCGGCGGCACGCTTTGCGACGAGGCGATGAAGCTCCTCTATGCGCCGCTCGGCCGCATTTTTTCCAACATCCCGCTCTACCCCGACGACGCCATAGCGGATGCGCGCGGAAGAAGCCCCGCGGGACATACCTTCCTCGATTTCGGCGACGACGCGTTCACCGCAGGTCGCCCGCATCCCATGATCGACCCGTCGCTTCGCGCGGCGCGCGTTTTAACCGAGGGGGACGACCCCGAAACCGCGCTCGTGCTTGTGGATTGCGTGATCGGCTACGGCTCGCACGACGACCCGGCCGACGAGCTCGCGGAGGCGATCCTTAAGGCTAAGGCGCGGGCGGAACGCGCGGGGCGGTACCTAAGCGCGGTCGCGGGCGTATGCGGCGCGCAAAACGACCCGCAGTCGCTTCAAAAAACGCGTGCGCGGCTCGAGGAAGCGGGTGCTGTCGTACTACCCAGCAACGCGCAGGCCGCGAGGTTTTCGGCGCTCGTGATGCGCCAAAGGGAGGCGTGCCCATGAACAGGGTGAACGAGCTTTTTCAGCAGGAGCTCCATACCGTAAACTTCGGGCTGGAGGCGTTTTACCGCGACCTAATTAAACAAAACAAACCCGCCGTGCATGTGGATTTCAAGCCCGCCGCGGGCGGCGACGCGGAGCTTTTGAAGCTTTTGAGCGCGCTCGACGAGCCAAGCTTAAGGGAAAAGCGCCGCGCCGCCAACGCGGAGGCGCTCGGCCGCATTTTGAACGCGCAGCCGACGCTCGTGGGGCTTTCCACCGCCGGCGAGGCGATCCCGGGCATGACGAAGCTTACCGTACTGCACGCCGGGCCTCCCGTCGCGTGGGACAATATGTGCGGCCCCGTGCGCGGTGCGGTGATGGGCGGGCTTTTGTACGAGGGGCTCGCGAAGGACTTAAAGGAGGCGGAAGAATTGGCCGCCTCGGGAAAGATCGCCTTTTCGCCCTGCCACCACCACAGCGCGGTCGGCCCCATGGCGGGCGTAATCACCTATTCCATGCCCGTCTGGAGGGTGGTCAATAAAACCTACGGCAACGCGGCGTACTGCACCGTCAACGAGGGCTTAGGCAAGGTGCTCCGCTTCGGCGCGTGCGACGCGGCCGTGCTCGAACGCCTCGCCTACATGCGCGATTCCCTGTACCCCGTTTTAAAGGCCGCCATGGAAATAAAGGGCGGGATCGACCTGAAATGGCTCATCGCGCAGGCGCTGCAAATGGGCGACGAGGTGCACAACCGCAACCGCGCGGCAACCTCGCTTTTCCTCCGCGAGTTGTTCCCGGCGCTTTTAAGCACCGCTTTCCCCGAGGTGCAAAAGCTTGCGGCGGTCTCCTTTTTAAACGCCAACGACCACACCTTTTTAAACCTTTCCATGCCCGCCTGCAAATCCACCATGGACCCGGTATTCGACGTACCCTATTCGTCGGTCGTCGCGACCATGGCGAGAAACGGCACGGATTTCGGCATACGCATCGCGGGCTTAGGGCCCGATATGTGGTTCACAGCGCCCGCCGAGCGGGTGGAGGGGCTCTATTTCCCGGGTTACACCGAGGCGGACGCGAACCCCGACCTGGGTGACAGCAGCATTACGGAAACCGCGGGCCTCGGCGGCTTTTGCATGGCGGCGGCGCCCGCCATCGTGCAGTTCGTGGGCGGCAAGGTGCAGGACGCTATCCGCTATTCCACGCAGATGTACGACATCACCTTGGGCGAGAGCGCGGCCTACAAAATACCCTCGCTCGATTTTCGAGGCGGCGCGGCGGGCATCGACCTTATAAAAGTCGTGGAAACGAACGTAAGGCCCATCATCAACACGGGCATCGCGCACAAGGACTATGGCGTGGGGCAGGTGGGCGCAGGCATCGTGCATCCGCCCGAAAAATGCTTCTTTGACGCGCTAAAAGCCTACGCGGAAAGGTACGCGGGCAAATAAACGGGTTTCGCCGGTCTCCCATAAATCTTATTTGGAGGTATGCGATCATGGCAAAATGGAGCGACATCAAAATGTACGACCTTACCATTCCCATCGGCATCAACACGCCCCCGTGGCCCACGTATGAGCCGCTGGTCATCAAGTTTTTCAAGCGCCTCACGCCCAACGGCGCGAACGGCCAGCTCCTGACGCACTCCAATCACGTGGGCACGCACCTCGACGGCCCGCTGCATTTCGATACCTCCGGCCGCGATATGGCCGCGCTCGAGCTTACCAAGCTCTGCGCGCCGGGCGTGGTGGTGGACTTGAGCGATCAGGCCGAGGATTGGGGCATCTACACCCCCCAGGATATCGAAAAGCGCGTAACCGTGAAGGAGGGCGACATCCTCATCATCAACACGGGCTACCATATCTACGGCTGGGATTCCCCCACCGCCGACGAGCGCCGTTACATGCTGCGCCACCCGGGCCCCTCTATGGACTTCATCGAGTGGGTGCGCGCTAAAAAACTCAGGTGGATCGGCGTGGATTGCGGCTCCGCCGACCACCCCATGAATACCAAGATACGCGAGTGGGAGCCGATGGAAGCCGCGGCCTGCGATAAGGTGTTTCGGGCGCGCTACGGCAAGGGCCTGAACGAAATCTACGAGTGGCCCGATACCTATCAGGCCATGCACTACAAGCTTTTCGGCAGACCGTACGAGAGCATCCACGCGGAATGCCTCGGCGGCGATATCGAGCTCCTCTCCAACAAGCGCGTGGTCGTCGGCTGCTTCCCGTGGAAGCTCGTGGATGGCGAAAGCTGCATCACGCGCATCGTGGCATTCGACGGCTTCGACGACGTTTAAACAAGGCTTTTTGGGAGGGCCGGCCTATGCGCCGGCCCCTTGAAATTAAGATCAGTAGTAGGTTTTACTTTTCTTTGCGCCGGTTTCACCCCGCGTTCGCCCTTTAAGCAGTACGGCGGCATATACTATAATTGAATCCTTTTGTACTCGCACAGATCCGAGCCGATAAGGAGGAACATTTCCATGAGAGAGTTTTCCTATCTGGCCCCGCAGACCGTTTCCGAGGCGCTCGCGCTTTTGGAGGCGCATACGGGAGAAGCCGTTCTACTAAACGGCGGAACAGACGTGGTGGTGCAGCTTCGCGATCGCCTGATCGCGCCGAAATTCGTGATCGACATCAAGCGCATCGAGGTATTCCATACGCTGACCTTCACCGAGGCGGAGGGGCTTTTTATCGGCGCGTGCGTCACCATGAACGAGCTCGCCGCGTTCGCGCCCGTGAAGGAGCATTACCCCTTCCTCGCGGAGGCGGCGAACAGCGTAGGCTCCGCGCAGGTGCGAAACCGCGCCACCTGCGTCGGTAACATCGCAAACGCCTCCCCGCTCGCGGATACCGCGACGCCGCTTCTGGCGCTGGATGCCCTTGTGCACGCTCAGGGGCCGGAAGGAAGGCGCGTCATACCGCTCAAGGAGTTTTTCGTGTTCGTGCGAAAAACCTCCCTCAAGCCTGGAGAGATCATAACGGGCATAAGCGTGCCGCACCTTGCGGGCATAAAAGGCGCGTTCGTGAAGATTTCGCGCCGCGCCGTGGTAGACCTTTCGACCGTATGCCTCACGCTCGCCGACCATAGGGGCGACTGCCGCGTGGCGGTGGGCGCGGTCGCGCCCACGCCCATACGCCTCCCAAAAACCGAGGCGTTTTTATGCGGACGCGGCTACGGCGAGGATGGCGCCGTGGAGCAGGCTGTTAATCTCGCGCACAGCGAGATTTCCCCCATCGACGACGTGCGCGCCACGCGTGAATACCGCTACGACGCGACCGCCGCGGCGCTTCGCCGCGCTGCGCAGGCGCTTCGCTTAGGAGGTAAATCATGAAATACCTTGTGCATTTTACCGTAAACGACGAACCCGTGGAGCTTTATGTGGACGGTCACCGCACCATGCTCAACGTGCTTCGCGACGAGCTCTGCCTTACGGGCACCAAGGAGGGCTGCGGCGCGGGCGAGTGCGGCGCGTGCACGGTGATCGTAAACGGCAAGTCCGTAAACGCCTGCCTGGTGCTCGCGCCCGAGCTTGAGGGCATGCGCATCACCACCGTGGAGGGCTTATCGAAAAACGGCGAGCTAAGCCCCTTGCAGCAATCGTTTGTGGATCACGCGGCGCTGCAATGCGGCTTCTGCACGCCCGGCTTTCTGATGAGCGCGACCGCGCTTTTGAACGAGAACCCGAACCCCACGGAGGAGGAGGTCGTTATGGGCATCAGCGGCAATCTGTGCCGCTGCACCGGCTACCGCCGCGTAGTGGAGGCCGTTATGGATGCGGCGGCGCGCATGAGGGGAGGCGTGCAGGCATGAAATACGTGGGCACACCCGTGGAGCGCGTGGACGCTCTCAAAAAGGTGACCGGGCAGGCGCAGTATGTGGACGATATCCGCCTGCCGCGCATGCTTTACGCGCAGGTGAAAAGAAGCCCCTACCCGCACGCCCGCATCGTGAGCATCGACGTTTCAAAGGCACAGGCGCTCAAGGGCGTGAAGGACGTGATCACCGGGCAGGATTGCTGCAAGCGCTGCGGCCTTTATCTGGAGGATCGCACCTTCCTCGCCGTGGGTACGGCGAAATACCAGGGCGAAGCTGTGGCGGCCGTATCGGCGGAAACGCCGGAGATCGCGCAGGAGGCGTGCGACCTCATCACGGTCGTATACGAGGAGCTTCCCGCCGTGACCAACGCCGTGGAGGGCATGAAGGAAAACGCGCCGCTCATCCACCCCGAGCTTCACACCTACAAGGTGGCGCCCATCTTCTTCCCCAAAGCCCACACCAATATATCCCACCACTATAAGCTCAGGAAGGGCGACGCGGAAAAGGCCTTTGAAAGCTGCGACTACGTGATGGAAAACAGCTATTATGTGCCGCATATCCAGCATGTTACGCTCGAGCCGCATTGCGCCATCGCCCAGTACGACGCCGATAAAAAGCTCACCGTTTGGGCAAGCACCCAGTCCCCCTACGCCGTAAGGCAGGCGCTGAGCGTGGCGTTTTCCATACCGCTCAACAAGCTGAGGGTCATTTCCCCCTACGTGGGCGGCGGTTTCGGCAGCAAGGCGGGCACCACCATAGAGGGCGTTATCATACCGCTCGCCATGCGGAGCGGCGGCAGGCCCGTAAAGCTCACCTACACCCGCGAGGACGACTTCCAAAATTCCTACGTGCGGCAGGGCCTCCACTGCAAAATAAAGACCGGCGTGCGCAAGGACGGCAAGATACTCGCCGTGAAAAACGAGTTCATCTGGGACGGCGGCGCGTACACCGAGTACGGCGTGAACATCGTAAAAGCGGGCGGCTTCGCCTCCGCGGGCCCGTACGACATCGACAACGTTTGGACCGACAGCTACTGCGTGTACACCAACCATCCCGTGGGCGGGCCGTACCGCGGCTTCGGCATGTGCGAGATACATTTCGGCATCGAGCAGAACATCGATATGGTGGCGCGCGCCATCGGCATAGACCCCGTGGAGATGCGGCGCATCAACGGCCTCAGGCCCGGCGGCAAGACCGGCACGGGCGAGACCATGGCGGTTTCCGGCTACCACGACTGCCTGGAGCAGGTATTGAAGGATATCGACTACGATACGCCGAGCAAATCCCCCTCCCCCGCCAAGCTCAGGGGAAAGGGCGTGGCGGCGGGCTGGAAATCCCCCTCGATGCCCACCAACGCGGGCTCCTCGGCCATCATCCGCATGAACGAGGACGGCAGTTTCTTCCTGATGACGAGCGGGCACGAAATCGGCCAAGGCTCCGATACGGTGCTCACGCAGATCGCCGCCGAGGTGCTCGACGTAAGCCCCAAGCGCATCACCATACGCACGGGCGATACCGACCACACCCCCTACGAGTGGCAGACGGTCGCGAGCCGCACCACCTACTGCGCGGGCAACGCCGTAAAGCTCGCCGCGGAGGATTTAAGAAATAAGGTGCTGGAGCTCGCGCAGATCAAGATGGGCGCGCACAAGCGCGATCTGGAGCTTCGCGATGGATACGTGGCGCACAAAATCTACCCCGACCGCAAGCTCCCGCTTTCTGACTTTGCTTTAGGCATCACCTTCCCGGACGGCTCGGGCGTGGGCGGCCCCGCCATAGGCGTAGGCGCCTTCACGCTTGAAAACAACATCAACACCGATAAGGCGACGGGCCTCGGCGAGCACCCGGTGGCGTTTTGGACCATCGGCGCGAACGCCGCGGAGGTGGAGGTGGATACGGAAACGGGCAACATCAAGGTGCTTAAGATGGCCTCCTGTTTCGACGCGGGCAAGGTGATAAACCCGGTTACCTTCTGCTGCCAGTCCGAGGGAGCCATGGTGCAGGCGCTCGGCACGGCTGTGTTCGAGGAGCTTATTTTAAAGGACGGCAAAATACTCAACAAGAGCTTCGTGGACTATAAAATACCCACCGCCTACGACGCGCCGGAGCTCGTAGTGCGCTATGTGGAGCACGAGGAGGCGACTGGCCCGTTCGGCGCGCGCGGCGTGGGCGAGCCGCTCATGGTGCCCGGCGCGCCCGCCATCGCAAACGCGGTATTCAACGCTACGGGGCTGCGCTTCACCCGCATGCCCATCACGCCCGAGGCGGTGCTCAAGGCGCTTAGAGAAAAGCGGGAGAAAGAGGCGCAGTAAGCGAAGCTTTTTAACGTATCAGCACAAAATCGCCCTCGTTGTTAGTGGCGGTACCATAAGGAGCTACGGGCTGTATCGCAAAAGAAACGGTACAGCCCGCTGCTTTTTACTGGGCACTATGGCGGGAAACACTCCCTAGCTCTCTCTGATGAGGGAGCCGACGGCACGCAAGGCCGTAGGCCTTAGCCCAAAAACTCTGGCTTTGCCGGACGCGAAGCCGACTGAGGGAGAGAACCTTTTACCGCAAGATCAATTATTTTGCAAACATCGTAAAAATTGCGATCTATATCGAAGTTGCAAACTCGCATTACCTTAAGGCGCATTACTTTAAGCGCTTTCGTGCGTTCCGCATCCTTTCGTATTTGTCTCAAATCGTAATGCCCGCCACCGTCAAGTTCGACAACAAGCCTCGCGCTTGCATAATAAAAACCCACTATATAGTTGCCGATAGGTTTTTGCCTTTGAAACCAAACGGGGTAGTTACGAAGAAACTCATACCAGAGCTTACACTCCCACAAGGTCATGTTCTTTCGCAGCACTCTGGCGAGAGGAACGTTACTTTGTGTTATATGATTTCAAATTCTCTCCTTCCGTCGCGGCTTTGCGCCCGGCGCAGCCGGAGTCCTTGGCGGGATACGCCAAGGGCCGAGGCCTTTAGGCCTCGCGCGCCGTACCACCTCCCTCGTCAGAGGGAGGCTATAATGCTGCGCGTCGCTAAATTCCGCTATCAAGCAGCATCGGGGTCAGAGTTTCCCTGCAAAAAAATCAACATTTTTGCTATGCTCGCCGATAAATTGAGGTTTAAAGGTTGCGCGGCGGCTTGTAGGCAAGCCGCCCTACGGAAGACATGCCGTATCCCTTGTAGGACAAGATGCCCCCCTCCCCCGCCGCTTTATCTCCATGATGAACAAGCTTTGAATCCAAAATGTTATCGAAGAAAAGGCATAGCAATCCCTTGGGAAAAGCCATGTCTTTTCTGGAGCTATGTGGCAAAAAAGATTTTGCTATCGGGGGCAAATTATCGGGATTAGGATAGCTTAAATAAGAATTAGCCACTTTGCATATCACTTAATCTGTTCTTTCTCCATAAAAAGTGCCTCATGCTGATTGCCATACCCGCACTTCTTATAAAGTAAAATGGCGTCATCGTTATCCACACTGACATAAAGCCTTAACCCTAACGTGTTAAGTTCTTTTGAAATAGCATCAGCTTTTTCCATGAGAGTGTGCGCTACGCCATTCCTTCTACAATCAGAACGCACCCACAGTTCATCAATAAACAAATGCCCTCGTCCATTTGTTCTCCCAACCTTCGGGATATAGACGGCAGATATCCAGCCGATGAATTTATCATCTGCTTGAGCCGCAAATATATATAGATTTTTGTCCTCTAAAGTTTGATATATTGCCTGATCAATCTGTATGTCCGCCTGCTCGTTTTTGTTTCTTTCACGCCCATTTATACGATAAAATATCATATTATCGAACATCGGATAATTGGTCTTATTTACTCTTACAATTGAATATTTCACGAAATATTCCCCTTTTAATGCAACAACGATAATATCTTTTCTGCCGTTTCATGCACTGACAAATGTGTGGTGTCAATCTTTATTGCGTCCAACAAAAGATATTTATCCATGGTGTCCCGGGCTGCTATTTTAGCTTCCTCCCTGTTGTCAGAGAGCATACGAAGGGCATGTTCCTGTTCATCACAGATTAAAACAACCTTAACCAGTTCATAATTTGTATACGTAATTCGATTCGTTACAAGCTCAAACATGAAATTGCTGTGAATGAGCCAACTAAATAAAATTGTATTTGTGTTGTCATCATTAAAATATCCATCTAAAATATACCCAAAAGCCTTTTCTGCATAGGTTTTTTGTTCTGCGGTTTTGCCGGGATACGGATTTACCATCCAACACCAATCGCCATCTAACCATGCGCTTCCGACTATCTTCTTAAACAGCTCTTTGCAAACTGCAGATTTGCCGACACCAGCAGGACCTGCAACCATAATTAGCTTCTTTTTTTCCACGCAACTACCTCGTAGTATATAAATAATTCGTAGTTCAAGCCGCTTGGCAAATTTCTATTTCTCTTTACAAAGCATGTCGAAAATAAAAGGTGTAACGCGATAGTCCCCTATCACAGCGCGCCTTTTGAGGGCGATTTTTTATAGAACGAATCCTTTATAACACAAAGTTCTTTTGGTTACTTTTCTTTTCAAGAAAAGCAACCCCCTACCGCAGCGCGATATGCAGGTTTTTCCCCTCCAATTTCAGGATTGCGCAGTGGCGCGGGGCGATAAGGCGGGAATACAGGCGTTCGCCGTAAAAATCCATGAGCTTTTCGCGCGAAAGGTTGGTGGCGACAAGCGTGGCCCTCCCCGCCGTCTGCCGCTCGTTGACGATGGAAAACAGGGTTTCGGCGGTGATGTTTTTGATCATTTGCTCGGTGCCGAGGTCGTCAATAATCAGAAGCTCCGGGGCAAGGAAGTCCGGCTTGGGGTTGACCGAGCGTATGCTTTGCATCACCGTTTCGATGAGCGTATAGGCGGTGAGCTTGTATACGCCGTGGCCGCGCTCGTATACGCGGTTGGCGATGCAGTTCAATAAAAAGCTTTTGCCGAGGCCCGAATTGCCCATGAGGAGCAGGCTTTTCGGCTCGTTATGGGGGAATGCCTCCGCGTAGTCCTCACACAGCCGCCTCGCGCGCAGGCTGTTTTTCTTTTGCGCCTCGTCGGTATAGATATCGTCGCGGAAGGTCTCAAAGCGCTCCCCGGGGTGGATGTGCGATTTTTCGAAGCGCCCCTCGGCGAGCCTTACTTGCATGCAGCGGCACATGGTCTTTTCCGCGCCGCCCACATAGCCCGTATCCGAGCAGAGCGCGCAGCGGTAGCGGGGCTTTAAAAAATCCGGCTCGAGGCGGTGCATCGCTAAGATCGCGTTCTCCTCCTCGTTGAGCCGCGCGATATTTTCCGCGACGGCCGCGCGCTCGCGCTCCGGGTCGTTTGCGCGATAAAGCCTTTCGCCGAGCGAAAACGCCGCAAAACGGCGCTCGTCGTCGATCTCCTTCAGGCGCGGCACGGCGGCGTAGGCCGCGCGCGCGCGCTCGTCGCGTTCGGCGTAGGCCTTTTCGCGAAGCCTTGCGTATTCGTATTCGAGTTCGCGTAAAGTCACGGCTTTATTCCCCATCCAGCAAGTTGATCCCCATGTTTTCCAGTTCCTCCGCGCTGTACTTGCGCTGCGGATAATCGAGCGCGCGGGGAACGCTCCCGTCCGCGCCGCGCTTGGGCTGCGAAACGGATTCGCGGGCGGCCTCGAGGGTGGCGATCCCCTCTTCGTGCCATTGCGATATGAGCTTTCGCATCTTCAAAAACGGGGAGGAGGCGTTTACGGCGCAGTCCGCCGCGAACAGGATAAGCTCCGCGTCCATATGGAAGGCCGTATGCCAGCGCTCGATCTGGTCGATCTGATCGCCTGTGGGCGCGCGCTTGAGGCCCGCGCGGGAAAACGCGAGGCGCGCAAGCTCCGTTACCGCGGCGCGGGCGCGCATGCGCGCGTCGGCATCCTGCGCGGTGAGTGTGCCGCCCGTGCGCCAGGAGTCTAAAATAGCGTTGAGGTACTTGAACGAGGGCTTGGACGTGCCCGTCATCTCGGCGCACGCGGCGAAAATGGCCGCCTCGTCGAAGCCCCAATCGTTCGTCCAAAGCCTATATAGGGCAAGCTCGTCCTCGGTGGGCCTTCGGCCTACGCGCCAGCGCTTCAAAAGCCGCTGCGCGCCGCCGTTCAATTCGTCGTACTGGCTTAAATACTCCTCGGCAGCCTCGGCGGTCAAAACGCCCTCGTCCGCCCACGCGCGGGCCACGGCGTCCATATACTTCACGCTCACGCGCTCGCCCCTTTGCTTTACGCAATGCCGCACAAGGAGAAGAACCGCGTCCTCCGCGAAGCCGAACACCTCGAGCCAGTCGTAGACCTTGGAGAGCTCCGGCCCAGTGAGCATGCGCGCGCCGAGCACGGCCTGCATATCCGCAAGCAGGTTTTGGTAGCGGCGCGTAACGGCGGCGCTGTCGCTTGCGCCCTCCACGTGCGCGTGCTTGATGTTTTTATATTCCACAATGAGCGGCTCCGACGAGATCACGCTCAAAAAGCCCTTCGCCTGCCAGTATAAAAACGCCTCCGCAAGCTCCTGCCCGCTCATTTGAAGCGCCGCGGCGATATCCTCGCCCGGGAGCGCGCGGCAGTAGCAAAGCGCGAGCCCATAGAGGTACGCTTTCACGTACCCCTCGGGGGCCTGCGGCATGTATTCGAGCAAAAACAGGTTTTCCACGGGCGTGCTTAAGAAAAGCGCCGACTCGCGGTGAAAGAGAAACTGCATGGATGCCTCCGCGGGGGATTTGGTACCTTAAATTATAACATGAACGGGCGCCGTGTGGCAGTACCGCGCAAGAAAAATACGCGTTTGTAAGGTTTCATGGTATAATCGAATTACGAATTTATGGGAGCGCATGCATGGGCACATTGCACGGACGGAAAAAACGGCGGTTTCTCCCCTTCCTCCTCGTCTTAGCGGCTCTTTTGCTCGCGGCCGCGGCCGTTTTTTTGTTGTGGAGGCCGCTTAAAGGCGCGCCGCCCGCCGCGGAGGAAAGCGCGACCCCGGGCTTGACCGCGGAGGCAACCCCGGCGGAAAACGCGGTATCCGCCCCCGCCCCGGAGGCGGCGCAGCCGCTGCAGGCGGGCTTAAGCCGCTATGAGGCGGTGCTCAAGGTAGACGCGGATCAAATGATCCTTTACGGAAACCTCAGGCTCACCTATGTGAACCGCTACGCGCAGAGCCTGTTTACCGTTATGCTCAACCTTTTCCCCAACGCCGTAAGCAAAGACTGCCTCACACTCCAAACGGTTACGGTAGAGGGGCTCGACGCGGAATATACGCTCGATGAAAGCAAAACGCATTTGACGCTGCCGCTGCCGCGGGAATTGAGGCCCGGCGAAAGCGCGAAAATCTACCTGAGCTATCTCATACGCATCCCGAAAACAAACGAACGCTTCGGCGCGGGCGAAAACCGGATCATGTTCGGCAACTGCATCCCCATCGCGGCGGAGTTTGAAAACGGCGCGTGGCGCGAGGACGCTTACAGCGACGCGGGAGACAGCTTTTATAGCTCCGTTGCCGACTACCGCGTATCCATCGCGGCCCCCAAAGACTACACGCTTTCCTGCACGGGAGCCGTCGAGGAGCAGCGCACCGAAAAAGGCGTGACCACCGTGCTCGCCGCGGCGCGCGAGGTGCGCGATTTCGCCTTTTGCCTGCACAAAAACGCGTATACCGCCTTGCGCACGGTGAACGGCGTGGAGGTTGCAGGCGTTGCGCGCACGCAAAAGGCCGCCGAGCTCGCCGCGCAAAGCGGGGCGGACGCGCTCGCGTTTTTCTCCGAAAAGATATGCGAGTACCCCTACCCGCGCTTTTGCGTGGTGGATTTTGACGGTTCGGGCGGCATGGAATACCCCGGCCTCGTGATGGTGGACGCAACGCAATTCAACGCAAGGCAGGAGAACTACGCCGCCATGATCGTGGCGCACGAGGCGGCGCACCAGTGGTTTTACGGCATCGTCGGCAGCGACCAGCTCAACGAGCCGTGGGTGGACGAATCGCTCGCGCAGTTTCTTGGGTTCGACTTCATCCGCAGCACGATGGGAGACGAAGCATTCGAAGCGCTGTGGAGCTACGCGTTCCAAAAGCTCCCGGAATACGAGCGGACGCTCCGGCTCGATGCGCCGCTCACGAGCTTTCAGGGCAGCGATTACTTTTACGTGGTCTACGCCTACGGCGCGCAGATGATGCGCGAGCTTTACGACGCGCTCGGCGCGGAAGCGTTTTATGCGGCGCTGCAAAATTACGTGGGCGAGCACCGCTACCAAAACGCGAAGGGAAGCGACCTGATCGCCGCGTTTTCCGAGGCGGCGGGCAAGGATATGGCGGCGTGGTTCGAAGCGAAAATGGAGCCTTGATAAAAACATCCCGCGCTTTTCAACGCCGCCTTGGCGCCGAAGCGCCGCGCTATCCCATCAGCTCTCCCGGCTTTATCCTTTTACTCAGATACGGGCTTTCAAGCTCCACGAAGCGCCAGGGGTAACGCGCCGCCTCGCCCGCGTAATCCACGTTGACGCGCGCCGTCACGCCGATGCGAGGCTCCCTTTTTTCCTCCGCCTCCTCGAGATAAAGCGGCCTTTCGCACAGATCGAAGCCGTACTGCTCGCGCGTGATGCGCATGGCCTCGCACAGCTTGCCGGGGCCGGAGCAAAGCGCTTTTACGCTTTCGGTTTTCCGGAGCTTCTTCATAAGCGCCACGCCCGCGACCGGCTCGAGCGCGCGGATCAAAACCGCTTCGGGCACGTTTTTTTCGTTCGCCACCACGTTCATGCAGCAATGCATGCCGTAGATGAGGTAGATATAGGCGTAGCCGCCCGTACCGTACTGCACGTTCACGCGGCCCGAGGGCTTGCCCCTGTAGGAGTGCGCCGCCGCGTCCACGGCGCCCATGTACGCCTCCGTCTCCACGATGCGCCCCTTGAGGATACCCTCCGGCGTTTCGTGCACGAGCACCTTGCCGATGAGCGCGCGCGCGAGGTCGATCCCGTTTTTTAAATAGAAATCGCGTTCGAGCATGTTCCCGTTCCTTTCCTGCCCTTACCTTACCCCTTATTATAACGGGAAATCCGGAAGTGTCGAGCCTGTATGGCGGCGGCGCAAATAAAGCGCAAAAGGCGCGCCAAGCGGCGCGCCTTTTTTTGCTGTGTTTAAGGCCCGGGTAAAACTGCCCGCGGCGTTACGGCGCGGAAACAATCTCCGTGATGCGCACGCCGTAGTTATCGTCGATCACCACGACCTCGCCGCGCGCGAAGAGCTTGCCGTTCACGAGAACGTCCACCATTTCGCCCGCGAGCCTGTCGAGCACCACCACGGAGCCGAGATTGAACCCGAGAATCTCCTTGATGCTCTTGCGGCACTTGCCGAGCTCCACCGTTACCTGAAGCGGCACGTCCATGATGAGGCCGATGTTATCGCCGCTCTCGCCATCAAAGTAAGAATCGCGCGAGGAACGGGAAGGTTCGTCGAAGGATTGATACTGCATGGATTTCACCCCTACACGGTTTCTGTCGCCTCCGCGATCGGGCTGCGCATACTCGCTCTGCCTCTGCGGCGGCGGCGTGTGCCGCGGCGCGGCTGCGGGAACGGGCGTTGGCGCGAACGCGGGCCCGGGGCGGGCGGGGGCCGGTACGGGCTCCGTCATAACGCTCCCGAGCAAGGTATGCGCAAGCTGTTTGCCGAAATCGAAGGGCATGATCTGCATGATCTGGCTTTTTAAGACCCCTTCGATCTCCATGGCGAAGCTTATTTTTATGGTGGTATCCTCGCCGCACGCAAGCTGGGAGAAGCTATCCTCCCCGAGGGTGATCTGCTTGACGACGGGCGGGGAGATGTTGATGGGCTTCATCAAAATATCGGCGAGCGAGGTGGAGGACGAGCCCACCATTTGGTTCATGACCTCGCTGATGGCCGAAAAATGGAGCTGGTCGATCGGCTCCTCCATGTTGGGGCTGCCCTCTCCGCCCAAGAGAAGATCGGTGATGACGCGCACATCGTCGTCCTTGATGAGGAGGATATTGTAGCCGTCCACGCCCTGCGTATAGGAAACCTCCACCACAAGGAAGGGTTTTTTATAATCGACAAAATCGCGCGCGCTCTCGCACACGCTCACGCGCGGCGTGGTGATGCTCACCTCTTTGCCTAAAAGCGTGGAAAGCGTGGTGGCGGCGGTGCCCATGCAGATGTTGCCGATCTCGCCGAGCGCGTCGCTTTCATCTACGCTCAGGGCGCCGGCCATATCGGCAGGCGGCTCGAGAGGCATGCTGTCCGCGGCAAAAAGGTCACTCATCCTTTGGGGCCTCCTTTAGTATGTCCGAAATCATCAAGGCAAGCTTCTGCCCCTTTATACCGATATAGCCCTTGAACTTCGGGATATGCTCGATCACGGCGGTCACCGGCTCGCGCACCTGGTGCTCGATGCGAAGCACGTCGCCTACCTGAAGGTTGAGCACGTCGCGCACGGTGGCCTGCGTTTCGTTGAAGTACACCCGCATATTGATGGGAGTACCCGCGATCTTCGGGCTGACATAGGGCAGGATATTGCTTTCGCCCGCCGCGGTGGTGCTGCTTTCATTGTACCACTTTTTCATGGCGAGCTGCTTGGCAATGGGCTGTATGGCAAGATGCGGGATGCATAAATTGATGATGTCCGACACCTCGCCTACCTTCACGTTCATGGTGATGATGGCGATGGGCTCGCCGGTGTTCACGATCTGCGCAAACTGCGCGCTCGTTTCCACGCGCTCGAGCTCCGCCTCGATGTTGACCACGCGCTCCCAGCTTTCACCCATGTACGAGATCATCTGCCGCGTAATGCGCGATAAAATGGAGATTTCGATCTCCGTAAAAAGCTTATTGGCCTCCTCGTGCAGGTAGCCCGTGCCTCCGAGCAGGCGGCTTACGATCTCGTACGCCACGGCGGAGGAAAGCTCAAACAGGGCGTTGCCCGTGAGCGGCGGCATATTGAGGATGCCTAAAAAAGCCGGGACCGGCAGGGAGTTAGTAAATTCCGCGAAGGTCTGCTCCTCCACGGATACCACCTCCACCTCGCACATGGTGCGAAGCGTACCCGACAAAAACGTGGCGAGGCGGCCCGCATAGCTGTCGTAAATGAAATTGAGCATGCGGATCTGTTCCTTGGAAAACTTGTTCGCGCTCCTGAAATCGTAAACGCGAACCTTGTCGTCCTGCTGCTTCGCCCTGCTGTCGCCGCTCGAGGCGCTCTGCCCCGAGGCAAGCGCGACGAGCAGCTCGTCTATTTCACTTTGCGATAAAATTTCAGCCAAATTCGTACCCCCGAAGCCTACGCCGAACTACCGCATACGCTTACAAACGGCAAAACGCGCTTAAAACACCGTGATCGCCGGGGCGCTTTCCTGCGCGGCAGGCGCCTCCCGCGGCGCTTCCTTCTCACAGGGAAGGTCCTCCACGCCGTTGGTGAGACGCTTGAACTCGATGATGAGCCGCTTGACCTCGTCGGCGGACTCGGAAACCACGATCTTGCGGCCGGAGGCCATCGAGATGATGGTGTTCGGCGTTTCCTCCACAAACTCGATCAGATCGCTGTTGACAAAAAAATGTTCCTTGTTAAGCCGACTGACTCTAATCATAGTATCCCTCCATAGGCCGCGGAGTGTCAACCCCCGCGCCGCTCGCGCGGAAAATAAAAGCCGTCTTTGCGGCGGGCAAGGCCTTACGGCCCCGCCCGCGCTGCGTTCATTACATTACCTCTTAAGGTTCACGAGCTCCTCGAGCATGGAGTCTGTGGTGGTGATGATGCGCGAATTCGCCTGAAAGCCCCTTTGGGTGACGATCATGTCGGTAAACTCGGCCGCAAGGTCCACATTGGACATCTCAAGCACGCCGCTCGAGAGCTTACCCGAGCCGGTGCCGGGGGCGGTATATGTTGCGGCGCCGGAGTTTTCGCTGCTGCGGTAGGTGTTGGAGCCTACCTTCTCGAGCGCGTTGGTGTTGGCGAAGGTCGCGAGCGCGATCTGCCCAACGAGCACCTTAGTACCCGAGGTATCGTTCGCGTAGATCTGACCTGTTTCGCCGATAGTTACGCCGGTATAGGTGGGGTCTATGGCAATATTCCCGATCGCGCCGCTCGTGCCGGTTGTGAAGCCCTGCACGAACGCGCCGCTCGCGGTGACGAGGTAGTTGTTTTCATCGGTGTAGAAGTTGCCCGCGCGCGTGTAAGCTTCCGCGCCGTTGGAGTTTACAACAAAATAGCCGTCGCCCGAAATGGCGAGGTCGAGCGTGTTGCCGGTGTACTGCGTGGCGCTTTCGGTGTTTAAAACATCGATGGAGGCGAGCGTGGAGCCCAGGCCTACCTGTTTGGGGTTGGTGCCGCCGCTCGCCGTGCTTGCGCCCGTGGCGGGGCTTATGGTCTGGCTGAAAATATCCTGAAACACGACGCGGCTCGATTTGTAGCCCACGGTGTTGACGTTGGAGATATTGTTGCCGATCACGTCCATTCTGGTTTGGTGGTTGCGAAGGCCGGTCACGCCGGAATAAAGAGAGCGCATCATACGAAAAGTTCCTCCTGTATTTTAGGAATAAATTTCTTCGATGCTGGAAACCGCAACTTCCGTGTCGCCTGTTTCAGCGTTCCTGATGGTGGCGTAAGCCATGCCGTCCTTGGTCGAAAGCTTGACGACCACGCCCGAGACCTCCTGCGTTTCGCCGTCCACCGTAAGGGTGGCGGTCACGGTTTTGTTTAAAAGGCCCGTGCTGCCGACGACGCTCTGGCTTTCGGCCGCCGCGTTCGGCGCCTCCTCGGTGTATTTCACGCCCGCTATGTCGCTGAGCTCGAAGGCTACGCCATCAACAAGGAGATAGTTTTTCCCGCTGAGCTTTACGACGCCCTCCACCGTGCCGAACCCGCCGATCTTGGTATGGCTGGTGTCGGCGTAGATGTAAACGTCCTTGCCGACGAGGTTATACATCTGCGACTCCGCCATGGAGCTCGACATGGCGTTGATCGAGTTGAGCATGGAAAACTGTGCGAGCTGCGCGATAAAGTCCGTATCGGACGTAGGCGAGAGGGGGTCTTGGTTCGCCATCTGCTGCACCAGAAGCTCCATGAACTGATCCTGTCCGAGCTCTTTTTTAACGCTGCGCTTCTCGCTTGCGAGATCCTCGAGCGTGCGCAGGCTTTGGGTGTTGGTGGTGGGTAGTACGGAATCCATTACGTCCATCCTTTCATGCGGAAAATTCCACGGAGCTCCCCTGCAGGCTGAGCCTTGCATCGTCCTGCGGGAGCGCGTCGGCCGTGGCCTCGGCCGCGCCGTAGGCGGAAGCCCTGGCGCCCGAAACGCCCAGACGGCGCTTGCTTTCCTGTGCGCCGCTGCCCCGGTCGCGGGCCTCATAGCCGCTGAAGCTGAGGTTCGCCGCCTCGTAGGCGATGTCGATCCTCGTTACCTCCACGCCCTTTTCCTTAAGCTGCGCCTGAAGCGTGGCGAGCTCGTTCTGAAGCAGATTCCTCACCGACGCGTCCGCCGCCTTGATCTGGGCCTTGAGCCCGTCGGCGTCCTGCGTGAGCTTGATGGAAAGCTTGCCGAGGTATTCGGGCTTGAGCGTCACCTCGAACTCGCTCGCGCCATCCTTCGACTGGGCGTACATGCTCTCTACGAGGTCCATGACCGTTTCGGCGCCGTTTACCGGCTGCCGCGCGGGGGCCGCGTCGATTGCGCCGTCCGCGTTTGCGTGAACCGCCTCGGGGCTGAGCCGCATGTCGCTAAACCTATTGGGGACAAGCTCCTCCGGCTTCAAAGCGGGCGTTGAGGCGGACGCGGGCCGCGCCCCGGGCCGTTTCTCCTCCGGAGCGGCGGAAGCCTTTTTATCGTTTGGCGCGGCCTGTGCGGCCACCTGCGTGTACTGTGCGGCCGCCTGCGTGTACTGTGCAGCCGCCTGCGCGTCCTGTGCGGCCGCCCGCGTGTCCTGCTGCGCGCCGGTCTGCGGCTGCGCGGGGCTGTGCGCGTTCTCCAAGGAGCGAAGATCATCGCCTGTGTGCGGCGCGGAAGGCGGCTGAACCGCCTCGCCCGGGGCCGTTTCCTGCGCCGCGGGGGGGGGCGCGGCGTTTTCGCCGTTTACGAAAAAGCTAAAAGGAAGCTTTTCGCGGCCGTCCGCGTCAGGCTGTACCGGCGGCATCCCTGCCGGGCTCGCCTCTGGCTGTACCGGCGCGGCGCTCGCGGCATCGACTGCCGTGTTCAAGAGGACCTGCGCTTCGTCGGTCATTTGGCCTTCGGCGTTCAGCAATCCGAATCCTTCGAGAATGCCCGCAATCCCCTCAACGGGGTCGCTGCATTTGCTGAGCTGTGGTGACTGTTCCGGTGTGCTGCCGATCTCCTGCGCCATGAAGTACATCGAAAGCCATGGCGCCATTGCGCCGCTTTGCGCGGCCTCGTTGCCCTCCATCTCTTTCATATCCGCCTTCTTGAGGCCGAGGGCCTCGAAAACGTCACGCTTCACCTTGGAAAAGCTTTCGACGGGGGACGGGGGGGCGGGCGCAACCTGCGCGGGAACCGGCAGTTCAAGCTGTGTTACTGGTATTGCATTGATCATGTATTCACCTCCTCCAAAAAATGCAATCATATACTATATCGTAACTTTTAGCGAAATCATAAAGAAGCCGCGAAAATTTCTGCTTAGCGCCATAAAAAAAGAAGCGCCCGCGCAAGCGGGTGCCTTCGCGGGTCAAAAAAGGCCTTAGGGGTTCGGGGGCTATAGCCCCCGGCAGCTCTCAACCGTTGCCGGCAACGGTTCGCAGGCCTAGTGCCCGCGCGAGGCCGCAGACCCCGGCCCGAAGGGCTCCGGCCCCGCCGGGCGCCGGGGCGTATCCCGCCCGGGGCCGACATACGCGGCGACGTCGGTAAACCTTGCGGTGCAAGGCTTTCTTTGCAGAAATCGCCGACCGCAACCTTGAGTTGCCGCCGCAGGCGGCACCCGTAGTGCCCTAAGTGTATGCAAATGCACGGGCGGTTTCTGCAACCCTCAAAAAATGGCATGCCATTTTTTGAAAGGCGTCAGCCTTTACGGCGCCATTTCATCGGTGACCTGCTTTCGGATGTTCTTTGAAAACTCCTCCAAAACGGCGGCGGCCTTGGCGCTGTCCATTTTAATTAGAAGGCGCGCGATCTGCGCGGGGTCGGCGTTTACGGAAAGCGTCTGCGCGGCGATCTTGGGGTCCATCTTCTCGTACATTCTGGCGGCGGCGTCGATGTCCGTTTTAGACTGCTCCACGGAGAGCGCGAGCGCCTCCACCTCCGCCGTCCGGCTTGCAAGCACCTGCTCGCGCGCGGCGAGGTCCGCCTCCTGCTTATCGAGCCCCTTCGCGCGGGCGTCGAGCTCCTTGGCGCGCGCCTCGGCATCCTGCTCCGCCTGCGCGGCAGCGGCCTTGTTCGAGGAAATCTCCTCCTCCGAGGCCGCGATTGCCGCCTCGCGCGCGTCGAGCTCCGCCGCGCGCTTTTCAAGCTCGGCAAGCTGCGCGCGGGTGGTCTTTTCGAGGCCGAACGCGCCGATGAGAATATCCCGCGCACCGCCGTAATCGAGGTACAGCAATGCCCCCGCGGCGAGGATCAAGAGGATCAAAAGCACGCTCAACACGCCCCCGAGGGTGACGCGGAGCTTCTTTTTCGGCTTCTTCTGCGGCGCTTGCGCGGGCCGTCCCTGCTGGGGCCGCCCCTGCGGGGGCCTCCCCGCCTGCGCGGGCCTTGCGGGTGTTTCCATAGCGTTCTCCCCTTACTTTGACGCCACCTGATAGGAGACTACGTCCCCGATGGCCTGTTCCTCCTCGCGCTTTACCTCGGCGAGATATTCCTCGTACTGCCTTTCCCTGAGGTTCTCGAACGATTTGATCTCCTTGCGGATGGCTACAAGCGCCTCCACGATTTTTTCGCGCTCGTGTTCGGCGAGCGCGATGCTCTGGCGCTGCGCGGCTATAAGCTCCTCGAGGCTTTCGAAATAACGGGCGTACTGCGCGAGGCGCAGCGCGTCCGTGCCCTCGTCCACGTCTTTGGCGCATTGCGCACGAGCCTCGTCGCGCCGGGAGAGCATGCGCTCGAGCGCCTCCCTGAGCGTGCGAAGCCTTTCCTCTACGCGCCGAAGCAGGTTTTTTTGCTGCTTCTCGTTGGAGAGGGCGATATCGTTTAGCGCCTGGAGTGTGAACACGAATTTCCTCATGCGCTACCTCATTTGAGACTTCGGAGCATTTGGAGCGTTTCCTCAAACGTATAGCTTTCGCCGATACCCTGCAGGAGAAGCCCGTCGATGGGCTTGTGCAGGTCGATCGCGCGGTCGATCTCGGGGTTAGAACCCTTTTTATACGCGCCGATGGAGATGATGTCCTGCGCGTCGCGGTAGGTGGCCATCATGTTTTTCACATGGCCCGCGCTCGCGTAGTGCTCCTCCTCCACGATGTCGGGCATAAGCCTAGATATGCTCGCGAGCACGTCGATGGCGGGATAGTGGTTGGCGTTTGCAAGCCTGCGCGAAAGCACGATATGCCCGTCGAGGATGCCGCGCACGGTATCGGAAATGGGCTCGTTCATATCGTCGCCGTCCACGAGCACCGTATAGAGCGCGGTGATGCTCCCCTTGGACGAGGTGCCGGAGCGCTCCAAAAGCTTGGGTAAAATGGCGTATACCGAGGGGGTATACCCGCGCGATACGGGCGGCTCGCCCGTAGCCATGCCGATCTCGCGCTGCGCCATGGCGTAGCGGGTGATGGAATCCATCAATAAGAGCACGTTCAAACCCCGGTCGCGGAAATACTCCGCGATGGAGGTGCCCACGCTCGCGCTTTTGAGGCGCACGAGCGCGGGTTGGTCGCTTGTAGCCACAACCACGACCGAGCGCTTCAAGCCCTCCTCCTTGAGGTCCTTCTCCATGAAGTCGAGCACTTCCCTGCCGCGCTCGCCGATGAGGACGATTACGTTCACGTCGGCCTTGGCGTTGCGGGCGATCATGCCTAGAAGCGTGCTTTTGCCCACGCCGCTTCCCGCGAAGATGCCCACCCTCTGCCCGCGCCCCACGGTGAGGAGCGAATCGATCGCCTTGATGCCAAGCGGCAGTACCTCGTGGATGCGCGTGCGCTCCAAGGGGTTCGGGGGCATGTTCTCTATGGGGTAGAGGCTGTCGGGCGTGAAATCGCCCTTGCCATCCATGGGCTTTCCCAAGCCGTCGAGGATGCGGCCGAGCGCATCCATGCCCACGGGCACCTTAAGCGACTCGCCCGTGGGAACCACGTAATTTTCCGCGCCCACGCCGCTCAATACGCCGAGCGGCATCAAAAGCACCTTTTTATCGCGGAAGCCCACGACCTCCGCAAAGATAAAATCCGCGCCTTTGCCCGTATAGATGCGGCATATCTCGCCCATGCGCGCGTTGAGCCCCGTGCACTCCACGGTAAGGCCCACCACCTGCGTCACCTTGCCGGAGTATTTATACAAATCGGCGTCGCGCAGGCGGTCTCTGTATTTTTCAAGCTCGAATTGCCGCGTCATGCTTCCTCGTCCGCCGCGCCGAGCAGCTTTTTAGCGCGCTCGAGCTGCGTTTTCACACCCGCGTCGATCGAGCCCTCGTCGGCCTGCAGCAAAAGCGCGCCCGGCTCCAGTGAGCCGTCGCAGACGACGGAAAAGGGCGTTTCGCTGAGCCTTTCCCGCATCGCTTCCTCCCCGTATTCCATAAACCTGTCGTATTCCCGCTTATTGAGGCGCACCAGAAAGCGCGTTTTCGCGTTGAGCTGCTCGATCGCGCGGCGCACGAGCGCAAAAAACGGGTCCGAATCCCGCTCCAGCGTTGTGGAAAGTATGCTTTCGGCAACCTCGAAGCTCATCTCCAGCACGTTTTTTTCGAATTGCGCATCCCGCTCCTCGTTGTAGAGGCGCGCCTGCTCCAAAAAGCCCTTCAAGCGGTTGTCATAGTCCTCGCGCACCTTCAAAAGCGCCGTGCGCGACGCCGCCACGCCCTCCGCATACCCCTCGTCCCGTGCCTGCGCAAACACCGACTGGCGCTTGGCGGCGGCCTCGTCGAGCATTTGATCCGCGTGCGCGCGCGCTTCGCCAAGCTCCGCCTCCGCCGTGCGCTTTGCCCCGTTTATGATCGCCTCGGCCTCGAGCTCCGCCTCATCGAGCATACGCCGCGCCGCGCTTAGCATCTCCTCGGCCCGTTCCTCCGCCTCGCGCAGGGTAAGCTGCGGGGGCTCCCCCTCCGGGGCGCCCGCGGGCGCGGTCGGCAGCGCATACCTTGGCGCGCGCGGCTTCTCGGCCGCCTTTTTGGCGGCGGCGGCCTTCGCCCGCTCGATCTGCGCCTCTACCTCGGCTCGCGGGTCGAACGCCCTTAAGAGCGCCTCGCACGCCTCCTCGTTGAGCGGATGCGCCGCATCGCCTGCCGCAGCCACATTCACGGCCTCGTGGCTCTCGCCGAGGTGCTCCGTCAAAAAACGCCTGAGATCCACGGAGTCGTCTTCCTCTTCCGGGAAGAGCTCCGCAAGCTCCCAGCTTTTGATCACCTTTTTATCGCGTTCCGCCGCGCCGCCCTTTAAGTAGCTGTCTTTGTCGATGCGGATCAAGGGAATACCTCCTTAAATAAGAGGGGACGGAGTTCAAACAAAAAGCAAAACCCGCCTAAACCTAGGCGCGGCGCGGGACGCGTCGCGCGATGCATTGCGGCGGGGGACGAACAACTAGAGTATGAGCGCGTCGTCCTGCTTGCGCGCGATGATGATCTCGCCCGCATCGTCGAGCCTGCGAATGACGTTGACGATCTTCTGCTGGGCTTCCTCCACGTCGCGCACGCGCACCGGCCCCATGAAGTCGATCTCCTCGCGGAGCATATCCTGCAGACGCTTGGAGATATTTTCGAAAATGACCTTCGCTACGTCGGCCTTGACGCCCTTGAGCGCCACGGCGAGATCGCGGTTGTCCACCTCGCGCAGCACGCGCTGTATGGCCTGGTTGCTGAGGGTGGTGATGTCCTCGAACACGAACATGCGGTTTTTGATCTCCTCGGCAAGCTCGGCGTCGGTCTGTTCGAGCACGCTCAAAAGGTGCTTTTCCGTGCCCCTGTCCACACTGTTCATGATGTTCACGAGGCTGTCCACGCCGCCCACGATGGTTTGGTTGCCGAAAATCATGGTGGAAAGCTTGTTTTCGAGCACGCGCTCGGCGTCCTTCACGTATTCGTGCGAGGTGGCGCCCATGTTGGCGATGCGCGTGATGACGTTAGCCTGCTTTTCAAACGGCAGCGACGCGAGCACCGGAGCGGCCTGCTTGGGATCGAGGTAGGAAAGGATCAGCGCGATCGTCTGCGGGTGCTCGTTTTGCAAAAAGTTATACAGCTGCGCGCTATCCGCCCGGCGGATAAAATCGAACGGGCGCACGCGAAGCGACGAGGAAAGGCGGGTGATAAGCTCGTTGGCGCGGTCTTCGCCGAACGCGCTCTCCAAAATATCCTTGGCGTAATCGATGCCGCCCTCGGAGATGAACTTCTGCGCCATGCATACCTCGAGGAATTCGGCCACCACGGTCTCCTTCACCTCGGCGGAAATGCGGCGCATGCTCGTGATGCTCAAAGTAAGCTGCTCGACCTCGTCGTCGGTCAGGCTTTTATAAAGCTTGGCGGCATGTTCCTTGCCGAGCGTAATCATAAGGATCGCCGCTTTTTCCTTGTTGGTGAGCCCTTCGAGTTCCCCAGCCATTGCCGTCACCTTTCATCCGAGAGCCATGTGCGCAGCAACAGCGCCACGGCCTCGGGACTTTTATCGATAAAGTTCTCCAGCTGCTTGAGGTTGGCGTTTTGCTTGAGCTCGATCTCGGGGATGGGCAGATGGAGCGCTTCCTCCTCGGCCGTTTCGTCCGCCGCCGCCTTTCCCGCCGCCGGCTTTCCGCCCTCGGCCGCCTTTTCCTTGGCCGTCTTGCGCGCGGCCCTTCCCCTGAGCTTCGCGGCCGGGGATTCCGCCTGCCGCTCATCCTCGGGCGGCAGCTCGCCCTCCTCACCTACCGAAAAGCTCATCGCCGCGCCGGGATGCACCGCGGCAAACTCGTCGGCGCCGTATTCGCCCTCCCCGCCGTTATCATACTCGGCATAGACCGTCTGCTCCCCGCCGATCTCCCCGGCCAAAGGCGCTTCGATCTCCCGGATCGCCTTTTTGGGGCGCGTGAGGGTGCGGATGGCCGCGAGCAAAAGCAAAAATACGACGATGACCGTACCCGCCGTGATGAGGCTTCGGGTAAGCTGCGCCTGGTTGGCGGCTTCGAGTATTTTCTGCTGCGCGTCGTACGCGGCGGTAATATCCATACCCGCGTCGGCCCGCAAAAACGGAAGTCGCTCTACCGTGATACGCGAAATATCCACGCCGATGGCGGTCGCAACGAGGTTTCTCACGTTATCGGTATAGTCCTCCTCTATCGTAGAGCTATCGAGAATGACGGAAACCGACAGGCCTGTAATGCTGCCCTTGGCTTTCTTGATCTGCGTTCTGATCTCGTTGAGCTCGTAATTGGCCTCGCGGGTGACCTTGCCGTAAAGGGTGTTTTCATCCACCTGCACGCTCGGGTAGGTCGAGGTACCCCCGCCGTTGATCTCGATGCCGGACACCTCGCCCTCCGCCGCGTCGCCGCGCACGGTCTCGGCAAGCTCCTGCATGCTCACGGCGAGCCCATCCTCCGACCCCTCCACGGGGGGGTTGAAGACCACGGATTCCTCGGTCTGCTCGTCGAAATCGAGCACGACGCTGACCTCCGCGAGCACGCCCTTTTCCCCGAAGATGGGGGCAAGCAGATTGATGACCTGCTCCTTGAGCCCATCCCGCACGGCCTTTTGCAGCGTGAGCTGGTCGGTCACGGCGGAAAGGTCGTCATCCTCCCCGGTGAGGTCGTAAAGGTTCATGTTCGAATCCATGATGCGGATGTTTTCCACGTACAGGCCGCGTATGCTCGTGCAGACCTCCGCGATGGTGCGCGCCTTGGCGTTGGTGAGCACCGCGCCGTCCTTCAGCGTTACCACGATGCTCGCCGTGGCGGGAATATCGTTGGAGCTGAGCACGAAGGTATTATCCTCGGAGAGGGAAAGGTTCACGACCGCGTCCTTCACCTCGGAAAAGGTCAAAATAGCCTGGCGAAGGTCCTCCTGCAATTGGAACTGCAAATATACGCGCTGCTCCATATCGGTGGTGCCGAGGCCCGAGGCCATGGCGAAGATATCGTAGTTGTAGCCGCTTTTGGGGTAGCCCTCGGCGGCGAGCTGCATGCGGATGCTGTCGGCCTTGGAGCTTTCCACCAAAATGGTATCGGTGCCCTGCGTTTTCGCGTCCACGCCCTTTTCCGTGAGCACGGCGAGCACCTCGCCCGCGTCGGCGGCATCCATGCCGCTGTAGAGCACGTCGTAGGATTTTTGATTCAGGAACACGGAGGCCGCCACGATGATGGCCGCCACCAGCGTCACCAGTACGATGAGCCGCGTTTTTTGGCCCTTCGTAAGGCTTTTGAAACGCTCCGCGATTTTTTTAAAGGTATTTTTTAAAAAATCAGCCAAAATACGCTCACCCGTCGATTGTTTAGTGGGGCCGCGCCCCGGCCCTGCATAAATATCGCATCCTTCATGGTGATCGCGCAAAAAAAGCGTCAGTTTTGCGCAGTTTATACAATATTATGTAGCAATTACATTGTATACCACCATATGATGCATTTCAATACCTAATTTGGCACGGGGCGCGGGGGCCGGGCAGGCGCCGGCCCCATGATAGGGTGGGGTATACGCGGGGCGCGGGCATGGGACCGGGCCCCCGCAAAATATTTAAAAAAAATGCACTCCGAAGCTAAAGCCAACAAAAAAAAATCCGATATTATAGGCAGACGAAAGCTACCGTGCCATTCTCCGTAGCGCCGGGGGAAGTGCGCGGCTTCTGCGTCGATCAGGCAAGGACGCCGAATATTATCAAGGAGGAAATTTGAAAATGCGTATTGCAAACAACGCAATGGCAATCAACACCCACAGGCAGTACACCACCAACAACGCCAACGTGGCCAACGCCACCGAAAAGCTCTCCTCCGGTTATCGCATCAACCGCGCGGGCGACGATGCCGCCGGCCTCGCGATCTCCGAAAAGATGAGGGCACAGATCAAGGGCCTTACGATGGCCTCCAAAAACAGCCAGGACGCGATCTCGCTCGTGCAGACCGCCGAAGGCGCGCTCACCGAGACCCACTCCATTTTGCAGCGCATGCGCGAGCTCTCCGTGCAGGCCGCTTCCGACACCAACGACCAGAACGTTGACCGCGCGGCGCTGAACGAGGAGTTCACTGCCCTCAAGGA
>JAJFTZ010000088.1 GCA_021372675.1 Eubacteriales bacterium
CTCCCGGCGCGCGGCTTGACACGATACGGCGCTTCCTGTAACATGCAAGCAACGGCAGTATCCTGCGGCTCTTTTTTCATCCTTCAAAATTTAAACGAAAGAAGTAAAGCGCCATGCCTCCTACCAAGCGCAGATATCCCCTTCTTCATCAAAACCTCGCTGCGATACAAAAAAACACCTTCCGCCTCCACGCGAGGCTTCGCGCGTCCATGCTGAAAAGTGCGGAACCCGTTCCCTTTGCCGCGCTAAAGCAGGAGGATTTTCGCTCCGTGAAGCCCCTGGAGGCGTGGGGCAGAGCGTACGCGTGCGCGTGGCTCAAGCTCGAGGGGGTTGTGCCGCAAAACGTCGAACATCCCGTACTCGTGCTCGAAAACACGGGAGAGTGCCTTTTATATACGGAGCAGGGCGTGCCGTTCGACGCGGTGACCTTCGTGAAAATAGGCGGCGACCTCCCGCAAAGCACCGGCAGGCGCCGCGCCAGCGACCTGCCCTTCAAGGCGGGCGAGCGTTTCACCGTATACGGCGACTGCGGCTTTAACGGTTTCATTCCCATGCAGTTCGACCAAGGGCTGTTTCGTGGCGCGTGGGTGGCGGAGAAAAACGAGGAGGGCTTTGCCTACTATTACGATTATCTCGCGCTTTTGCTGCTCGCGGACGCGACGGAGGATGAGGCGCTTTCCCATGCGCTCGCGGGCGCGTTAAGGCGCTCCTTTTTAGCGTTTCAAAAGGGAAACATTTCTATTGCGCGGGAAATGCTCGCGGAGCACTTAAAAAAAACCTCAGCCGATCCGCTCCTTTTCACCGCCATCGGCCACGGGCACCTCGACCTGGCGTGGCTCTGGCCCATCCGCGAAACCGTGCGCAAGGCCGCGCGCACCTATTCCATCGCGCTTAAAAACATAGAGAAATACCCTTGGTATATCTACGGCACCAGCCAGCCGCAGCAGCTAATGTGGATGAAGGAAAGCTACCCCTCCGTTTTCGCGGGCGTCAAAAAGGCGATCGCCGACGGCCGCATCGAGGCGCAGGGCGGCTTTTTCGCCGAGTGCGATACCAATTTGCCCTCCGGGGAATCCCTCATCCGTCAGGCGCTTTACGGAAAGCGCGCGTGGAAGGAGGAATTCTCTCAAGACACCCGCATGTGCTGGCTGCCGGACGCATTCGGCTACAGCGGCAACCTGCCGCAGATCCTCAAAAAATGCGGCATGGATTATTTCTCTACCATCAAGCTTTCGTGGAACAGGGTGAACGTGTTTCCCTACCGCACCTTCTACTGGCAGGGGATCGACGGGAGCCGTGTGCTCGTGCATATGCCCCCCGAGGGGGATTACAACAGCGCCGCGGGCGCGCACAACCTTTTGGAGACGAAGAAGAAATATCCCGAAAGGGAACTCGATACGGCTCTTTTGGTGTACGGCACGGGGGACGGCGGCGGCGGCCCGAACGAGCGGCATGTGGAGCTTATCGAGCGCGAATGGAGCCTACACGGCCTCCCGCGGGTCGCGCCCGGCAGGGCCATAGATTTCTTCGACGCGCTGGCGAAAAAGGATATTCCCCACAGCTACGCGGGCGAGCTTTATCTGGAAACGCACCAGGGCACCTACACCACGCAGGGGAAGAACAAGTTCTTCAACCGCCTGTGCGAAAGGCTTTTGCACGAGGCGGAGGCGGCGGGTGTTCTTACGGGAAAGCACTTCCCAAAGGAGGAGCTCGACGACATCTGGCGCGAGGTGCTCCTCTACCAGTTTCACGACATCATACCCGGCTCGTCAATCAAGCGCGTGTACGACGAAACAACCCCGCGTTACGAGGCGCTGTGCGCGCGGCTAAATGGTTACGTTGCCGAGGCGTTCGCGGGAGCCGGGGATAAACCGCTCGCGGCGGTCAACCTCACCTCATTTCACCGCGACGAATTCATAAAGCGCGGGGAAACATGGTACCGCGCGCGCGTAAGCCCCTACGCGGCGGCGGTGTTGGAGGAAGTAAAGGGGCCGGATGCGGCGCTTTCGTGCACCGAAAACAGTATTTCAAACGGCGTTTTAACGCTTACCTTTGGGAAATCGGGCGAGATCGCGTCCTGCAAGCACAAAAACGGCCGCGAGCTTTCGGGCGGCTTTTTGAACCGCCTCACGCTGTATCAGGATAGGTTCGTGTATCCCTTCAACGCGTGGGACATCGACCAGCGCTACTATAAGCGCGGCTCGAAAACGCTTCGCGCGCTTTCGAGCAAAACGAGCGCCGACGGCATGCGTGTCGTTCGCAAGAGCCTGTATAAATTCGGGAAATCCACCGTGGTGCAGGATGTTATTTTAGACGCGAACAGCGAGACCGTGCGCTTTGAAACGTATGTGGACTGGCGCGAAACCTTTAAGATGCTCCGCGCGGACTTTATGCCGGCCCCGGAGGATTACGGCGATAAGGTGCGCTGCGAGATACAGTTTGGCAGCATCGAACGCCCCACCACGGAAAACGACAGCGTGGAGCGCGCGCAATTTGAGATATGCGCCCACAAATACGTCGCCGTGCGGGGCGAGAGGGGCGGCTTCGCGCTGCTGAACGATTGCAAGTACGGCCACCGCGCAAAAAACGGCAGGCTTAGTTTGAACCTGCTCCGCTCGCCCGTGTTCCCCGACCCCAAGGCCGATAAGGGAGAACACCGCTTTACCTACGCGTTCTGCCCGTTTGAAAAGGAAGACCTCCTCGCACCCGTGCGCGAGGGCTACCGCCTCAACAGCCCGCTGCGCGTCGCGGCCTGCGGCGAAACGGAAAGCCGCTTTTCGTGCGAAAACCCCTCCGTGGTTATTGAAACCGTGAAATCGGCCGAAAACGGGAGCGGCGTCGTTTTAAGGCTTTACGAAGCGCTCGGGGAAAACGCACGCACGCGTGTGACCGCCGCGATCGCTTTTGAAAAGTCACTTTTTGCCGATATGCTCGAAAACCCGCTGGGCGAGGCGGACCTAAATAATCTTTCCTTCACGCCCTACGAGGTTAAAACCATTTTGCTCACGGGAGGCGCGCGCTGATGGAGGAAAGGCGGATATCCCCGCGCCTGCAACGCGTTTCCGTGGTGACTGCGGGCTTCGGGCAGAACATGGTGCTCACCTTTGTCAGCACCTTCCTCCTCATGTATCTCACGCAGTACGCGGGCATCAGCAAGGCCGGGCTTTTAACGGTCACGGGCATCCTCTCGGCGGGCAAGGTGTTCGACGCGCTCAACGACCCCGTCATGGGCGCCTTGGTCGATAAAACGCGCACGCGCTGGGGCAAGCTGCGCCCGTACATCCTGTTTTCCGCGTTCCCGGTGGCTTTTTTTTCGGCGGTGCTGTTCTGCCTACCAAACGGCTCCGAGGCCCTGAAGCTTTGGTTTTTCGGCGCATGCTACTTTTTGTGGGATGTCGCCTACACCATGTGCGACGTGCCGTACTGGGGGCTTATCGGCGCGGCGTTCCGGGAGGAAAACGAGCGCGCCAAGGTCATTTCCCATGTGCGCGCGTTCGGCGCGATCGCGCTCGGACTTGCGACGCTCGGCGCGCCGTGGCTCGCGAAGCTTTTGAGCTTTGGGCCGGAAACCACCCGTGAGGGCTGGGGCCTTGCCGCCATAGCGGTGTGCGTCGTGGGTATGAGTATGTTTTTGCTCGCGTTTTTCAACACCCGCGAAACGCGCGCTTATGCCTACGCCGGTACCGGCGCCGCCGAGCAGCAGAGCGGCCTCAAGGAGCTTTTCGCCGCGTTCTTCAAAAACAAGCCCCTTTTCCTGGTGCTGCTCGGTTCCATCTTAGGCTTCGGGCGCAACGTCATACAGGCGGGCGGCGCGGTGTTCGCCGTAATCGCCTACAACGACGAGGGCTATTTTACGCTCATCGGCGGCGCGATCATCGCGGGCATGGCGCTTGCCTCCTTCCTTACGCCCGCGCTTTTGAAGCGCGTTAAGGAAAAACCGCTCATGATCGGAAGCTCTTTGTTCGCGGCGGCCGTCTACGCCCTCATGTATGCGCTCGGGTTTAAAAACCTGTATGTGATGATGGGGATGATCTTCCTCACGGGCCTCACGCTCGGCGTGTTCACCGTGGTGCAGACCACCATGATCGCGGACGCGGTAGACGCCATGGAGAAAAAAACCGGCGTGCGCAACGACGGCATCGCGTTTTCGAGCCTTACATTCGTTTCCAAGCTTATGAGCTCGCTCGCCATTTTGGCGTTCGGCGCGGCGCTCGCGTCCCTCGGCTATGAAAAGGGCGTCACGGTGACGGAGTTCATGCAGGATGCGGTCTATAAAACCATCACCCTCATACCGGCCGTGAGCTGCCTCGTGAGCGTGATCCCGTTCGCGTTTTTCACGCTGGAAACGGAAAGTAAAAAGTAGAGTGAAATTTCATTCAAATATAAAAGGAGAATTCATATGAACTACCGCATCGGCGTGGATCTTGGAGGAACGGGCATCAAAGCGGGCGTCGTGGATGAAAACTTCAACATCGTATGCCGCGAAAGCGCCGCGACGGACGCCGCGCGCCGCGGCTTCGAGCAGGTGGTGGAGGATATGGTGCGCGTCGCGGAGAAGGCCGCGGCGCAAATCGGGCTTACGCTTTCCGACTTCCCCTGCGTGGGCGTGGGCACGCCAAGCTGCATCAGCCCTAAAACCGGCCTATTGGTGTTTTCCAACAACACCAACTGGCGCAACGTGCCCCTCAGGCAGGAGCTTGAAAAGCGCATCGCCGCGCCCGTCCTCATCGGCAACGACGCGAACTGCGCCGTGGTGGGGGAATGCGTCGCGGGCGCAGCCAAGGGCTATCGCGACGTGGTGATGTTCACGCTCGGCACGGGCGTGGGGAGCGGTATCGTGATCGGCGGCAAAATGTACGCGGGGGCCGACGGCATGGGCGCGGAGCTTGGACATACGCCGCTCATCTACGGCGGCGAGCCCTGCACCTGCGGCGCCAACGGCTGCGCCGAATCCTACGCCTCCGTGACGGGGCTTATCCGCGATACCAAGCGCGCCATGGAAAGGCACCCCGAAAGCGCCATGCACGCGCACGCGGCGCTCCACGGCGCGGTATCGGGCCGCACGGCGTTCGACTGCGCGAAGGAGGGCGATTTGGCGGCACTCGAGGTGGCGGAGCGCTATTGCGACTACGTGGCCGCCGTCATCGCGGGGGCTGTGAGCGTTTTCCGCCCCGAGATCGTTTTGATCGGCGGCGGCGTGAGCAACGCCGGCGCGTTTTTGCTCGACAGGCTCAACGAGCGCGCCGTCAAGCGCGTGTTCGCGGGGGAGATCATCGGCTGCGCGCCCATCGCCGCCGCGAGGCTCGGCAACGACGCGGGCATCGTGGGCGCGGCGTATCTGGATCAATGGTAAGCCTCCGGCTTTCAACCAAGTGCCCTGCGGGTCACTTGGTTGAGGTTTGCAGGAAGTACCTGCGTCTGCGGACGCGGGCGGTACTTCCAGATAGGAGCGAAAACCTGCGGTTTTCATCCGTTTTGACACGCAAGGCCGTAGGCCTTGGCCCGAAGGGCTCCGGCTTCGCCGGACGCGCGCATGTCGTCAAAGCCGGAAGAAAGCCCCCGGGGGCGACGGCCCCCGAGCCCCCGAGAGTCGGATAGTAGGGGGCGGCCTTTGGCCGCTATCATATAACCATGCGGAGGCATTATGTTTAAGCTTAAGCCCGCCTACAAAAACTACATCTGGGGCGGAACGCGCCTCGTCGGCGAATACGGTAAAAAGCCGGATGCGCTGCCGCTCGCTGAAAGTTGGGAGCTTTCCGCGCACGAACACGGGCAGAGCGCGATTTCGGGCGGCGCGTACGACGGCATGGAATTCGGCGCATACCTTCGTGAGCACCCCGAGGCCGCGGGTCTGAAACCGGGCGAGCCTTTTCCAGTGCTCGTCAAGCTCATCGACGCCGCGCAGCCGCTTTCCGTACAGGTGCATCCAAACGACGCCTACGCCATGGAGCACGAAAACTCCAAGGGCAAGACCGAGCTTTGGTACATCCTCGACGCGGAACCGGGCGCTTTTTTATACCTCGGCCTCGAGCGCGCCGTCGCGCGCGAGGAATTTTTAAGGCATATGGAAAGCGGTTCCGTGGAGAAGCTTCTGCGCCGCGCGTATGTGAAACCCGGTGAAGCATATATGGTAGAGGCGGGCACGCTCCACGGTATCGGAAAAGGCATCGTGCTCGCGGAGGTGCAGCAAAGCTCCGATATCACCTACCGCGTTTACGATTTCGGGCGGCGCGGCGCGGACGGCAACCCAAGGCCCCTCCATCTCGCGCAGGCGCTCGACGCGGCCGACTTAAGCGCAAAGGCCGTGGCACCGCAAAAGACCTCGCCTCGAAAGCGCGGCGTATGGCCCATCGCGGAAAATCGCTATTTCTCCGTTTCCGGCGTCCGCGTGAAAGGGTCGCTCGACATCCCTGCAAAGGCCGCGTCCTTTCAGGCGCTTCTCTGCACGCAAGGGGTAATTTTCGCAAACGGCCTGGAGCTTTCGAAGGGTGAAACGGCCTTTTTGAGCGCGGGCGAGGGCTGCGGGCTGCGCGGGGAAGGGATGCTTCTCCTGATAGCGGCGGGTGCGTAAGCGGGTGGCCGCGCGGCCTGAATAACTTCCATTTTTCTTAAAAAGCGCCAAAAAACGTTTGTCCTCCATCCAAAATGCACCATCAAAAATCTCGCATAGGAGCCAGCATCTTACAAATACTATGGAAAAGAAAAGCGACTTTTCGCACAGGAGGGCAATGCTTTGAAAGCAACAGGCATAGTAAGGCGCATCGATGAGCTCGGCAGGGTCGTGATTCCCAAAGAGATACGACGCACCCTGCGCATCCGCGAGGGCGACCCACTGCTGATGACATTGGA
>JAJFTZ010000101.1 GCA_021372675.1 Eubacteriales bacterium
CGGAACGCCGGTAGGCCCGAATATAACGCCTACGAGGTTTTTAGCCGAGCAAATTTCATCCAAAAAATCGCTTGCGCCCCACGCGTGATCGAGCGTGAACAGGATGTTGAACTCCTCCGCGATACGGAGGGTGGTCAGCATGTCGAACTGCTCGCAGTGTACCTTGATGGGGATTTCACGACGGAGCACGCGGCAGAGGTTTTCAAGCCCCGCGTCGAAGGGCGGCAGCTTTGAGGCGTCGGCTTGTGCGTCCGCCTGCTTCCGCATGTATTCCTGCGCCTTCTTCAGGTGGTCGTAAATCACCTGCGCAATGCCCATGCGCGTCATGGGGAGCTGCTGCTTTGCGCCGTACACGCCCTTGGGATTGCCGCCGAGCGCCATCTTGAGCGCAACGGGGTTTTTTACGCACATGTCGCGGATGCTTTCGCCCGCGCTTTTACAGGCGCATACGAGCCCGCCGATCACGTTGCCGCTGCCCGGCGCGATGACGGAGGTCGTGATCCCCGCGCGGCAGGCGCGCTTAAGCTGCGCGGAGGCGGTGTCGATGGCATAGAAGGCTTCTACGGCGGGGGTGGCGTTGCAGGTCATTTCGTTTAGGTCTTGATCCGCGGGGGACGGCCCGAACCCGCCGATGTGGCTGTGCGCATCCACGATGCCGGGCATGGCGAAAAGGCCCGCCGCATCCAGAACCTCCGCACCCTCGGGGATGGGAAGCTCGGGGCCGACGGCCGCTATTTTGCCGCCGTTCACAGCGATATCCGCCTTGTCGTAGGTTGCGCCCGCGGCGGTGAACACGCGTGCATTGCGTATTACCAGCATGATTGGTATGCCTCCTTGTTCAAAGCGTTCTCGCCGGAAAGGAAAACATGCGTCAGCCTCGCCTCGTAAGTGGCGAATGGGTTTGCCGTCCAAATGCTTAGGTCGGCATCCATGCCCGGCGCGATGGAGCCGAGCCTGTCGGCAACGCCCAAAATCCGCGCGGGGATGGAGGTGATGGCCTCGAGCGCCCTCTCCGCGCTCAACCCGTGGCTGTGCCATAAAAGGGCGTTCCACAAAAGCGATTCCCTGCCGGCGGCGGGATCGTCGCCGCAGCAGCCGATGGCGATCTGGGCGCCCGCTTCCATCAGGGGAATGGTCTTTTCAAACTCCGTAAGGGTACGGCTCGGGTTGAAGGACTGGGTATGGTCGCCCATGACCGCCCTTACCTCCACGCCTCCCGTGCATGCATCCGCAAGCCCGTATGCGCCCGTAAGCACGGGCACGACGGCGGGATAAGGGGTGAGCGCCGCGTACACGGCTTCGATCTGCGACTTGCCCGCGCAGTTCACAAACAGCGGCTGTCTGCCGCAAAGCACATCCTGCATGGCCTCACACCCGGCGTCATACCCGTTTTTCACCGGGTCGTAGGCCCTTGCCTTTTCAAGCTGTTCGAGAAGCAGGGCGAAAATCCCCATGCGCGTCATGGGCGCGGCGCCGCGCTTTTGATAGGCTTTTTTTACGCCGTCTGTTGTGGAGGCAATCATCGCGGCCCGTTCGCGCACGAGCATTTTATAGGGGGAACGCCCGTAGGTTTTGTAAACGCCCGCCTGCCCCGCAAGCACGTTTTTCGGCTCGGGCGCGACGCCCGCCGCGGTCACGCCGTAGGTATACGCGCGCTGGAAATTCATCCCGTCGTGGTCGAAGGCATAAGCCACGTTCATTTGCGGCGTAACGGGATTGGATTCCTCGCTCTTGTCGTCGCCGCTCCAGCCGGGTCCTAAAATGCCCCAGGTGCTCAAGGCGTTGAGAAACCCCGGCAGCACCTCGCAGCCCTCGGCGTCGATCACCTGCGCGCCCGGGCAGGAAAGCCCGGGGCCGACCTGCGCGATGGAACCGCCGTCGATAAGGATGTCGCTTTGCGCAACACCGCCGCATCCGTTGTGAACGCAGCCATTTTTGATCAGGATCACCGCGTCCCCTCCCTCCGTTCGTTGTAGCATTGTAAATGGATATTATAGTCATTATATATAATCATTCTTATAAAAAACCATAAGACAGGGGTTGAGGCGTGTAGACGTGTTTTTTACGCCATGCAACGCTCGTTTGAAAGCAAAACGAAGGCGGCTCTTTTAAGCCGCCTTCGCTTATCAAACGAATGCGCTTTTATAGCAACGGCTTCGTGCGAGTGTCGTTGCTCATATACCACAGCTTTATCTTATATATGATCTCCGACGCAAAGTACAAAAAACCGATAACGGCTTCCGTCAGCTTGGGGCGGTAAAGCGCTTTCGCGCCGGAATCGAGCTCCACAAGCTCCTCCTCGATCCAGCCGAACTCCTTGAATCTGTTCAGGCACTCCGTCATCCTTTCGGCGCTTGCGTGAAGCTCCTTGCAGATATGCTCGATAGAGAAGGGCACCGCCCTGCGGCGGTACAAAAAGAGAAGGGCATCCATCGCTTCGGGCTCGCAAAGAAGCGAAAAAAGCCGCAAATAGTCGTCCCGGGAGGAGAGGACGGAAGAAAAGCCGTTTTCGGGCTCGGGGAAAAAGAAGTAGCTCTGCGCCCCGCCCAGAGCGCACACATAGGCAAAGCCCGTATCGAAATTCGCGTAGCCGCGCGTACACGAGGTCTGGTCTTCGGCGCCGCTGGCGAAGTCGGTATCCCGCGTGTTGGGTATCTTCGAAATCGCCTTAAACAGAACCCAGCAGATATCGCCGGTGCGTTTAAGCCGCACGTCCTCGGGCGCGTTGCGTATTTCGCGAAACACAAGGTCCTCGAGCGGTATACCGTCGGTTATGCTGCGCCCGAAGAGCTCGTCGATGGTAACGTTGAAAAAGCTTGCAATTGCGGGCAAAAGCCCCACGTCCGGCGTTCCGCCGCACTCCCACTTGGATACCGCCTGAACGGATACGCCCGCGGCTTTGGCAAGTTCGGCCTGGGTGACCCCCTTATCGAACCGTAACTGCTTAATCCGGTCGCCCAAAATTCCACCCATAGTGTGATAATCCTTTCTTGACAAATTTAAAACAATAGGCGAAAAAATTACGTATAACAACCATAGGTTGACAAGGCTAAACAACGGCGATATCCGTTTCAAACACAGTCATAGCCCGAAAGGCTTCCATGCCTTAGTACAGTACATGTATAATAAAAACATCGCTGCAAATAAATATACCATAAATCCGAAAAAATAGATAGTGCCCCAAAATGCCGCGGCTGATTCGGAAGACGAGACATTTCATCTCGTAATCCTATAGCTGCCTCAGAGCAGAAGCCTTCAGGCAGCGAAAGAGGAGGGACGCCCCGCATGACCCGTTTTATTTTCAAAAGATTCCTGAGCGGGCTGCTCACCGTAATGATGGTGTTTGCGATCAACTTCATCATTATTAAAGCCGCCCCGGGCGATCCAATCAAAACGATCATGGGCAAGGAGACGGACGACCCTGCCCTGCGCGAGGCGCTCATAGAAAAATGGGGTCTGAACAGGTCGCTGCCCGAGCAGTTTTGGAGCCAGCTTTCCAACGCCCTCAAGGGCGACCTCGGCACTTCCATTATATATAATCGTTCCGTAAACGAGATGATCGGCGAGCGTATGAGCTCCACCGTGCTTCTGGGCCTTCTTTCCGCCATACTCGCGCTTTTCCTCGGAACGCTCTTGGGCATTTTTTGCGCGCGGCACGAAGGAACCTTTCTTGACCGGCTTGTTTCCTCGGTTTCCTACGCGCTGGACGCGATGCCTTCCTTCTGGCTCGGGCTTATGCTCATCATCGTGCTCTCGTCCAAGCTGGGCCTGCTTCCTTCGCAGGGCATGGAGGACGCGCGCGAGAGCTACACGGGTATCCGGCACATTCTCGATGTGGCGTGCCATCTTGTGCTGCCCTGCCTTACGCTGGTGCTCATCACCATGCCGGGCTATTTCCGCATTGCGAAAAGCTCAATCCAGCAGGTCACCAGCGAGGATTTTATCACGATGCTGCGTGCCACCGGCATGAAAAAGAAGGCCATCTTTAACCGTTATATCTTTCGAAACGCGATTTTGCCCACGGTCACGATGTTCGGCATCACGCTCGCCTTCCTTGTAACGGGCGTCACGCTCATCGAAATTGTATTTTCGTGGCCCGGCACCGGCCGCTTGACCATGACGGCGATCAACCAGAGGGATTACCCCACGCTGATGGGCGTTTATCTTGTGATGAGCGTTTCCGTCGCGGTTGTGATGGTGCTCGTTGATGTCGCCTACGCTTTTCTCGATCCGCGTATCCGCTACGACAAATAGGGGGGGACCTGCCATGCTGAAAAAGATCGTAAAAAAGTTCCTGCGTGCTTTCAGGGCGGATCGTCAGCTCCGCACGGGCATTTTGGGCATTGCCGCGCTGCTTGCCATCATCGTGCTCGCCCCCGTGCTCGCCGCGCACGACCCGCATTCCTATGAGTTCCCGCGCCTCATCGCGCCGGGCGAGGAGGGCTTTTTTCTCGGCACCAACCACATGGGGCAGGACGTCTATTCCATGCTGGTGTACGGCGTGGGTACCTCGCTGAAGGTCGCGGTCATTTCCGCGTTCATCTCGGGCGCGCTGGGCGTGCTGATCGGCGGCATCGGCGGGTATCTGGGCGGCAAGGCGGATCTTGTGATTTCCGAGATCATCAACATCTTCCTCATGATCCCCACGTTCTTCCTGATTTTGCTCATCATTTCACTGTTTGGCAACAGCATTGTGAACGTGATGGTGGTCATCGGCCTTACCTCGTGGCCGGGCAATGCCAAGCTCATGCGCGCACAGGCGCTTTCACTGCGCGAACGGACGTTCGTGAAAAGCGCAATCGCCATGGGCGAAACGAAAACGCAGATCCTGTTCAAGTACATTCTGCCAAACGGCATTTTTCCCGTGGTGGCAAACACCACGCGAGGCATGGCGGGCGCCATCCTCACCGAAGCGTCGCTTTCCTTTCTTGGGCTCGGCGACCCGAACATCATTTCCTGGGGACAGATGATCTATCAGGGGAAATCGTATATCACCTCGGCATGGTGGATATCGCTCTTCCCCGGCGTTGCGGTTATCATCACGGTCATTTTCTTCTATATGCTGGGCGATGGCTTGAACCATGTATTGAACCCCAAATACAGCTATGGGAGGAGCAAATGATGGATTGCGTGCTAACGCTCAAAAACGTAAACGTCACCTACGTCAACAAGGAAAAGCGCGTGATGGCGGTGCGCAATGCCAGCCTCTCCGTCAACAAGGGGGACTCACTCGGCCTTGTCGGCGAATCCGGCAGCGGGAAGAGCACGCTTGCTATGGCCGTGCTCGGGCTTTTGCCGCAGGAAACGACCCAAATCACGGGCGAAGCCATTTTTCTTGGCGACAAGGACCTTTTTAAGCTCAATGAGTCCGAGTTCAACGAGCTGCGCTGGACGAAGCTCGCGGTGGTGTTTCAGAAGGCCATGAACTCTTTAAGCCCCGTGCACCGCATCAGCAAGCAGATCGAAGACATTTACAGGGTGCACTTCCCCTCCGCCTCCAAGGAGAAAATCCGCGAGGTCACGGTGCGGCTTTTAAAGCTCGTGAACCTGCCGGAGCGCGTTTACCGCCTCTATCCGCACGAGATGAGCGGCGGCATGCTGCAGCGCGTGGCCATCGTGATAAGCCTCCTGCACGCTCCGCAGCTTCTCATTTTCGACGAGGCGACCACCGCGCTCGACGTGGTGACGCAGGGTCAAATCCTCGAGGAAATCGTACAGATGGAAAAGACCCTCGAGACCACGCGCGTTATGATCACCCACGATATGAGCGTCGTAGCCACAAGCTGCAACAAAATCGCCGTGATGTACGCCGGGGAAATCATGGAAACGGGGCTTGTCGTAAATGTGATGCGCCATCCGCAGCACCCTTATACGCAGGCGCTCCTGACATCGTTTCCGTCGCTCAAAGGCGAAACCAGGAAAATGATATCCATCCCGGGCTTTCTTCCCGATCTTTCCAAGGAGCACCCCGCCTGCGTGTTTGCGCCGCGCTGCGGCTGTGCGGGCGAAAGGTGCCGCAGGGAAAAGCCGCTACTCAAGGAAAACGGCGACGGCGGGCAGGTCGCGTGCTTCCTGTACGACGGAGGTGTTGCGTAATGGAAGAAAAGAAGGGCTACATCGAGATCGACGGCATCACCAAATGGTATCCGTATAAGGGCGGCAAGCTGTTTTCAAGGAGCGGCGGCGAAAGGAAATTCATTAAGGCGGTGGACGGCGTCAACCTTTCGATGAAGCGAGGGGAAATTTTAGGCGTGATAGGTGAGTCCGGCTGCGGAAAAAGCACGCTTGGCCGCATGCTCACACGCCTCGAGGAGCCTACGCGCGGCGATGTGCTGATCGACGGCGTGTCCACGGGCAAGCTGGTAAAGGAGGACCCGAAGAAGTTCAGGCGCACGGTGCAGATCGTATTCCAAAACCCGTTCGATACCTTTACCCCGCGCGATACCATACAGAAAATACTCCTTAGGCCGCTCAAGCATCATAAAATAGGGGCCGACGACGAGGAGCGCCAAAGGATCGTGCTGGAAGCGCTCGAGGCGGGCGGGCTCGTGCCGGCCGAGGATATCGTGAAGCGCTACCCGCACGAGCTTTCCGGCGGCCAGCTCCAGCGAATCTCCATCATCCGCGCGATGTTTCTGAAGCCGAGCTTCATTATTGCCGACGAGCCGGTTTCCATGCTCGACGTATCCGTGCGGGCGGATATCATCAACATGCTCGTGGAGCTTGCCAAGGGCAAAGACGCGGCCGTGGTGTTCATCAGCCACGACATCGCGCTCACCCGCTACATTTCCGACCATATCGCCGTGATGTACCTTGGGCGCGTGGTGGAATACGGCGCGGCGGACGAGGTCATACAAAACCCGCAGCATCCCTATACGCAAGCGCTCATCTCCAACTGCGCCTCCATCGACCCCCTTGAGGAACGCTTCAGCATCCCCATCGGGGGGGAGCCGCCGACCCCCATCAATCCCGGCCCGGGCTGTTACTTTGCCCCGCGTTGCCCGCGCGCGTCGCAAGCGTGCCTGCAATTATACCCGGAGCGCGTCGAGGTATCGCGCGGCCACTATGCCGATTGCTGCCGGCTCGGCCAATGAACAGATTGTTATTTAGACGTAGATAGCAATGATCCCAAACAAAATAAGGAGGAGAGAACAATGAAAAAAACGGTATCCCTGTTGCTCGCCATGCTGATGGCCATGGCGGTGCTGACCGCATGTCAGCCATCCGCGAACAAGCCGGAGGGGACGACCCCGCCCGAATCGGCCGCGCCCGTGGAGACCGCGCAGCCCGCCGCTCCCGCAGAAGGAGAAAAAGAGGGCGGCACGGTGATCCTCCGTGAGACCGGCGACCCGAAGAGCTTCTGCCCGAGTCTGGCTGCGGACGACAACGCTTATGCGATGATGCAGAACATGTTTAACCGCCTCACGAAGCTCGACAGCACCAAGAGCCCCATCCCCGATGCCGCGTCCTCTTGGGATGTTTCCGACGACGCGCTCACCATCACCTTCCACCTCAAGGACAACATGCATTGGTGGGACGGCGAACAGCTCGACGCTACCGACGTGAAGTACACCTTCGATTACATCAAGGAACACAGCACCTGCTACTTCAGCTCCGCAATGGGCATCGTGGATTCCATCGAGGTCGTCGATCCCCTTACGGTCGTTTTCCACATGAACACCGCCGACATGAGCTTTGTCGCAAGGATCGGCTGGTACGGCACCTTCATCGTTCCGGAGCATATCTTCAACAACGGCCAGCTCTGGGAAGACAATGAAGCCTCCAAAACGAAGCCGGTAGGCTCCGGCCCGTTTATGTTCGAGTCGTACAAGCAGGGGGAAAGCACGACCCTCGTGCGGAACCCCAACTACCACGACGGCGCCCCGAAGCTTGAAAAGCTGGTGTTCGCCATCATCCCCGACGACACGACCGCCATTCAGGCGCTCCTCAACGGCGAGGTTGACTCGATTTCCATGGTTCCCGACGCCTTCCTCGCGCAGCTACAGGCGGACCCGAACTTCCGCTGCGACCTGAACATTTACCCCTCCCCCTGGAGGTTCATCTTCAACACGAAGGCCGACACCGTGAAGGATTTAGCCGTGCGTAAGGCCATCGCGCTCTGCCTCGATCGCGAGGATATCTCCCAGAAGGTCACCGGGGGCATCATGCCTCCCGAGTACAGCGCGTATCCGTCCGTTGTCGCCTGGTGCTCCAACACCACCGACGTTTATCCCAAGTGCAACATTGACGAGGCCAGGGCCACGCTTGAGGCGGCCGGCTACAAGGCGGACGCGGAAGGCTACTACATCCGCGGGCTCACCCTCGACGCTTTTGAGGGCCAGCTTGTCGATATGTCGAAGCTTCTGATCGCCAATTGCGCCAAGGCCGGCATCGAGATCGAACTAATCGTTTCCGAGTTCAACGCATGGTCGGAAAAGGTAAAGCCGGGCGGGGACTGGATGATCGAGGCGCAGGGCGGCTTCATGGGCCCCGACCCCGCCGCGCTCTACAGCCGTTACGGCAGCGGTCAGAACTCCAACTACGCCGGCTATGAAAACCCCGAGTTTGACGCGCTGTGCATACAGGGCGCCGCCGAGAGCGATCAGGCCGCGCGCGCCGAGCTTTACAGGCAGGCGCAGGCTCTTCTGATCCGCGACCTGCCCGCGCTCAACGTACTGGGCTGGGCCAACTACGAGGCGTCCCGCGCCGATCTCGTCAATTTGCCCATCGACGGAGCGGGCAAATGGGGCTGGCAGGAGTACACCTTCACTTATTACAACAAATAAACGTTAAACCGCCGTTTGGCAGGCAAGGGAGATCGTGGAGGACTACTCCGCGATCTCCCGCCCCTAAGGAGGGCTTTCATGAGAGAAATCTATCGACAGGTTCTGGACAACATCCCCGATTATAAGGAATTTCTCACCCTCGAGGAGCTCGAGGCAAGCTCGAGAGCGCTTGCGGAAAACTATCCGGAAACGGTGTCCCTGTTTGAATTCGGCAAAACGAAGGAGGGCCTGCCGCTCTCGTGTCTAAAGATCGGCAGCGGCTCCCATAACGCGCTCATGTTCGGCTGCCCGCACCCCAATGAACCGATCGGCACGATGATGCTCGAGTATTTCACGGAGCAGCTCGCCTCGAACAAGGCGTTTCGCGACGAACTCGACTACACATGGTATGTGGTGAAGGCATGGGATGCCGACGGCCTTAAACTCAACGAAGGCTGGCTCAAAGGGCCTTATTCGATTTATCATTACTCGCGCCACTTCTTCCGCCCCGCGGGGCACAAACAGGTGGATTGGACTTTCCCAATCGATTACAAGAAACTGCATTTTCACGCGCCGATCCCCGAAACAGCGGCAATGATGGAGCTGATCGATCGCATCAGGCCAAGCTTCATCTACTCGCTGCACAACGCGGGCTTCGGCGGCGTTTACTGGTATATTTCCGCGCCGCTCGACGAGCTTTATGACGATATGCGCGCCGCGGCCGACCGGGCAGCGGTCCCGCTTAACCTCGGGGAGCCCGAGGCGCCCTACTGCATCGCGCTCTCCCCGGCGGTCTACAAAAGCCTCGGCATTGAGCAGGAGTATGATTACCTTGAAAGATACGGCGAAACCGATATCGAAAAAAAGATCAAGGTAGGCACCTGCAGCGAAAGCTACGCCCGTGAAAGATACGGGAGCTTTACGCTTCTTACCGAGCTTCCCTACTTTTATGATAAGCGCATCATGGACTTGAGCGAGGGCGGCGTTACAAGACGCGAGGCCGCGCTCGCGGGCCTTGAGGCGGATCGGGAGAGCAATGCGTACATCCGCACCGCTGTGGAAAAGGCACGCCCGTTCGTCGATGCGGAAAATCCGTTCCTCCTGGCGCTGGAGGCGTTTTCGGAGGACACCGGTTACGAAAGCAAGCGCAAAATGATCGAAACCGATCCGATCTTCGCGAAAACCGCAACCGTAGCGGAGGAATTCGACAATTTACAGATATCCAAATTTTACAAAAGCCTTTCCTACGGCATGTTGATCCGCATGAGCGAATACGAGCTTGCACGGATGCGCAGGACCGGGGAGCGGAACCCGGAAAGAAAGGCGGCGCTGGCGGCGGCTGCCAAAGAAGCTGAGGCTGTTCACCGCGCGTATGCCGAGGCGCTGGAGCGGGAGTTGAACTACGAGGTCGTTCCCATCCGCAAGCTTGTTTCCATACAGCTTGAAAGCGGTCTTCTGGTGTGCGATTATTTGAAGGGAAAACAACCGCTGAAATAGCGGGAAGAGGGGGAAGCATGTCCGACAAGCTCAAACGGTTTCTTGAAATGCGCACGGAGCGAAGCCCCGTATGGCTGGACGGAGGAGAGACCATCGCGTTTCTCCGGCATGACGGCGCGGGGTGCCGCGTGTGCGAAATGGATTTAAAGAGCCGGCGCTGCGTGAGCCGCCTTAGCGGCGACGAGCGGATATGGAGCATAAAAGGCCAGCCGTCCACGGGCGGCATTCTGTTTGCCATGGATGCGGGCGGCAACGAATGCGAACAGCTTTACCTGCTGAAAAAGGGCGAGACGGAACCGCGGCGGCTCACGGACGACCCGAAGGCGCGGCATTTCCCCGGCGGGCTCTCGCCCGACGGAAAAACGCTTTCCTATGCGTGCAACACGCGGGAAAAGCAAACCTTTGACATCTGGAAAAGCGATCTTGAAACAGGGGAAAAAACCCTTGTTCTGCAAAATGACGACCATTACAACTGGCCCGCCGGCGACGCGCTTTCGCCGGACGGGCGCTACCTCCTCTACAACAAGCTGCAAGGGGAATCGGACAACGCGCTTTGGATGGCCGATCTAAGCGGCGGCATGTCCGTGCGCGTTCCCGGCGACAGCCTTATTTCGGCGGAAACCAAGCCCGCGTGGCGGCACGACAGCAAGGGTTTTTACCTTTTGAGCGACCGCGGAAGCGATTTTTTGAATGTTTGGTACTACGATATCGAGACGGCAAACATGGAGCGGGTGCATTCCTACGGATGGGATGTGGAAGGGCTGTCGCTTTCCGGCGACGACAGGTATCTTGCCGTGTTCGTCAACGAAAACGGATATACGATCCTCCATATTTACGACCTTGTGAGCGGCGCACCCGTCAACGCCATGCAGCCGCCCAAAGGCGTTCTGAGCAATTATCAGACGGCCCCATGGTCGCCCGAAGGCCACAAGCTCCTGTTTACGCTCGTCAGCGGCAAACGGCCCGAAAGCATCTGGCTGCTCGATCTTGACGCGGAGCGTATGGAACGGCTTTTCGACCGCGCGGCGGCGCCCGAGGACGAGGCGCTTCTCGTGGAACCCTCGCTCGGCGGCTTTGCCTCTTTTGACGGTCTGGCGGTACCCTACTGGCTCTATGTGCCCGCGGGAAGGAAAGCGGAAAACCTGCCGGTGGTGATCGAAATACACGGCGGGCCAGAAGGCCAGGAGGTGCCGGATTTCAGCGCGTACATCCAGTACCTTGTGAGCGAAGGCATCGCGGTCGCAGCGCCGAACGTGCGCGGAAGCACGGGTTACGGCAAGGCGTATACGCATCTGGACGATGTGGAAAAGCGGCTCGACAGCGTGCGTGACATCGAATGCCTCGTAAAGCACCTCGTGGAGCAGGGCATCGCAAACCCAAAAAAGATCGCCGTAACCGGCACGAGCTACGGCGGCTTTATGACGCTTTCGTGCGCGGCGCGCTGCCCCGGGCTTTGGGCCTGCGCCATCGACACGGTGGGCATGTACAACCTCGTCACGTTCCTCGAAAACACCGCGGAATACCGCAGGCGCCACAGAGAAAGCGAATACGGCTCCCTCGAGCTACACAGGGAGCTTCTTGAGCGGGTTTCGCCCGTTGCAAAAATAGGCGACATCGTAGCCCCCATGATGATCGTGCAGGGCAAAAACGATCCGCGCGTCCCTTATACGGAGGCCGAACAGGCCGTAAAGGCTTTGCGCGAAAACGGCAGGCGCGTGGAATACCTTTGCTACGAGGACGAGGGACACGGGATATCGAAGCAAAAAAACAAGCTCGATTGCTACCCCAAAATGATCGCCTTTCTCAAAGAACATCTATGTTGACCCCTTTCCGGGAAAAGGCCGACAGACCCCTGCCGTTTTTTCCGAAGCCCGGCAACCCCGGCCCGCGCATGCGGCGGTTGCTTGCGCGTTTGATCGGCGGGCAGGAACAGCTGACAAAAACGCCCTGCTTGCGAGCCATTAACAAAAATAACGGCCGCAATTCGGACAAAAGAGTTCGAAATGCGACCGTTATTCTATCGCGGCAGTTTCGACCGCCGTCTTGTGCCGGCCGGTTTTCGGCTGAAAAATTTCTTCTAAAGATTATTGGGGTTTTACCGATAAATGTATTGTAAGGGATATTTTCCCGGCATACAAGCGCATGCATTGCATAAAGAAGCCGCGGCCGCACCGAGTATGGTTCGGCGGGCGGCAATTTTGGTAGCGCCAAAAAGCCGCGCGGCAACGCAGCCTGCTGCAAACCATATGGGATGCGATTTCAGATAGCATGAAAGGAAAGACAGATGGTGAACACACAGACGGCGCAGATGCCTTTATTCAGGAGGCTGAAAACGAAAATATTGCTTCCTATTATTTTTGTTTTAATATTGCTTGTCGGTTCGATGGGCGTGATACTGTATATGATCAGCTATAATACCATTGTTAAGAATACGGCCGATAACGCGTACAGTATCGCGCTGTCGCTGGTCGGCACCATTGACACCGAGGCTTTTAAAAGCATCGACACAGTTGAAGACGAACAAACGGAAGCTTATGCCGTGATCCGCGATGAGTTGAGCCGGGCGCGGGAAGTGACGGGATCCAAATACGTCTACACAATGAGGAAGGCTGAGGACGGCCGTTTCGTTTATGTGGTTGACGGTTCTTCCGAAGAAGGTTTTTCACATGTTGGGGAGATAGAGGAGACGTTTCCCGGTTTCGAGACGGTCTGGGCGGGCCAGCCCTACGAGGGCGACGTTATCGAGCTTCAGGAAGACTGGGGAGCCCTCGTCAGCGCCTATTCGCCGATATGGGACAGCGGCGGCAGCGTTATAGGCTTTGTCGGCGTCGATTACGATGCATCCGGCGAATACGCCGGGCTACAGACCTTTCAGGTTTTAGCCCTCGTCATTTCGATAGCGGGGATACTGGTGGGCGTATCGCTCGGATTGTTGCTGGCGAACTATATCACGAAGCCTATCAAGGAGGCCGCACACTGTGCCAACGCGTTGGCAGCGGGCGAGCTGGACACGCCGATCCGCGTCCGATCCCGCGACGAGATCGGGCAGCTTGCGGGCATACTGCACAACGAAGTGCGCGGGGCGTTCAGAAAGATTAAACAGACGCATGCCGTGTCCGAAAAGCAAGCGCGTTATCAGCGCGAGGAAGCGCGTAAGGTGCTTGCCAACATCGACAGGCTGGCGCGCGGCGAGCTAAATTGCGATATCGAAGTCGGCGTTGCCGATCAGGATACGCAGGAGCTCCATAACATCTACACGCAAATTGCGGAAAGCCTGACATGCGCCGTCAACGCGATGAAGGGATATATCAGCGAAACGGGACATGTGCTGGGCCGTTTAGCCGAGGGCGATATGACGGAAACGATTGCCTCCGAATACCGCGGCGATTTTGTGACGCTCAAGGATTCTATCAATAGGATCATCTCCAACATGAGCGCCGTGCTCCTCGAGATCGGGACAGCGGCGGATCAGGTAGCGGCCGGCACGAAACAGGTATCGGACGGCAGTCAGGGGATATCGCAGGGCGCCTCGGAGCAGGCCGGCGCCATCGAGGAACTGACGGCATCCATCACGGAGATCGCGGCGCAGACGCGGCAGAATGCGCTGAGCGCGGAAAAGGCCAACGGGATGGCCGGGCGCGCGGCAACCGAAGCGTCGCGCGGAAACGAAAGCATGGAGGCCATGCAGAGAGCAATGGAAGAGATCGGCGAGGCGTCGCACAGCATATCGAAGATCATCAAGGTGATCGACGACATTGCGTTCCAGACCAACATCCTCGCGTTGAATGCCGCGGTGGAGGCGGCCCGCGCGGGCGCGCACGGCAGGGGCTTCGCGGTGGTGGCGGAGGAGGTGCGCAGCCTTGCGGCGCACAGCGCCGACGCGGCCAAGGAGACGGCGGAGCTGATCGAGAGCTCCATCGTCAAAACGGAAGCAGGCACAAAAATCGCGCACGACACGGCGTCAGTGCTGGCTTCTATTGTGGAAAGCGTGGGAAGCGCGGCGCATCTGGTCGGCGAAATAACGAACGCGTCGAATGAGCAGGCCGGCGCTATTACGCAGGTCAACAATGGGATCGAACAGCTCGCGGCGGTGGTGCATACCAATTCGGCAACCTCCGAGGAAGCGGCGGCCGCGGCGGAGGAGATGTCCCGCCAGGCGGAGCTGCTCAAAAAACTGATCAGCCAGTTCCAATTGAGTTAAGGGGAAGGCGGAACCGCGATGCCCGCGAAATCGATAAGGAACCGCAGGGCCGGCAATACGCCGGCCCTCTCGAAAAGCTCTTTACGCCGGAGATTTCTGCGGTGAAATTTCCATCACGGTTTCCCCGCCATTTTGCATTTACGTCGTTTGCGGCAGGTAAGATAAAAGCCGGCAAGCACTGATGTTTACCGGCTTTTTTGTTTACCATTGACAAAATAGATATT
>JAJFTZ010000104.1 GCA_021372675.1 Eubacteriales bacterium
CCTAAAACCGGCGTTCGGTTTTAGGGGCCGCTTCTTTATAACCTTATGGATAGGAGGGTGCTTAAGCTTTCCTCAATCGCTTATCCACGCCACGCCCAGCGCGCCCGCGCCGAGGTGCACGGCAAGCACGGGGCCGATCCGGTAGCGCGCTATCCTTAAGCCGGGGAAGCGCTGCCCTATGCTTTTTACGAGAGGCTCCGCCTCGGAAGCCTCGCCCATATGGTGCACGAGCACCTCGCTCGCGCCGTCGGGCACATGGGCGACGAGCTTACGGATGCGGTCGGCCTTGCCGCGCGCGAAGCCGTGGGATACGACCGCCCCGTGCTTGCAAACGAGGATGGGGCGTATGTTGAGCACGGTGCCTATGGATTGGGGCACAAGCCCGAGCCTGCCGCCGCGCCTTAAGGCGGACATATCGTCCACGGAAAAAACAAGGCCTACGCTTTCGCGAAGCTTTTTGAGGGTCTGCGCCGCCTGCTCGAGCGAAAGGCCCTGCGCGATGAGCGCGCGCGCGCGTTTGGCCAAAAGGTAAAGGCCGCCGGCGGTTGTCAGGGAATCCACCACGGCGATTTTTCGCGCGTCCACCTCGCGCGCGGCGATACAGGCGCTGCTGTACGCGCCGCTCAGCCGCGAGGAAAGCGTGAGGCATAATACCTCCGCGCCGCCCTTAATCAGCGCAGAAAACGCGGAGGCGAACGCCGAAACGGTGGCCTGTGAGGTTTTGAACCCCTCGTGCGCCGAAAAAATGCGCCGCTCAAAATCGCCGTTATCGTCCAGATAGCTTTCGTAAGAAATCTCCGTACCCGCGCCGTAGCTGTTGGGCACGATGCGTATGGGAAGCGCGCGCGCCTCGCTTTTGGGTATCCCAATGGTGCTGTCGGTCACAATGGCGATCATGCTTTTTCCACCCCGAATTTTCTGAATCGTTCATAGCGTCGCTCCGCCAGCGTTTGCTTCTCCATGCCCGCAAGGACGCGGAGGGCGGCGGCGAGTTCGTTTTTGAGCTGTTGATATAAGGGAGAAAAGTCCCCCTCCGGTTCTTCGAAAACCTTTTCCACCACGCCGAGTGTGAAAAGGTCCTCCGCGGTAAGCTTCAGGCTTTCGGCCGCCGCGTCGGTTTTTGAGGCGTCCTTCCAGAGGATGCTCGCGCAGCCCTCGGGCGAGATCACCGAATATACCGCGTTTTTAAGCATCCACACCTCGTTTGCGACCGATAGCGCGAGCGCGCCGCCGCTGCCTCCCTCCCCGATCAGCACGGAAACGACGGGCGTTTTAAGCCCCATGAGCTCCGTCAGGTTTTCGGCGATGGCCTGTCCCTGCCCGCGCTCCTCCGCGCCGATGCCGCAGTACGCGCCCGCGGTATCCACAAAGCACACTACGGGGCGGGAAAACTTTTCCGCAAGCTTCATCTGCCGAAGCGCCTTGCGGTAGCCCTCGGGGTGCGCGCTTCCGAAGTTGCGGCTGACCTTTTCCTTGGTGGAATGCCCCTTTTCGAGCGCGATCACGGTGACGGGCATGCCGCAAAGGCTCGCGACGCCCGCAACCACCGCCTTATCGTCTGAAAAACGGCGGTCGCCGTGCAGCTCGAAGAAGCCCTCGAAAATGTTTTGGATGAAATCCAAGCCCGTCGGCCTCCCGGCGGCGCGCGCCGCTTTTACCCTGTCGATCGCGCTCATACCGCCGCCTCCTTTTGGTGGAGCTTCAAAAGCTCTTTAAGCGTGCGCTTCATATCCTTGCGCTCCACAATGGCGTCCAAAAAACCCTTTTCCAGCAAAAATTCCGCGCTTTGGAAGCGTTCGGGCAGCTTTTGGCGAAGGGTCTGCTCGATCACGCGCGGCCCCGCGAAGCCGATGAGGGCGCGCGGCTCCGCGAGCAAAATATCGCCCTGCATGGCGAAGCTCGCCGTTACGCCGCCCGTGGTGGGGTCGGTGAGCACGCAGATGTACAGTAGGCCCGCGTCGCTGTGACGCTTTACCGCGCCGCTCGTTTTCGCCATCTGCATGAGCGACAATATCCCCTCCTGCATGCGCGCGCCGCCGGACACCGTAAAACCTATGACCGGCAGCTTAAGGCGCGCCGCCTCCTCAAAAAGAAGCGTTACCTTTTCGCCCACGGCCGTGCCCATGCTGCCCAGCATAAAGCCCGGCTCCATGGCGAACACCGCCGCCGCAGCGCCGCCCACGCGCGCCGTGCCGCACAGCACGGCTTCGGCCTCGCCGCTCTTTTTGCGCGCCTGCGCGAGCTTCTCGGCGTAGTCGGGAAAGCGCAGCGGGTCGCCGGGCGCGACAAAGGAAAAAAGCTCCTCGAAGGTGTTCGCGTCGCAAACGGCGTGAAGCCGCTCGCGCGCGCTCATGCGAAAGTAGGCGCCGCAGCGCGGGCATACGCTATCGTTTGCCTTAAGGTCGCTTAGGAACAGCACCGCCTTGCAGGCGGGGCATTTTACACAAAGCTCATTGGGGACGGAGCGGCTTTTTGCGCCGCTTTGAAGCGGGTCGTCCTCCAGCGCGAGCTTGGGCTTTTTAAAAATGCCTTTTCCGAGCATAGCTTAGCCTCGCTTTGCCAAAAAATCGGTCGTGTAGCCGCCGGAGAGGAAAGCTTCGTCGGACAATATCTCCATTTGCAGCTCGCCGTTGTGATCTACGCCCTCTATCACAAGCTCGCAGAGCGCTGCCTGCATCTTCCTCAGGGCCTCCTCGCGCGTTTTCGCGTGCACGATGAGCTTGGCGATCATGGAATCGTAAAAGGGCGGTATGAAATAGTCCTGATAAAGCGCCGTGTCGAGGCGCACCCACGGGCCGCCGGGCACGTGCAAAAGCGTAACGCGCCCGCAGCTCGGGCGAAAGCCCAAAGAGGGGTTTTCGGCGTTGATGCGGCATTCTATGGCGTGGCCCCTGAGAGCGGTATCCGATTGCGTGAAGGTCAAGGGGAGGCCCGCCGCCACGCGTATCTGCCATTTTACGAGGTCGATGCCCGTCACCATTTCGGTAACGGGGTGCTCCACCTGCAAGCGGGTGTTCATTTCCATAAAGTAAAAATTGCCGCTTTGGTCGAGCAAAAACTCTATCGTGCCCGCGTTGACGTAGTTGACCGCCTTTACGGCTTTGAGGCACACCTCCATGAGCGATGCGCGGAGTGTGCCGTCCACGGCCGGGGAAGGGCTCTCCTCGATGAGCTTTTGGTTTTTGCGCTGTATGGAGCATTCCCTTTCGCCGAGGCACACGGCGTTGCCGTGCGAATCGCACAGCAGCTGCATCTCGACGTGCTTCACGGGGGTCAGGTATTTTTCAAGGTACATTTTGCCGTCGCCAAACGCGCTTTTCGCCTCGGCGGAGGCGTTTAAAAACGCGCGCTCGAACTCCTCGGGGGCCTCCACGAGCCGAATGCCGCGCCCGCCGCCGCCCGCGCGCGCCTTGATGAGCAGCGGGTAGCCGATTTTACCCGCCTCCGCGAGCGCTTCCTCCAAGGTGTTAATCACGCCGCTTCCGGGTATCACGGGAACGCCCGCAATCTGCATCGTGCGCCGCGCCTCGTCCTTATCGCCCATGCGGGCGAGCACCTCGGGCGAGGGGCCGATGAAGGTTATGCCGCACGACGCGCAAAGCTCGGCAAACCGCGCGTTTTCGCTCAAAAGCCCGTACCCGGGGTGGATGGCCCCCGCGCCCGAAACGACCGCCGCCGATAAAACGGCCGAAAGGCTGAGGTAGCTATCCTTGGCAGGGGCGGGGCCTATGCAGATGCTTTCATCGGCAAGGCTCACGTGCAGCGCCTCCCGATCGGCCTCGGAAAACACGGCCACGGTGGAAATGCCCATTTCCTTGCACGCGCGTATGATCCGCACGGCGATCTCGCCGCGGTTGGCGATCAATATCTTAGAAAACAAAACGTTTCACATCCTTTGATATTAAGAAGCGCTTATCGCGAAGGAAAACGCCGCGCTCACGCACTCCTTGCCGTTTACAAGTCCCTTGGCCTCGGCAAAATAAAAGGGCGGCTTTTCCTTGATAAGGGCGCTCTGCACCTCGAGCGTGTCGCCGGGCATGACCTTTTGGCGAAAGCGCACGCGGTCCAAGCCCGTAAAATACGGCGTCGCGCCGCTGAGACGCTCGGCTACGAGCACGCAGGAGGTCTGCGCCATGATCTCGCACAGGATCACGCCCGGCACCACCTTGTTGCCGGGGAAATGGCCCTGCAAAAACCACTCGTCGCCGCGCACCGTATAAAAGCCGCGCGCCGTAGAGGGCGATGTTAGCTCCGCTTCGTCCACGAGGAGCATCGGCTCCCTGTGGGGAAGAATTTTTTTAAAATCCTCTCTGTTCATGCTAAAAAACCTTAAATAAAATCTGCGCGTATTCCACGATCTGCCCGTTTGCGGCGCAAACGTCCACGATCTCGCCGTCCGTTTCGGCGACGATCTCGTTCATGAGCTTCATCGCCTCGATGATGCAGAGCACATCGCCTTTTTTCACCTTGGAGCCTATTTGCACATAGGGGCTCGCGTCGGGCGAGGGGGCCGCGTAAAACACGCCCACCATGGGGGAAATTACCTCGGTGATTCTGTTAAAATCCACCGCGCCCTCGGGCTGCGCCCGGTCGTCGCGCGGCGCGGGCGCGGATATTTCCTGCGCGGCAAGGGGCGGAACAGGGGCGGATACCGCCCGTTCCATGCGGATTTTCTTATCGGCCTCGTTTAGCTCGAGCACGCTCAGGTTGGCGCGTTCCATAAGCTGCGCGAGGGCGCGTATTTCCTTGATATCCATTTAGCGCTCCTCCCCGGCCTTCGCGAAAGCGAGGCAGGCGTTGTGGCCGCCAAAGCCCAGCGAAAGCGAAAGCGCCGCTTTAAGCTCCGCTTTTTTAGCAAGGTTGGGGACGTAGTTCAAATCGCAGTCCGGGTCGGGCTCCGCGTAGCCGATGGTCGGCGGCACAATACCCTCCTCGAGCGCCTTCGCGGCCGCGATGGCCTCCACCGCGCCCGCAGCGCCGAGCATGTGGCCGGTCATGGACTTTGTGGAGCTTATGAGCGCCTTATAGGCGTCGTTTTCGAGCGCGGCCTTTATAGCGAGGGTCTCCGCCTTGTCGTTGAGGGGCGTGCTCGTGCCGTGCGCGTTGATGTAAAGGCTTTGCGCCGAGGCCGCCGTAAGCCCGGCTTCCCCCATGGCGAGCCGTATCGCCTCCGCCGCGCCCAAGGATTCCGGGTGCGGCGCGGTGAGGTGGTAGGCGTCGCAGGTGTTGCCGTAGCCCGTGATCTCAGCGTAGATATGCGCGTTTCTCTTTTTTGCGTGCTCGTACTCCTCGAGCACGAGCGCTCCCGCTCCCTCGCCCATCACAAACCCGTCGCGCCGTTTATCGAAGGGGATGGAGCTTTGCGCGGGATCGTTTTTCGTGGAAAGGGCCATACAGTTGGCAAAGCCCGCCACCGCGAGCGGGTTGATCACGGCCTCCGCGCCGCCCGCGATGATGGCGTCCGCATAGCCGTGCTTGATGGCGCGAAACGCCTCGCCGACCGCGTGGGAGGAGGAAGCGCAGGCGGTCACCAAGTCTAAGCTTGGGCCCATGGCCCCGAAGCGGATGGCGATGTTGCCCGCCGCAATGTTCCCTATCATCATGGGGATGAAAAAGGGCGATACGCCGCGCATCCCCTTTTCCGTAAGCTTTTGGTGCTCGGCCATAAAGGTGGACATGCCGCCTATGCCGGAGCTCATGTACACGCCGAGCCTTTTTGGGTCCTCCATTTCGAGCGCGCTGTCCTCCATGGCCTGCTTTGCCGCGGCAAGCGCATACTGCGAAAAAAGATCCTGCTTCCTGATTTCGTTACGTTCCATGTAAAGCAAAGGGTCGAAATCCTTCACCTCGGCCGCGATTTTCACCTTGCTTTCCGAAGCGTCGAACTTTGAAATAAAATCTATGCCGCACCGGCCGTTTACAAGCCCCTGCCAAAACGCGTCGAGCGTGTTGCCTAAGGGCGAAACGACGCCCATGCCTGTGATAACGACTCGTTTCATATAAAGCTACCTCTCTTTTTGCCCGTTACATGGCGAGGCCGCCGTCCACGCGGATAACCTCGCCGGTGATGTAGCCCGCGTGCGGGCCGCATAAAAACGCCGCGAGCGCCGCCACCTCGTCCGCCGTACCGGCGCGTTTCAGGGGCACGGCGTTTATGAGCGCGGCGCGCGCCTCGGTATTCATCGCCTCGGTCATATCGGTGCGGATAAGCCCGGGCGCTATTGCGTTGCAGGTGATGCCGCGCGGCGCGAGCTCCTTCGCCGTGGCCTTCGTGAGGCCGATAAGGCCCGCCTTCGCCGCGGAGTAGTTGATCTGACCGGCGTTGCCCATAAGCCCCGCCACCGACGAGATGTTCACGACGCGGCCAAAGCGCTTTTTGATGAAGTGCGGCGCTGCGTGCTTGAGCATGTTGTACGCGCCCTTGAGGCTTATGTCCACGACCGCGTCGAAATCCGATTCCTTCATGGTTAAAAGAAGCGCGTCGCGCGTGATCCCGGCGTTGTTGACGAGGATGTCCACGCCGCCGAAGGCGGTTATGGTGTTTTCCACCGCTTCCTTCGCCGCGCGGAAGTCCGAAACGTCGCAGCAAAACGCCTCCGCCTTTACGGAATGGGCGCGAAGCTCCTCAAGCGTTTGCAGCGCCGCCGCCTCGTTGCCCGCGTAGATGAGCGCGATGTTCGCGCCTTGCGCGGCCAATGCGAGGGCGATGGCCTTGCCGATGCCGCGCGAGGCCCCCGTTACGATCGCGGTTTTCCCTTTAAGCATCCGTACCTCCCGCCTTCAGCGCATCGAGCGTTTCCATAAGGCTTTGAGCATCCTGCACGCTGTACGCCGCCGCTTCCGGCGCGATCTTTTTTACGAAGCCCGCAAGCGTTTTGCCCGGCCCCGCTTCGATAAAGGTATCCACGCCCTGTTTTAAAAGCGCCTCTATGGTTTTTTGCCACAGCACGGGCGACTCGATCTGGCGCGAGAGCGTTTGCGCGTAGGGCGGGGCGTAAGGCTCCGCCGTGAGGTTTGAAAAAATACGGCATACGGGCGGCTGAAAAGTATAAGAGGATAATTCCGTAAAAAACGCCTTTGCCGCGCCTTCCATAAACGGGGAATGGAACCCTCCGTTTACGGGGAGGGGCAGCGCCTTTCCGCCCTGTTCCGTAACCTTTTTCATAAACGCTTCGAGCGCCGCCTTTTCCCCCGAGACGACCACCTGCCCGGGGCAGTTGTAGTTGACGGGGTAAACGCCCGCAAATTCCCCGCACAGCGCTTCAACGCGCTCGGTGTCGAGCTTTAGTATAGCCGCCATGCCGGAGGGAACGCGCTCGGCTTCTGCCTGCATCAGCGCCGCGCGCTTATTTACGAGGCGGAACCCGTCGATGTCGCTAAATGCCCCCGCGAAGGTGAGCGCGGCGACCTCGCCTAGGGAAAAGCCCGCCGCCGCGTACGGCTCCACGCCGTTTTCTTGCATGGCGCGCGCCGCCGCAAGATCGACCGCGAACACGCAGGGCTGTGTGTTTACGGTTTGCGAAAGCTCCTCCTTGGAGCCGTAAAAGCATTGCGCGCTCGTTCCGGCGCGCGCTTCGTCGGCAAGCGCAAACACCGCGCGCGCAGCGGGGGACGTTTCGTAAAGCGAAAGGCCCATCCCCGTGTACTGCGCGCCCTGGCCCGCGAAAAGAAACGCTATCCGCAGAGGGACGCACCTCCCTTTAAGAGCGCTTCCGCTTCCGACATCATCTCGTGGATGATCTCCGCCGCGGGCTGCTCCTTTTTTACGAGGGCGCAGATTTGGCCCGCCATGACGCTGCCGTTTTTCACGTCGCCCTCGCGCGCGGCAAGCCGCAGCGCGCCCGCGCCGTAGGCTTCCAGCTCCTCGTTTGTTACGCCGCTGTCGTACTCCTTGCGTATAAATTCGCGCATAAAAGCGTTGCGGAGCGCCCTTACGGGGTGGCCGAGGCGCTTGCCCGCCGTAGCGGTGTCGATATCCTTGGCCTCGAGGATGGCATTTTTATAGTTCTGGTGGATTGTACACTCGGTGGCGACAAGGAAGCGGGTACCCGCCTGCACGCCACACGCGCCCAGCATAAAGGCCGCCGCCACGCCGCGCCCGTCCGCAATGCCGCCCGCCGCGATCACGGGTATATCTACCGCGTCGCACACCTGCGGCACGAGCGCCATGGTGGTAAGCTCCCCCACATGCCCGCCGGATTCGCCGCCCTCGGCGATCACCGCGCACGCGCCGCTTCGCGCCACGAGCTTTGCGATGGCGACCGACGGCACCACGGGGATTACCTTGATACCCGCCTCGATCCACGCGCGCATGTACTTGGTGGGAAGCCCCGCGCCCGTGGTCACGACGGGCACGCGCTCGTCGATCACGGCCTGCGCGACCGAATCGGCAAAGGGACTCATCAGCATGATGTTTACGCCGAAGGGCTTTTCGGTGAACGTGCGCAGCTTTTTAATTTCACCGCGCAGCCAGTCCGCGTTCGCGTTCATCGCCGCGATGATGCCCAAGCCGCCTCCGTTGCTGACGGCGGAGGCGAGTTCGGCGTCAGCCACCCACGCCATGCCGCCCTGCAAAACCGGGTATTCTATCCCGATCAGGTCGCAGAGCGCGGTTTTCATAGCGCGTCCCCTCCGTTAAGCTGCGCCTCGATGAGCGCCACAAGCTCCCCGACGCTTTCGATGGGGGTCGCCGCGTCGATCTGTACATTGAAGGCTTCTTCCATGCTCATGATGAGTTCCACCCTGTCGAGCGAGTCGAGCTCGAGCTCGGTAAAACCGGTCTCCGGCGTGATGCCCGCGGCGTCGATGCCCTTGTAGGAAGCTAGGATTTCGGCTGTTTTCTGGAATACCATGGTCGTGTCCTCCTTAAAAATGTAATTATGATTCCTTGCTCCAGCGCAGCACGCAGGCGCCGGTCGTAAAGCCGCCCCCGAACGCGCTGAGCGCGAGCAGATCGCCCTTATGGAATAGGTTTTTCCTGCGGCATTCGTCGAGCAAAATCGGTATGCTCGCCGCGGAGATGTTGCCGAAGCGCTCGATGTTGATAAGATATTTGCCGGCGCTTATCTTAAGCTTGTTGATCGCCGCCTCGATGATGCGGATGTTCGCCTGATGGGGAAGCACGTAAGCGATGTCCTCCTGCCTTACGCCCGCGTCGGCGATCACCGCCTCAAGGTCGCGGCAAAGCGCGTTGACGGCGAACTTGTAAACGTCCTGCCCGTTCATATACACGAACGGCTCCCGCGCGGGAAGCTTTGAAAAGGGGCTTTTCCCCTCGAGGTTGGGGATGCGGAGCGATTCGGCGTTGCCGCTCGCGCTCAAACGAAGCGAAAGCAAATCGTCGCCCTCACAAAGCACCGCCGCGCCTGCGCCGTCGCCGAAGAGCACGCAGGTGGCGCGCTCCGTCCAATCGAGCATTTTGGACATCGCCTCGGCGGCCACGATCAGCATCTTCTTTACGCGCTTGCGGGCGAAATAGCCGTCCGCCACGTCGAGCGCGTACAAAAAGCCGGAGCAGGCGGCGTTGATATCGAAAGCGATGCACGTCGCGCCAAGTCTCTTCTGGAGCATGCACGACAGGGAGGGGGTGATGTAGTCGTTGCGTATCGTGGCGCATACGATAAGGTCGAGCTCCTCGGGCGCGACTTTCGCGTCCTCAAGCGCCCGCCGCGCGGCCTCAAAGGCGATATCCTCGAGGGTCTCCGTGGTGAGCACGCGCCTTTCTTTTACGCCCGTGCGCGTGCGGATCCACTCGTCGGAGGTATCTACAATTGTTGCAAGTTCATCGTTGGTTACGCGGCGCGCGGGGTACGCGCTGCCCGTGCCGGCTATAGAAAAGCTCATTTAACGTTCCTCCGCTTTCAGTTTATCCTTGAAGAAGGCGTTCAGCTTGACGATGCCCGCCGTAAGCGTTTGCCGTTCCTCGTCGCTCAGGTAATCCGCAATGCTTTCCACCATCGTTTCGTGGAAGCGGCGGTGCACCTCGTCCACCCGCCTGCCGTTGCGGGTAAGCTTCACATACACCATGCGGCTGTCTGTAGCCCCGCGCGCTTTTTCCACGTAGCCCTTCGCCTGCAGCTTGTTGATCGCCACCGTGACGGAGGGGAGGGAAATGGAAAGGTCGTCGGCGATGCTGCTGATGGTAAGCCCCTCGTCGCCCCCCTTGCCGACCGATTCGATCAGGTGCATTTCGCTGATGGAGAGATTGAGCGTGAGGTGCTTTTGGAGCATCTGCTCCTCCACCTTCAAAATGGAGCGGAAGGTATCGACCAGTAGATTGTTGAGCCGGGCGGAAAATTCATCCATCGCGCTCACCTCATAACATAATAGTTAGATTGACTAACTAAATATACGCACGGATTTACGGTTTGTCAAGCAAACAAATTTGATTCGGCAAAATATGACGTTACGGCGTCATATTTCTGTGGTATAGTTGCTTTGTAAAAGGGGAGCCACCATGCAAATGAACCGCCTGTTTGAGATTATCTACCTGCTGCTGCAAAAAAAGAGCGCGACCGCGGGGGAGCTGGCGGAGCGCTTCGGCGTTTCGAAGCGTACGATCTACCGCGACGTGGATACGCTCGGCCTTGCGGGCATCCCCGTGTACACCGAAAAGGGCAGGGGCGGCGGCATCAGCCTGCTCCCTCAATTCGTGCTGAGCAAATCCCTTTTGAGCGAGCGGGAGCAAAACGAAATTTTATCCGCCCTGCAGGGGCTTTCCGTCGTAAAAAGCGCTGATGCGGAAAGCGTATTAAAAAAGCTGTCCGCCGTTTTCAACAAGAGCGCGGCGAACTGGCTGGAGGTCGATTTCACGGGTTGGGACTATAAGGACGGCGATAAATTCAGCGGCTTCAAAACCGCCATTTTGGAGCGGCGGATCGCAGAGTTCGACTATTATAGTACCTACGGCGAAAAAACAAACCGCCGCATCGAGCCGATCCAGCTTTGGTTCAAATCGCGGGCGTGGTACGTCAAGGGGTTTTGCCACACCCGGCAGGACGTGCGGCTGTTTAAGCTCTCGAGGGTAAAAAACCTAACCGTTACAAACGAGCTTTTTTTGCCGCGCGACCTTCTTGCTTTGCCTTTAAACCCCGGCCCCGCGGCGCATCAAAAGCGGGATATCGAGCTTAAAATTAAAATTTCGCCGCAAATGCTCCACCGGCTGTACGACGAATTCGACGAGGATATGGTCGAAAAACAGCCCGACGGCAGCTTTCTCGTGACGGCGGTATGGCCGGAGGACGAGTGGGTGTACGGCACCATCCTTTCCTATGGCGAATACGCCGAGGTGCTGTCGCCCGCGCACGTCCGCGAGATCATTAAGGTGAAAGCGCAAAAGACCGCCGAAAAGTATCTATAATATGACCCGCTGTTGTCAGGTTATGTGTTATATCATGAAACCGATACTTTTCCAATTCTATAAAAATGAGGATATGGAAATGCGCGAAAAAACGGAACTGCAAAAAGTAAGCGAGGAAACCATTCGTTTCATGCGGGGCAAGTATGTGCTGGATGAAGTGGGCGACGGCAAGGACGAGTTGAAATTCCGCAGAGGCGGGAAAACGGTTTTAACGGTTTACACACGCGAAGACCGTTATGATTTCCTTGTTATCTTCGGCAGGCAGGAACGGGAAAAATTTGAGGCACGGCGCGGCGAGTTCCCGAAAAAGATACGGGAAATCTATGACAACAGCAAAACATACCACGATGGCAAGTGGATGTCTATTCCTGTAATGGATATGGAAACACTGGACGCCGTCAAACAGATGATTCTGATAAAAAAGAAGCCCAACCGCAAGCCGTTTCCCAAAGAACAAGCCGTTTACGGCGATTGCGGCCACCGCTGTGACCTTTGCGTTCACTACACCGGAGGAACGGTAAACGAGGCGTTCCGCAAAGAATTGCAAGAACGAGTAAGGCGCGTATACGGTTTGAGCCCTGATGAAGAATTTCCGCCCTGTAAGGGTTGTTCTAATGGAGGAATAACCGGAAAATTCGACTGCGATCCAATAAAATGCGCGAAGGATAAAGGCGCGCCGCGCTGTATGGATTGCGCCGAGTACGATTGCGGCAAAGCGTCAGCGGGACGGAAAGCTGCCATTGAAGCGCGAAGCATATCAGCCGACGACATAACTTGGGCGATTTTGCCCTATGTTGACAATCAATACGGGAACTGATGCAGCTTAGCTCTGTGTTTTCGGTAATTTTACCGGGTTGTCCATTGTGTGCGGTTGCCGCATTCAGCGCGCTATGCTGAAAAGTAGGGAGGCATTTACATGAAGGAGCATCGCATCGGCTTAAGCGAGCTTATGCCTTGCGGCAAAACCGAAACGAGGCTCGAGGACGGCATGCTCGAGGCTTGGACGACGCATTCGATCACGTCTATCGCGTTCAACCTGTACGGCGACAGTTACAGGAAACACATTCTATCGCTGCCCGGAAGGTACCGCCTGCCGTTTCGCGTGGATATGACGATTAGGCTCGATTTTCCCGCGCTCCTTTTGCTGATAGGGGGTGGGCATATCTCTTTTGCCACGCCTTGGCAGGACAACCGAAGGATCGAGGATATCGTAAAACCCTCCGGCAAGCCGAATCAGGATGGCGGCGCGTTCGATAACAGCCTTCCCTTCGGGGAGCTTGTTGACGTTTCCGTAACCTACAATTTGGATGAAATGCAGATACACGTCGGCGGCGAGGAGCGCTTTTATTCGCGCAAACAGGCATACATGAAAGCAAAAGATATTGGGGAGCAAAACGCGGAAGGGTTTGCGATCGCGCTCACTGTGTCCAAGCTATCCACGCTTTGCGTCAAGAGAATTGCCGTAACGGAGTTTGACGGTCGCGCCCCGATCGTTCGGGGAGAGTATGCGGAAAGCAAGCCCTCTTTCGCGGAGGGGGAGCGGCAAAAACCCACCTTTGAAAGCGTGCTTTCGGCGCTGCCGAGAGAGCTTCGCGGCGAGATCATGGAAACGGATCGCTTTTTGATCTCGCTTCGCCCGCTGAAATTTAAGCGCGCAGTCGATAAAGGCGGAAAAAAGGTTTCCTACGTCGCGCCGGAATTCGGCGTTTCCTATGCGATCCATGCCTCCGGCGCGCAGTCGTCGCACGATTTGGGCTTTTACATCGTATGCGGCGGCAAAGTAGAAACCTGGCACCGCAAGGCCGACTTCATGGAGGAGGCGCTCGCCGAAACGGCAAAAACCGACCCGGCGCTCGCGGAACGCATCTTCTACGCGCTCAACGACTGCGTAGGCTGCTACGGCGGAGCTTGCCTCGCCAAAACGCCCTATGCGTTCGAAGCGGAAAAGCGAATGACCTGCCACGGGCGAAGCAGGCTTCGCATGTGTTCCGATGACCTTCGCGACGCGCGGGAGTTTTTCCGCCATCTAAATGCGCTGACGGAGCGTAAGATCGCCGCCGGGGAACCGACGGCGGGGAAGATTCTGCTAATAAAATCGGATGATGAGGTGAAAGTATGATCGAGCTGCCCGAAGCCTATGTACTGTCGGAACAGATCAACCAAACGCTAACCGGCAAAACCGTGGTAAACGCTTTGGCAAACGCCCATCCCCATGCGTTCGCGTGGTACACCGGCGACCCCAGCACCTATGGCGATAAGCTGTGCGGCAAAAAGGTAATTTCGTCAAACCCC
>JAJFTZ010000106.1 GCA_021372675.1 Eubacteriales bacterium
AAGCTCCCTCTATGTGCTCGAAACGGCGGGCAAGGCGTGGGCGTACAAAGCATACGAGCGCGCGAGCATCTCCAACCGCCTTTCTTTGGGCGCGGATGCGGACGCCTATTCCGGCGCGCCGCTCGATTTCGCGAAAACGCACGCGGAACCCGTTTACACGCATTTTTCCGGCTCGAAGCTGAGGCGCGGCCAAACCGCCGCGTGCCTTAACGCGATATCCTCGGCCAAGGACGCGGTCGCGGCGCTCCGCTCGCACGAAAAGGGGTTAACAAACCCGCTGGCGCGGGGCAGCGTGAAAAGCGCCTGCATGCACGCGGGCGGGCTCGTGGGCGATCATACCACCGCGAGCATGGCGGTGGAGCTTAAAGGGCTTATGCCGCGCGTGTGGGCGACGGGAAGCTCCACGCCCTGCATTTCGCTATATAAGCCCGTCGCGCCCGGCGCCGCCGCGCCCGCGTTTTTGCCGGGCGATCCGGACGCGCGCCGTTTTTGGGAGGAGCGCGAGGATTTTCACCGCGCCGTTATCGGCAAGTGCCTGCCCGACGCGTTTTATATCGAGCGCGACGCGCTCGAAAACATGTGGTTCTCCGAGGCCGAAGGCGCGGACGACGCGGCGTTTTTGGCGCTTTGCGCGCGCGCCGCGCGTGAGGAGCGCGCGTTTTACGAGGCGTGGAAAAAGCGCGTGCCGGAGGGGAACGGGGGAAGCGCGCGCTTTCGCCGGTATTGGGCCGCGAAGAATAAACAAAGGGAACCCCATTGACATGTAATATCATACGTTGTATAATATGTTCGTCTCATCCATCTGCCGGAGGTAACGTATGGAGCAAGGGGAAAAGGCGAACAAGGGATACCCGCTTTTCAAGGTGGTAACCAGGCTTTTAAAAAACACGGCGCGGGAGGATGGGGGCCTTTACGGGCTGTTTGCGGTATATACGCTTACAGCGGGCTGCTATCCTTTTTTTGCTGTGGCGCTGCCCAAGTTTGTGATCGGGGCGATCACCGACGGCGGGGAAAACGCCGTGCGGACGATCCTTTTGATCGCGCTCCTTTACTTTCTTTCGTCGGCGCTTTTCAACTACTTAAAATCGTTCAGCGACGGCCATGCGCAGCCGCGCATCACGATGCTGCGCATGGAATATGTAAGGAAGCTTTTTGAAAAGCTCCTGCGCTCCGATTACAAGTATATGGAGGACGCCACGTTTTTCGAGCGCAACGGCAAGGCGCTCGACGCCACGGGCGGAAATAACAACGGCATAGAGCTGATGCTCCATCTTTTGTTTGAAACGCCGGCGGTGGTTTTGACCATCCTCGCGCTTTCGGCCTTCATCGGGCTTATGGATGTGCTCGTACTATTCGGGCTTATCCTCAACATCGCCGCTACGGTGTGGGTGAGCAACCGCACGCATCTTTACCGCTACAGCCTGCGCGAACCCATCGTGCACGCGGAGCGCAGGCGCGATTATTACAGGAGGACCGCGGGCGATTTTGCCGCGGGCAAGGACATCCGCCTCTACGGGCTGAAGGAGCGCATCCTCGCCAATTACGACCGTGAGATCGAGGCGTATACGGCCCTTATCAAAAAGATCGCCGCGCGCGAGTACGCGCTGGGCTTTCTCGGGCTTTTTGCGCTTCTTTTGAGCGACGCGCTCACCTACGGGATTTTGATCCACAAGACCGTGAACGGCATGTCCATCGCGGATTTTTCCATGTACATCATGGCCGCCGCGTCGTTGAGCGTGCTCATGAAAACGCTCGCCGAAAACGCGGCGAAGCTCTACAGCGAAGGGCAGTACGTTTACGACTATTTCGAGTTCCTCGACACGGACCTTAACCCGCAGAGCGGCACGGCGGAGGCGGTGAAGGACGGCACGCTCCGCGTAGAGTTTAAAAACATGAGCTTCAAATACCCCGGCACGGAGCGCTGCATCTTCAAAAACCTCAACCTGACCGTGGAGAAGGGGGAAAAGCTCGCGGTGGTGGGCGTGAACGGCGCGGGGAAGAGCACGCTCGTGAAGCTCCTCATGGGTCTTTTCGATCCCACCGAGGGGGAAATCCTCCTCAATGGCCTGCCCACCACGGCGTATGCCCGCGCGGCGCTTTTCTCCATGTTTTCGGCCGTGTTTCAGGAGGTGAACACGTTTGCCTACACCTTAAGCGAGAATGTTTCGTGCAGCACGAAAGCTGTGAATGAGGCGCGCGTGAGGAGCGCGCTCAAGCGCGCGGGGCTTCTCGAAAAGGCCGAAGGCTACGAAAAGGGCCTCGACCAAATGCTCTTGAAGGTGATCGACGAGCACGGCACCGAGCTTTCGGGCGGCGAGGCGCAAAAGCTCGCCATCGCCCGCGCGCTCTATAAAAACGCGAACATGGTCGTGATGGACGAACCCACCGCCGCGCTTGACGCGCTGGCCGAGGCCGCCGTTTACGAAAACTTCAACGACCTTATCGAAAATAAAACCGCCATCTTCATCTCCCACCGGCTCGCGAGCACCAAGTTCTGCGACCGCATCGCCTTCTTCGACGGCGACGGGCTGAAGGAGTACGGCACGCACGCGGCGCTCATGGAAAAGCGGGGAGCCTATTACGAGATGTTCACCGTGCAGGGCAAGTACTACAACCTTGATAACGGGGAGGCGGCCCATGCGTAAAAACGTCGAAAAATTCGCCGCGTTTCTGAAGGTCGCGTGGAAGGTGTCGCCCAAATTCTTCTTTACGGTCGCGTTCGGCTCGCTGATAGGGCTTGCGCAGGTGCTCGTGAACGTGACGCTGCCCAAATACCTCGTGGACGAGCTGACCGGCAGCAAAAGCGCGGAAGCCCTCCTTCTTTGGGGCGGCGCGATCGTGGCCGCGAACCTTTTGTTCGCTTTTATCAACAACCTCGTCAAGCGATCCATGACCGTGCAAAGCTCCTACGTGAACGATAAAATGCAGCAGGCGCTCGGCGAAAAGCTGATGAACGTGGCGTTTTCCTGCTTGGAAAACCCGTATTACCTCGATTTGAAGGAGCGCGCCTCGTTCGTGATCAACAACCAGGGCGTGGTGCCCTCGCTCGTGGAGACCACGGTGGGCTTTCTCAAAAACGTGCTCACGGTGGCGGGCCTTCTTGCGCTGCTCGTGGCGTTCAGCCCCGTGCTCGTGGTGCTCCTCGCGCTCACCATCGCGGCGATGCTCGCCGCCAACGCTTCGTTTTCCGGCTATATGACGCGCTTCTTTCAGGAGCTTATCCCCGTAAACCGCAGGTACGGCTACTACTTCGATTTCTGCTTCAACGATAAGGTGCAAAAGGACGTGCGCCTCTACGACATGTGCGACATGCTCGTGGGGAGCGTAAAGAATGCAAACGATACGATCAACACGTGGTACACCGAGTTCTGGCACAAGCGCGGCAGGATGACGGGCCTTTACGGCATGATTAATAACCTGCAGGCCGCGCTCGTGTACGGCTATACGGGGTTGCGCGCGTTTTCCCAAGCACTCGGCCCCAAGATCACGCTCGGCTCGTTCACCATGTACGTTTCCGCCGCCCTCTCCTTTACGTCCGCCGTCACCGAAACGGGCATGCAGCTCACGCGGCTCGCGCAAAACCTTAGCTACCTCGAGCCGTTCATGGAGCTTATGGCGCTGCCCGACGAGAGCGTCCGCGCGGGCGGGCCTTTCCCGGAAACGGTCGAGTCCATCGAGTTTAAGGACGTGAGCTTTCGCTACCCCGGCGCCGATGTTTTGGTGCTCGAAGGGGTATCGTTCAAAGTCGAAAAGGGCGAGAAGATCTCCGTGGTGGGCCTGAACGGCGCGGGCAAGACCACGCTCGTGAAGCTACTCTGCAGGCTCTACGAGCCCGCTTCGGGGTCGATCCTGATAAACGGGCGCGATATTTTCGAATACGACAGCGACAGTTACCGCAAGCGCATCGCCGCCGTGTTTCAGGACTATAAGCTTTTCGATTTTACCATCGAGGAAAACATCACCTGCGGCGAGGCCGATTCCGCGCGCGCCATGGAGCTCGTTGGGCAGGTAGGGCTTAAGGAAAGGGTGGAGGGCCTTAAAAACGGCCTACGCTCCCTGTTCGGCAAGGCCTACGACCCCGAGGGCATCGAGCTTTCGGGCGGCGAAAACCAAAAGGTGGCCATCGCCCGCGCGCTCTACAGGGAGGCGTCCCTCATCATTCTCGACGAGCCGACGAGCGCGCTCGACCCGCTCGCCGAGGCGGAAATCTACGAGCATTTCAACAGCCTCGTGGGCGATAAAACGGCGTTTTACATCTCCCACCGCATGTCGTCGAGCGTGTTTTGCGACAGGGTGCTCGTTTTGGAAAACGGCGCGGTGCGCGATTTCGACACGCACCAAAACCTGATGAAGAAAATTGGCAGCCTCTATTATAAGCTCTTCGAGGCGCAGGCGGAAAACTACCGCGTGGAGGCTGCGCGCGGCTCCTGCGGCGGGGCCGCGGGCTGATGATAGGCGGTGCCCCCTTGCTTGCGAAAGGGCCGATATTTGTCGGCCCTATTTTTGATATTCCCCCTGTATCGGATAATAAACACATGGTATAATGAACCATATCTGTAAACAATTCGGGGCTATCGCATCATCAATACGCAGTGGGGGTAAAGACATGGACTTTAAGGCGATCGAAAGGCTGTGCATGGGCTGCCTTGGCGAAATGCAGGACGGCGACCGCTTTTGCGCGCAATGCGGCTTCGACAACGAGCAGCCCAAGGAGCCGCATTATCTCCCGCCGAGGAGCATACTCGCGGGCAAATACCTTGTGGGGAGGGTGCTCGGCGAGGGCGGGTTCGGCATCACCTACCTAGGCTTCGATTTGAACCTGAACATTAAGGTGGCCATCAAGGAGTATTTCCCGGCGGGCTATGTGGCCCGCGCGGGCAGCGGCGCGACCGTCACGCCGTTCACCGGCTCGAGCGCCGAGTATTACAACAACGGCATCGAGAAGTTTTTGACCGAGGCGCGGAGCCTGGCGCGCTTCCACAACCTCGACGGCATCGTCGAGGTGCGGGATTTCTTCCGCGAAAACGGCACCGCCTACATCGTGATGGAATTTGTGGACGGCGTAAACCTGCGCGAGGCGCTCGAACGCCGCGGGGGCAGGATGCCGGCCGCGGAGGTCATGGCGCTCATGCAACCCCTCGTCGCCTCGCTCGTGAAGGTGCACCAGACGGGCCTCGTCCACCGCGATATCAGCCCCGATAACATCATGCTCACCCCGGAGGGGCGCTTGAAGCTGCTCGACTTTGGCGCGGCGCGCGACGTGGCGGGCAACAAGAGCGTTTCCGTGGTGCTTAAGCCCGGCTACGCGCCCGAGGAGCAGTACCGTACCCACGGCGAGCTCGGCGCGTGGACGGATATCTACGCGCTCTGCGGCACCATATATAAGCTCATTACCGGCGTGACGCCGCCCGAATCCGTCGAGCGGCTCAGCAACGATACCCTCCGCGCGCCCGCGCAGCTCGGCGTAAGCGTGGCGCCCGCGCAGGAAGCCGCCCTTTTGCGAGGCTTGAGCGTGCGCAAGGAGGGGCGCTTCTCCTACACGAACGAGCTTTACGACGCGCTTTACGGCGCCGCGTCAAACCCCGCCGACGCGCCGCGGACCGCCCCGGTGTTTGCGCCGTCAGCCGCTGGCTTCGCCCCGCAGGCGGGCGTTTACGCGCCGCAGGCCGCCGCTTACGCCCCGCAGGCGGGTGCTTATGCGCCGCAGGCCGCCGCGCCTCAGCGGGCGGAGAGCGGCTTCAAAAAGCTCTGGCGGGAAAAGAAGGGCCTTTTGATCGCAGGCTTTGGCGGAGCGGGGCTTATCATCGCGCTTCTCGTGGTGCTGCTCGTCACGAAGGGCGGCGGCAAGCCGCCCGTCTCGGCGCCGGCCGACAGCCCCGCGCCGGTCTCCACTGTGGGCGTTATGACACCGCCGACCGCCGCCCCGCAAACACCCGAACCGGCCGCCGTTGCGGGCACCGCCACCTTTATGGACCCCGGGCTCTTTTTCGAATACACCGCCGACGAATCGCCGGACGAGGGCGGTACCGTCTACACCTATAAGGGGCTCGATTGGTATTCGATCCTCAACTACGTCATGATACTCGACGCGCAGGGTTGCAACGTGGAAGTTTTTGACGAGGGCGACGTGCTGTTCACCGTGACCGAGGGTGACGCCGTGATCTCCTTCGTGACCGACGCCGATTACGACGATATCCTGCACATGTACTGCCCGTCGGGCGTGACGCTTAACCTTAGCGCGGCGCCCGTCACCGAGCATTACCTCGAAAACAACGGCCTCAGCGGCGAGGCGTGGGCGGGCCTCGGCATGTCGGACTATTATAGTTACAGCTCCGTCAACTACATGGGCAACTCCAACGCCAACAACCAGATCACGCCCGAGGTCGCCATGCAGGGGAATATACTTTACGTGGCCGATAACAACAACAGCCTCGGTATTTTCGCCATCGATTATTCGACCGGTGAGGTGATCGCGCGGCTCACGGACGACGACCGCCATATGTACTACCTCAACGTCGCGGAGAATTATCTTTTCTACTGCGCGGTGGAGAGCGACGGGCAAGATTTTGTCTACACGCTTTGCTGCGTGCCCACCGACGGCAGCTCCGAGCCGTTCGAGCTCGCCGACGACGCGCATACCATCGCGGTGTACGGCGATTACGTCTATTTTTTGGATTCCGGCGATGCGCTTAAGCGCCTCAACCTGTACACCCTCGACATTGAAACGGTGCTTGCCGAGAAGAGTTATTTCTATAACGTCTCGGGCGACCGCATCTATTGCGTGGATCCCGGCGGCGCCCAGGGCGTGTATTCCTTCGCGCTCGACGGCACCGATCAAAAGCTCATTTCGAACGCGGACTGCTACAGCATGACGGTCTGCGGCGGCTGGATCTACTACCGCACGTCCGAAAATACGGGCAAAACCATCCGCCGCGTGGATATCGACGGTGACGGCGACGAGCTTGTGCTCGACGTGGCGGTGGAGCATTTCTACGTAGGCGGCGGGCGCATCTTCTATACCGTATCGGGCAGCAACGCGCTCAAGCTGTACGACCTGCAAGGCAAATCCAGCTACGATCTGGTGGACTACGGAAGGTTCCCCAGCGTGTTCGAGACCGCGACGGATATCCTGATCTTCTTCAGCGACGAAAACGGCGATCTGTGCATGTACGACAGCGATACCGGCACCGGCACGGTTGTGGATATGAGCTAAAAGTTTAAAATAATGGGGGGTATGGCACCATGCAGATGAAGCAATGTGAAAACGGACATTTTTACGACGCCTCCAAATTCCCGGAGTGCCCCTACTGCGCGGGCCCCGTGGGCGCGGCCGAACGCGCGCCGGGACCGCAAAAGGGTTCTACCGTGGCGATTGTGGAGCCGCAGCCGCGCGCGGCAAACCGCACCGTGGCCGTTATGGAAAAGCGGGTGGGCTTTGACCCTGTGGTCGGCTGGCTCGTATGCATGGAGGGTGCGGAACGGGGAAGGAGCTTTCCCCTCCATGCCGATAACAACTTTATCGGCCGCGACCCGCAGATGGATGTGTGCCTCTCTAAGGACGACACCGTTTCCGCGATCAACCATGCCATCGTCAGCTTTGACGCGCGCGACGCGGTATTTTACTTCTCCGCGGCCGACGGGCGCAGCATCGTGCGCCACAACGACAAGGCGCATTTCGGCACCGCGCCGCTCAAGGCGTACGACCGCATCGAGATAGGCAGCACGAAGCTCGTGTTCGTGCCGCTCTGCGGGGAAAACTTCCAATGGACGCAGCTTTAATCTGGCTTACGCAAGCGGAGTATCTTGGCCTTGCGGCTTATGTATGGCTTGCGGCGCTCCTCGTTTTGGCTGTGGCCGCGATCGTTCTCACCGCGCTTATGCGTAAACGCAGAAAGGGCAGAAAAATGGCGAAGACGGCAAAGGCCGAAACGCCGCCCCGCACGCTCGAACCGCGCGCGAGGGAACCGCGCCTCGAGATCGCAAACGTGCACGGCATCGGCGCGCGCAGCTACCAGCAGGACGCGTTTGCCGTGAGCCCGCTTTCCGATACGGGCCTGTGCGAGCGCTGCGGCGTGCTTCTCGTGCTGGCCGACGGCATGGGCGGCATGACCGACGGCGGAAAGGCGAGCGCTATCGTGGTGGATACGCTGATGCACGGCTTCGCCGAGGAAACGCTTATGGCCGACCCTTCCGTTGCGCTCGCGTCGCTTCTTTACCGTGCGGGCCTCAAGGTGCTTAAGCTCGACAATTCCGGCTCTACGGCCATCGCCGCCGTTGTGCGCGGCAGTAAGCTCCATTTCGCCGCCTGCGGCGACAGCCGCCTCGCGCTGTACCGCGGCGGGGCGCTCCTTCCGCTCAACCGCGAGCAGAACTACGCCGTTTTGCTCGACGACCGCGCCGCGCGCGGCGATATCTCCTACGAGGAAGCCGCCCGGGACCCGCAGCGCCAGGCGCTCACGAGCTATGCGGGAAGCGCCCAGCTCAAGGTCGACAGGAGCCTCCTGCCCGTAACGCTTTGCGCGGGCGACGTGATCGTGCTGATGAGCGACGGCGTGTACAACGCTTTGGGCGAAGAAGAGCTCAACGGCTGCCTCGCGTGCGGCCTGTACGGCGCGGCGGAGGAGATAGAAAACGCGATCCTTTCGAAAAATCTTCAGGATCAGGATAATTTCACGGCGATCCTCGCGAAATTCAACGGCTGAATTCGTAGATAAGGGAGATAGGCTATATGAAAAAAAAGCTTTCCGTAATTTTCCTCGCGCTCGTATTGGCGCTTGCGATGCTCCCGCTTGCGGCGGCGAGCGCGCAGACCAATCAAAAGGTGCTCGACGCGCGCAAAAGCGTGGTGCGCATCTACACGGAATCCTCCTATGCGGACGAGGCGTACATCGGCTCGGGCATCTGCGTGGGCAAGGCGGGCAACCCCATACAGTACGTCGTGAGCAACCTCCACGTGGTGACGGACAGCATGGGGTACCTTTGCGACGGCATCTACATCGTGCTCGACAGCTTCCAGAACCTTGAAAGCATCATCCCCGCCACGGTCGCCTACCAGTCTGTGGAGGCGGATTTCTGCGTGCTCAAGCTTGAAACGCCCACCGAGCTGCGCGTGCCCATCACCTTCCTCTCGGCAAACACCGTGGAACCCACCCAGAGCGTGTATGCCCTCGGCTTTCCCGGCGTGGCGGACGACCTCAACGACCTCGGCTTCGTGCTTCCCTCGCGCATCGACGACGTAACCGTAACGACCGGCACGGTCTCGAAAAACAACGCCTCGAGCGATGGGGCGAACTTCATCCAGATCGACGCCACGATCAACGGCGGCAACTCCGGCGGCCCGCTCGTGACGGAAAACGGCTACTGCGTGGGCATCAACTCCTTTACGGCCACGCGCGGTCAAACCACCAACGGCGCCATCTTTATCGACTATGTGTTCAAGGCGCTCGACGGCCTCGGCGCGGATTACATCATGGCGGGCGAGGGCGGCTTGAGCGGAACTCTGCTCTATGCGCTCATCGGCGCGGCCGCGCTCGTGGTGATCGTTGTGGTGATCATCATCGCCGTATCCTCCTCCAAAAAGAAAAAAGCGGCGCCTCAAGCGGCGTTCGCGCAGACCCCCGCCGCGCAGCCTCCCTTCGCGCAGGGCCAAGCGCCGCAGGTGCCGTTTGCGCCCGCACCCCCCGCGTCTCCGCGCCCGCAGGGCGGCGCGGCGTTTTCGCTGGTGGGGGCGGCCTTTGCGGGCAGCGTGTTCCCCGTGAAGGAAAGCGTCGTGATCGGCAGAAACGCGACCGAGTGCAACCTCGTATACCCGGACGGCACGCCCGGCATAAGCTCCGTGCATTGCCGCGTGGCGCTCGTGGGCGGCGCGCTCAACCTGTACGACCTCAGCTCCTCCTACGGAACCTATCTGGAAAACGGCGTGAAGCTCGAGCCCAACCGCCCGTACCCGCTGCACGAGGGAGACAGCTTCTACCTCGCCAAGCGCGAAAACACCTTTACGGTGGTGCGGCGGTAAAAGGGAAAAAGAACCGAAGGATTTTTTATCGGGCGTGCGCTGCACGCCCGATTTACGTGGAGGGAAGCATCCGCAGAACGGCGCGGTCAAGACCGCGCCCTGCGACTCCTTCCCATGCCGTTGCAGGGAACGGTGAAGCTGTAGGGGCCGGCGCCCTCCGTCGGTCCGCCGGCATAGCACATTAGCGCACACCTCCACCTCAATTTGGAATACCGTGGGAACCGATGCCCCGTTTCGCGCGTTATCATAAAAGGAACGCGGCGCGGGCCGCCCGCGTGAGGAGCAGGGAGAATTTGTAAACAAATTGTTACGTTTTGTTAATAACATACTTGACAGCTGTATGAACGAATGGTATAGTGGGGCATACTCCATGGAAAGTGCCCTCAAAACCCCCGCAAAGCGCGGCTTTCTGCGCCTCGAATACCTAAAGGCTCGCTGCGGAACGGCCGGTCAAATTGTTACAAATTTGTAACATAAAATTTGACACGCTATGCCCCCTATGCTACAATGTGGCTGAGAATAGGGAAGGTTCCCTGCAAAACGTCGACTACGTGCCGTACGGAAACGGCAATGACAGAACAAATAATTGGAAAGGGGTTTTTTCAGAATGAAGAAACTGTTCACACTCGTTTTAACCCTTGCGATGGTGTTTGCGATCACCGCGCCCGCGATGGCCGCGTGGGGAACTCCCGGCTCCGGCGCTTCTGGCGCGCCCTTTACGGTGACTGTGACCGCAGTGGTGCCCGGCACCGACGGCTTCGGCAACACCTATTACAATCCGTATAACACCAACACCGCCGTGGTCGCCGGCGCGCCGCTCTATACGATGATCACCCTCACCGTTCCCTCGGCGTCCAAGTTGCTGGCCCAGTACGGCAAAGCCAACGGCACCTTCACCGGCGAGCTGGGACTTAGCAACCTCTATCTCATGCAGGTTGTAGGTTCTACCAATGACTTTATGAAGTCTGACGGCACCATCAATTCGAATAAAATCGAGCCCAATGCCAGCGGAACCGAGAGCAAGAACTACATCGCGGTCGTGCTCGTGACTGCCAAGGCTGCGCTTCCCGCTAAGGTGACGTACAGCGTAAACTACGACTCGGCCCTCGGCAACTTGACGAGCGGCATTACGGTCGGCAGCCTCTCGATCAAGCTGGACAGCGCGACGAAGGCTACCATCACGCATATTGCCACCACCGACGTGCTTACCCTTACTCTGGACGCCAAGTCCTTGGTCACCCAGTGGAAAATGACGATGGGTGGTTCGGACATTGGCATCTATTCCGGTCAGCTTTTTACAAAGGACGGCATAGTGTATGATGCAACCTCGGCAGATACCGCGACGTATAATGCCATCAAGGCCGCGTATACGAGGTTCACGAACGATCTCGGCTTCGGCGTGGGTGACGTCGTGTATTTCAGCGAGGCCAACATCAGGGCGAACTACGGCCTCAACAGCAGCAAGACGGCCTATGTGGAGTACACCGGCATCGGCACCGGTCCCGTTATCACCCCCACCCCCACCGTTCCCGGTGTGCCCGGCAGCGGCGGCAGCATCAATGTCCCGAACACGGGCGACAGCGTGTCCGTCCTCGGCTATGTGATGGCCGGTTTGGCCTTATTGGCCGCCGCCGTCGTGGTTGTGAGGAAGGTTCGCGCGTAAACACGCGAGGCCTGTAGGGCTCCGGCTCCGCCGGACGCGAAGGCGTATCCCGCCTGAAGGCTCAGGCTATGCCTGACGAAGCAAAACCGTTAATCGCAAAGGAGCCGCCCATATGGGCGGCTCCTTTTTTAAAATCTCATCGTTTACAGGTCGTAGTACTTCACATATTCCGCGGGGTTGGGTATCCGCGCGAGCTCCGCGGCTTCGGCGCGCTTTTTCTCGATCCACAGGCCGATCAGGCGCTCCGGGAACACGCCGCCGCGCGTTAAATATTCGTGGTCGCGCTCGAGCGCGTCGAGCGCCTCGTCGAGCGTTTTGGGGAGGCCGCCGATCTTCGCCTTTTCCGCCTCGGGCAGGTCGAACAGGTTGAAGTCGTAAGGGCCCCAGCCGTTCGCGTGCGGGTCGATGCGCTCCCTTATCCCGTCAAGGCCGGCCATCAAAATGGCGGCGTAGGCGTAGTAGGGGTTGCAGGTAGCGTCGGGGTTCCTAAGCTCGAAACGCTTGTGCATGGGCGACTTGGCGTAGCTCGGGATGCGCACCACGGCGCTTCGGTTGGCCATTGCGTAGCCGATGGTCACGGGCGCTTCAAAGCCCGGCACGAGCCGCTTGAACGAGTTGGTGCTGGGGTTGGTGAGCGCGCAAAGCGACGCCGCGTGCTTCAAAAGCCCGCCGATGAAATAGAGGGCCGTTTCGCTCAGATGCGCGTAGCCCGCTTCGTCGTAAAATACGGGCTTGCCGTCTTTTGTAAGCAGCATATGCACGTGCATGCCGCTGCCCGCCACGCCCGCGAGGGGCTTGGGCATGAAGGTTGCGGTTCTTCCCTCGCGCCTTGCGGCGTTTTTGATGATGTACTTGGCGGCCATGGTGGAATCCGCCATTTTTACGATCTCGCCAAGCTCCACCTCCACCTCGAGCTGGCCGCAGCCGCCCACCTCGTGGTGATGGTACTTCACCTTAACGCCCCAGTCTTCGAGCAGCATGCAGATGTTGCTCCTCAGGTCGTAGGTGGAATCGGCGGGGAGGTCTATGTGGTAGCCGCCTTTTTTGGGTACCTGCACGCCGTTGCCATAATTTTGCGCGGCGCTGTTCCAATGCCCTTCCACGGTATCCACCGCGAAGGAGGCGCGGTGCTCGTCCGCCTCGAAGCGCGCGCTGTCGAACACGTAAAACTCGAATTCCGGGCCGATCACCATCTCGTCGGCCACGCCGCTTTCCTTAAGGTACTG
>JAJFTZ010000040.1 GCA_021372675.1 Eubacteriales bacterium
GTTCATCATGGACCGCATCTTCCGCAAGTTCGGCCTTTCGGGCAAGAGCTTCATCCCCATGCTTATAAGCTCCGGCTGCGGCGTGCCGGGCATTATGGCGAGCCGCACCATCGAGAACCAGCGCGACCGCCGCATGACCATTATGACCACCACCTTCATCCCCTGCGGCGCGAAAATGCCCATCATCGCCCTGTTCGCGGGCGCGATTCTCGGCGGCGCGTGGTGGGTGGCCCCGGCCGCCTACTTCATCGGCGTGGCGGCGGTCGTTTTCAGCGGTATCCTGCTTAAAAAAACCAAGGCTTTTGCGGGCGACCCCGCGCCGTTCGTGATGGAGCTTCCCTCCTACCATGCGCCCTCCATGAAAAACGTGCTCACGAGCACGTGGGAGCGCGGCTGGAGCTTCGTCAAGCGCGCGGGCACGGTGATTTTGCTTTCCTCCATCGTGCTTTGGTTTCTCCAGGCCTTCGGCGTGGCAGAGGGCGCGTTTAAAATGGTGGAGGATAACGACGCTTCCTTCCTCGCAAAGATCGGCGGCTTCATCGCACCCCTTTTCTCGCCGCTCGGCTTTGGGAGCTGGAAGCCCACGGTGGCGACCTTTACGGGCCTCATCGCCAAGGAAAACGTGGTGAGCACCTTCGGCGTGCTGTACGGCTTCGGCGAGGTTGCGGAAAACGGCCTGGAGATATGGGGCAACCTCGCAAGCGAGTTCACCGCGCTTGCCGCGTGGAGCTTCATGCTCTTCAACCTCCTGTGCGCGCCCTGCTTCGCGGCCATGGGCGCGATCAAAACAGAAATGAACAGCGCCAAATGGACGTGGGCCGCGATCGGCTATATGTGCGGCTTTGCCTACGCGGTGTCGCTCATCGTCAACCAGCTCGGGCTTTTCATCGCGGGCGGCGGCTTCACCTTTGCCACCGGCGCGGCGGCCGCCGTGCTTGCGGTTTTGATCTATCTCGTATTTCGTAAAAACCCGTATGAACCTTCGATCAGGAAAGGGGGCGGCAAAGAATGTTTGAATGGCTGAGCGCAAACTGGGGTTCCCTGCTCGTGGGGCTCGCGGTGGCGGCGATCGTAGCGGCCGTCGCGATCAAAATGATCCGGGATAAGAAAAACCATAAGAGCGGATGCGCCTGCGGCTGCGAAGGCTGCCCGCGCGCGGAAATCTGCCACAAAAGCTGAAGAATCACATGGGGCGCGGAGGAAAATCCGCGCCCCATGCTATATCCACCATACGGCTATAAGGTTTTCCGCCCTTTCGTTTTTCCTTTTGTCTGATGATCGTTTGCTCAGTTATTAGCCGTCAAGGGGTTTTTCAGGAAAATTTTCGAGCGGCAAAGGCCGGGAATGTCTCCGAGATTTCCACAGCTTGCCTTTCTATCGATTTTATGTATAATAAAAATGTTGCCATATACGGGAACTGCAAAAGACAAGCGTTTAAGAGGACTATGATTTATTTGGATTACGCGGCCACCAGCCTCAAAAAGCCAAACTCCGTGGTGGAGGCGGTGGTAAAGGCGATGCAAAGCATGGGCAACTCCGCAAGGGGCGTCTACGACGAGGCACTTGCGGCGTCGAGGACGATCTTCGAGGCGCGTCAGGCCATAGCCTCGCTTTTCAACTGCCCCAGAGCCGATCACGTGGCGTTTACCGCCAATGCCACCGAGGCGCTCAACCTCGCGATCAACGGTTGCATCGGCCCGGGCGAGCACGTTATTTCGACCGCGTTCGAGCATAACTCGGTGCTGCGCCCGCTCTACCGCCTCGAGCGGGAGCGGGGAGTAAAGCTCGATTTCGTCCCCGCCGACCCGGAGGGGCATATCGACTACGAGGATTTTTCGCGCTTGCTCCGTCCGGAAACGACAACCGTCGTTTCGACCCACGCATCCAACGTAACAGGAAATCTTGTGGACATTTCGCGCCTTGGCGCTTTTTCCAAGGCGCACGGGCTTACGTATATCGTGGACGCGTCCCAAACCGCGGGCTCCGTCGCCATCGATATGGAAGCGATGGGGATCGACGTGCTGTGCTTTACCGGGCATAAGGGACTTATGGGGCCGCAGGGCACCGGCGGGCTTTGCCTCATGCCGGGGGTGGAGCTAAGGCCCCTCAAGGTAGGCGGCACCGGCGTGCAGACGTATTTAAGCGAACAGCCCTCGGCGTACCCCGTGCGGCTGGAGGCGGGCACCTTAAACGGGCACGGGATCGCCGGGCTTCTCGCGGCGCTTACCTACATCGGCGAGGTCGCGCCCGCGGAAATACACCGCCGCGAGACGGAGCTTATGCTCGGGTTTTACCGTGCGGTAAAGGGGATCGACGGCGTTAAAATCTACGGGGATTTTTCCGCCGACCGCTGCCCCATCGTGGCGCTGAATATTTGGGATTACGAATCCACGCATGTGGCGGACGAGCTTGCGCAAGCCTACGGCATCGCCGTGCGCGCGGGCGCGCATTGCGCGCCCTTGATGCACCGCGCGCTCAACACGGAGCTTCAGGGGCTGGTGCGTTTTTCGTTCGGTTGGTTTACGACGGAGGAGGAGGTCGATCTGGCGGCCGCGGCGGTAAGGAGCGTGGCTTCATGCTGAGAGCGGCGGAAACATGCCTTGTCGTCACCTTTCACACCACGGCCGGAGCGATCGCGATGGAAAAGCTCTGCAAAGCGCGGTCTATCCCGGGGCGGCTCATCCCCGTGCCGCGCAGCATCACCTCCGACTGCGGCATAGCGTGGCGCGCTTTTATTTTAGATAGAGCCGGGATCGAGGCGGCCGCCGCGGAAAACGGGCTGGAGGTCGCGGGCTATTACGAGATCGAGCTTTAATTTAGCTTAAAAAACGGAAGGAAAGCGTTTATGGAAAAGGATGTAAAACTGACGAAGCTCGCAAAGTGCGCGGGCTGCGGCGCCAAGGTGGGCGCGGGTATGCTGGCGCAGCTTTTAGAAGGCATCAAGGTGCATAACGACCCTAACCTGCTAGTGGGCTTCGACCGCAGCGACGACGCGTCGGTCTACAAAATAAGCGACGAGCTCGCGCTCGTCCAAACGGTGGATTTCTTCCCGCCCATTGCGGACGATCCGTACACCTTCGGCGCGATCGCGGCCACCAACGCGCTTTCCGACATATACGCCATGGGCGGCGAGCCCAAGCTCGCGCTCAACATCATGGCCGTTCCCGAGGACATGCCCAAGGAGGTCGTCCACGAGCTTTTGCGCGGCGGCTACGACAAGGTGTACGAGGCGGGTGCGCTCATCACGGGCGGGCACAGCATTTTCGACGAGGAGCCCAAGTACGGCCTCGCGGTGACGGGCTTCGTCCACCCCGCTAAAATACTCACCAATTCCGGCGCGCGCCCGGGCGACGTGCTTTTCCTCACCAAGCCGATCGGGATCGGCGTTTTGACCTCGGCCATGAAGGCGGATCTGGTGGCGGAAGAAACCCGAAAGCTCGCCTACAGCCTGATGACCACGCTCAACAAGGCCGCGCGCGACGTTATGGTAAAATACCGCGTACACGCCTGCACGGACGTGACGGGCTTCGGCGTGCTCGGCCACCTTTTGGAAATGGCGCAGGGCAGCGGCGTTGAGCTTCAGCTGCATACGAAGGGGTTCTCCTTCATCCCTGAGGCGCTCGATTACGCGCGGATGGGCGTTTTGCCCGCAGGCATGTACCGCAACCGCAGTTTCGCGGAAAGTTGGGTGGACGGCGGTGCTACGGAGACCGCGGTGCAAGACCTCCTTTACGACCCGCAAACGGCGGGGGGGCTTGTGATCGCCGTGGCGCCCGAGGATGCGGACGCGCTGTTTGGGGAGCTTAGGGGCTCCGTCCCGGCGGCGCAGAGGATCGGCGACGTGCAAAGCTACCGCGGCGGGAAGCGCATCTTTTTAAGCTGATGGTGGAATTCAACTTCCGACAACTGGAGGCTTTCGTGGTCACGGCCGAATGCGGCAGCTTTTCGGCCGCGGCCGAAAAGCTGTTTCTCTCCCAATCCACGGTCAGCAACCATATCGCGAGGCTGGAGGATGCTCTGGGCGTGGTTCTTTTGGAACGCGGCAGCCGCCGCAAGGTAGAGCTTACAAAGAGCGGAAAAGAGGTTTACGAGCGCGGCCGCGACATCGTAAAAAACTGCGAGGAGCTGCAAAAAGCCTTCGTAAGGCGGTCGCCGGAGCTTACGATCGGCGCCTCCACCGTGCCCCTTTCCTACATTTTGCCCGCGCTGATGACGGCATTTCGGCAGATCAGGCCGGATTGCCGCTTCGTTTTGAAAAAAGGGAACAGCTCCGAGATTCACCGCCTGCTGGCGGACAATGAAATCGAGCTCGGCCTTGTAGGCACGGTTTTAGATAAAAAAGGCCTCGCCTACCGCAGGCTGTGCGCCGACCGGCTGGTTCTTGTTACGCCGAACACCCCGGAATACGAGGCGCTCAAGCGCGAGGGCGCCTCGGGCCGGGAGCTCTTAAAGCGGCCGCTCATCGTGAGGACGCCGGGCTCCGGGACGCAGCTCGCGGTGGATCGCTACCTGAAGGAAGCGGGCGTAACGCCCGATTCCGTTACCGTGGTGGCACGGATCGCAAGCAACGAGGCGATCCTCCGCTCGGTATCCGAGGGGCTTGGGAACGCCGTGCTTTCGGCGCTTTCGGCGCAGCGCTACATCGAGGACAGGCGGCTTTTGTGTTTCGAGCTGGAGCGCGACAGATCGGTCAAGCGGCAGATGTACCTCGTATATCGAAAGGAACCGAAGCCAAGCGCCGTCACCCAGCAATTCATAGAGTTTGCCGCGCGGTCGTGCGAGGGCAATTTCGATCGAATATCTTAATCGAACCTCCTGTTTTCATCATGTTTTTCCGTTGGTAAAATTTTTGTGAAAAAGATATAGTGATACCGTCGATATCCGCAAAAAAGTACAACGGAGGAACGGTATGGGGAAACAAAACTGGTTTAACCGTAATTGGCTTTTGATCGTCACGGGCGTTGTGGTGGGCGCGGCGGCAATTCTTCTGAGTGCGCTCGGCAACCCTAAGAACATGGGCTTTTGCATCGCCTGCTTCGAGCGCGATATCGCGGGAAGCCTCGGCCTTCATTCGGCGGGCAAGGTGCAGTATTTCCGCCCCGAGATCGTAGGCATTTTGCTCGGCTCCATGGCCATGGCGCTGTTCCGCAAGGAATTTAGGGGCAAGGCCGGCAGCTCCCCCGTGATCCGCTTCTTTTTGGGCGCCGTTACGATGATCGGCGCGCTGATGTTTTTAGGCTGCCCGCTTCGGATGATGATCCGCATCGGCGGCGGCGACCTAAACGCCGTGGTCGGCCTCTTTGGCTTTATCGCTGGCATCCTCGCGGGCGTATTCTTCTTAAAAAGAGGCTTCTCCCTGCAAAGGGCCTATGAGCAAGCTCCGGCGGAAGCCGCGGCCTTCCCCGCATCCATGCTGCTGTTCCTGATTTTAAGCCTTACCGGCATCGGCGGGCTGATCCTTTCCTCCGCGGAGGGCCCCGGCTCGATGCATGCCCCGTGGTATATCGCGATCATCGCGGGCCTCGTCGTTGGCGCGCTAGCGCAAAGGAGCCGCCTTTGTACCGCCGGCGGCATCCGCGACGCCGTGATGTTCAAGGATTTCGGCCTCGTTGCGGGCTTTGCGGCGGTCATCGCGACCGTGTTCATCGGCAACGTCCTCCTCGGCAAATTCACGGGCTTTTCCTTTGCCGATCAGCCGGTCGCGCATACGGACGGCCTTTGGAACTTCCTCGGCATGGCCTTGGTGGGCTGGTGCGCCATTTTGCTGGGCGGCTGCCCGCTCCGCCAGCTCGTCCTCGCGGGCGAGGGGAATTCCGATTCCGCGGTCACGGTGCTCGGCATGCTCGCGGGCGCGGCGCTCAGCCATAACTTCGGCCTCGCTTCCTCCGCCGAAGGGCCTACCGCAAACGGCAAGGTCGCGGTGATCGCGGGCTTCGCGGTTTTGACCGCCGTTTCGCTCGCCCTTACGCTCCATAACAGAAAGGGACAGAAAAATGGTTGACGCAAGGGGTTTTTCGTGCCCGATGCCCGTCGTTATGGTGCAAAAGTCGATCAAGGCGGAACGCCCGGCGGAATTGGAGGTCATGGTGGATAACCGCTGCGCGGTGGAAAACGTTACGCGCTTTGCGCAAAGCCAAGGGTATGGCGTGAGCGTGCAAGCGGAAGGCAACGATTTCAGGCTTGTGCTCCGGAAATAACGTTTATAAACGATTGCAACCGCAAGGATCATAATGCTGCCGTTGCCCCAATCCATGGGGCAACGGCAGTTTTAACAAGGAAGCTTATTATACAGCTGTTCTCGGCAGTTCCGTTGAATGGGGATCATAATCTCGGTCACATACTTGTTGGGATTTCCCCAAAACAGCATGCCGGGGCCCTTGTGATAAACCTCCCGCGAAGGAAGCCCATATCCAAGATTGTGCTCCTTAGCATAATCCAGCAGGGCTTTATAGGCGGGATTTATCGTGTCGTAGCTCCCGGTATGCGTCGTGCAAACCGCCTGAATGGCCGGCATCTGTTTTGCGGTAATGCCCTCGCCCTTTACGGGCCCTCTTGTGGGAACACACGCCTCAATATCGGCAATTTCAGCAAAGCCGGTATCATAATAGCAGCTGAACGGAGCGCCCTGCGCCTTGTTCTTTACCTCATTTTGGTTAATTCTTGCGCGCACGATAGCAAAATCAAAGCATGCGCATTACAATAAACTTTCTATGGCTCGCGTTAATACAGTATCCCAAGGTCTTGCGTCAAGCAACCTGATATCCATCTGATTACAAATATCCGCTATCCACCTTCCATAGGCAATACTTATTTCGGCTCTGTAATGCTGTAACTCGCTGCCTTCTCTTGATAAATAATTTTGCAATATTTGATTTATGTCCGGTTCATTTACAAAAATTGATTTTACCTCCGGATTATCGAAAGATATTGTAAATTCGGGATAAATAAAATCGCCCTCGATAATAACCGGCAATTTATCTTCAATATGCCTGTTTACAAGCTCTTTCAATACCGGAATCATTTCTTTGCTTACATCAATTAACCAGTTTACATTGCGATCAACGCCAACATCTTTCCAATTTGCGCCGGTATCCCAATAATGTACTGCGGGAAAGTTTTCCTTTGTTGTGACCGTTTCTACGGAAAGGTGAATATCATCTACCTCCAAGACATTCACGCCATAAAATCGGGCAATTTCATAAGCTATGCTTGATTTGCCTGTTCCCGAAGCTCCGCCAATAAATAAAACGGTCCAGTTTCTATTCTTATTCACTTATTGCCTCCGTTATAAATTTGAATTTGCATGTTCCCCGTTATGCTCGTTTTACGCATCATAATTTTTTCTTCAAAAAATACTGAACAATTCCATTGGGATAATCCCTGAGTTCTGCAAAGACTTCATACCCACACGCTTTATAAAATGCTGGAGATTGATAGCTAAATGTACAGGTGTGTGAGAAAATGCATCCCTTATCCTTGGCTATCCTCTCTGCCTGCTCGATCAGGGCCCGGCCATATCCCTTTCCTCGATAGGATTCTTCCAGCCACATAACATCGATGTATACACACAGATTGAACGTATCGCACATGATCGCGCCGATGACGGTATCTCCGTCTTTAAGGTAGAGATTGATGTCGATTCCCGGCTTCTTTAACAACCCCGACGTGTTTTGGACATTATGTGCAAGGAGGTTTCCACACACAAATTCCCTGTCCGCATCCGTATATTGCGCAGTCATGATTATACCATCGGATAAATTCCGGTTGCATTCTATTTCTCTGTTGTACAGCTCCATCTTCTTCTCCTTCTCGTTGTATAAATAACTTTTGTTTAAGAGCGCCCGACAAATTCCAATTTGGCTTTTAATCGTCATACCATAAAATCGACGCGCTCAAAAATGGGCGGCAGACTAAATTGATGCTTGCATACAAGCTCCCGCGTTGGTTTACGCAGTAGAAAACTTCGGAAAAATTTTGGAAAAACCGTCCTAAGCAAAGGCCTTTCATAGAACTGTGGAAGGTTCGAGTTTGCTGCCTTCCGTTCTTTTGCGCAAAAGAAAACGGCCGGAACTGGACATGGGAGTTCAGATTTCGATTGTTGTTCATTGACAAAATAGATATTTTGGTTTTGGACAGTGGGGTTCGGATCACATCGCAATTTCCGCTTTTGAGCACGCTTTCAAATTTTACTTCAAGCTCGAATCGGTTTAGACGGTATCGTATATAAAAAGCCAATTGTTTCGGAGAATTCTGCCGAAATAGAAAATCGGAATTCGCATATAAGTATTTAGACCCCGATCCCGGTTTGTCGAATAAATTTTAAAAAACCCTGCTCCTCTCGTGTTTCGGAGCAGATATCGCCGACGAGTTCCTCAAGCATTTCTTTGTCGGATATAAGATACTTTTTATTCTCCCGTGTAACAATACCACTTTTGCAAAAAGCAGCCATAGCCCTTTGCAAGTGGCGGTAGCTTACCCCCAAATATTGCGCGGTTTGGGTAAGCGGCTCCGCAAAGATGCCGTCCGTCTGCGTCAGCAGGATGAACTCTGCCAGCTTTGACTTGAGCGTGAAGGATTTTACGGCGGAAAGATGCGTATCCTTACGGTAGAGCTTATTTCCCATCAGGCGGCACAGTAAGAGAAGAAATTTGGCGTCCCCCAACACCTGCTCCCTGCAACCACGCAGATTCAGCTCAATAGCAATGCAAGGTTCTATCGCCTGCACCATATACGACTCCGTAACAGAGCCAACCAGTTCCATATCACCCATAATGGTTCCCGGCCCCGGGAAGGCCAGAATGGATTCATTCCCGTTGAGGTGGACGATATAGGTTTTTGCGCGGCCCTCTACCAGAAAATATAATCGGTTCACAGCCTCGTCGGAGCGAAACAAATACTCTCCCTTTGAGATTGCATGTACGCTTAGATTCCTACGGATCGGAAAAGAAAACATCCGTTCCACCGGATATTGAGCGATATAGCGTTCTGAACTCGCCCTGTCGCTTATTCGCATATGTGCCGCTTCCCTTCCGAGATGCCTTTCTCCCGGCGCCGCCCTCATATCAACATAGTAATGCTGCCGCCGGCGACTTGCAAGGATTTCCGCGACAATCGTATCCCACGGGAGCCATCAGGTTACGGGATAGTTTCTCACTATTTCCGCAATGACCTCCCGGGGCGGGACGCAGTGAGGCTCATGGCTGCCGATGGCGAAGGCGGCGCAGCAGTTGCCCCATTTGACCGCCTCGCACGCCGACAACCCCATGGAATATGCTGCAATAAAGCCCCCGTTAAAAGCGTCGCCGCCGCCCACCTTATTGACCACGCGGGTAGGCAGAACAGGGATCCTCGTATATTCTCCTTTGGCAAACAAATGCACAGGGTTAGGGCCGTCCCGCGCCACAACGACCCTCTCCGGGCTTTCCAGTGATCTTGCCGCGCCGCAAAGGTCGGTAATGCCGGTAAGGGGAGTAAATTCCTCAGTACCGGAGCCTATAAGTACGGTACTTGTTTTTATTGCGCGCCTGATGCGCGATTTCCGCCGTGCGTCAAGCCCGAATGTCTCGCATCTGAGGTTTAGGTCGAAGGAAATAACGGCACCCGCATTCGCGCACTGCTCCATAAAGTCAACTATAACGTCGTTTGCAAATCCGTTGGCATGCACCCAGCCAATCCTTGGGACGATGTCGCTGGGCATATGCCGCTCTTCGAGCTCCGGCAGCTTGGCGCCCGGCCCGTTGTAGAGATAAAGAACCCTTTCGCCCGCGCTATCGAGGACCGCCAAGATAAGGCTCATCCGTTCTTTCTGTCGAAAGATGTACTCCGTATGTACGCCGCAGGCCTTTAAATGATCGACAAGAAAGTCACCGTATTCATCGTTTCCCACGCCGCTTACCATATAGGGCCGCATGCCAAGCCTGCCAAGCGTTGCAACGGTATTCGCCACGGCGCCGCCCGGGCGCAAAACAGGGGTACATATTTTAACTTTCCCGTCACACAGATTTGAGAGCGCCCCGAGCGTTTCGCCGTAGGGTATCACGATATCCGGCGTGATGTCGCCAACGCAAACGAGAAGGCCTTCTTTTTTCAGCCGGTTCATTTTGTGATGTCCATCGCGGCCAAACGCGCATTTTTTACGAACGCGCGCACCTTTTCAATATCCTTGCGGATTACCTTGCCGTTTTCCACCACGCTCGTGCGCGTAAGGCTGTCTACCGCGTAGGGCCTCACCTTATAGATCGCATCGGCCACGTTATCCGGCCCCAGCCCGCCCGCCATAACAACGGGGATATTGACCTCCTCTACGATCCTGCGGTCGATCTCCCAATCATGGGTCTTGCCCGAAGCGCCGATACCGTAGGAACAACTGGTGTCCGTCATGATAAAATCTACGATACCTTCATAGCTTTTTGCCAATGCCACGGATTCGGGACCGTCTACCGGTACTCCCTGCATCAGCTTGATTCCCGGAACGGCCGCCTTTAATCGGTCGGCAAACGGCTTTGTCGCAAACACGATCTCGTCGCAAAGGTGTACAATATCGGGCCTAATCTCCTTAGCGATATCGATGATACGTTCTTCGTCGCGCACCATAATGATCGCAACCTTGACCGCACGGTGGTCCACCGCTTTGAACACCTCTCTTGCCTGTTCAAGCGTTACGCAGGCGGGACAGCTTTCGTCGCCGAGAAGAATGCCTATTTGGTCGATGCCCGCAGCGATGCATTCGAGCGCCTCGTCCGGATACTGAAGGGAAAATACCTGTGTTACCATTTTATAGTCACCTCTCAATTAATTTCGGCTTTGCCGCCTGCCAATAGTTTAATGCAAGCATGTAAACTTCAACACGACATATGTCGTGTATATATTTGTTCCATATGTCAAACGTTCGCATCCTCCTCGAAAGCGTTTACCTACTAAGAACATCTATAGCAATGCATTTTCGGGGAATGTGGTTTTTCGGAACAAAATCTTTATTGCCGATGATAAATGGTGGAGCTTACCCATCGCATTTCGAACCATATAAAGAAATCGAACCATCGGAGGATGGTTCGAAATCAAACGGAAATGTTTATCATTGACAAAATAGATATTTTGGTCTTCGGACAGAGGGGTTTAAATTCCCCTTTTTTAGTTTTGCCTATTGCTTTAGTTTTAAATCTCCTTCAGCTTTATCTCAATATTTGAGCTTAATATGCTTTCATTAATAGAATTGCTTTCATTTGGCTTTTCCATTTCGATTAAGAAGGCAGCAATATTCTCTTTCTTATCTGCTGGAAGGGCGAGGAACTCCCCTGTGTGGGCATAAGCCAAAATGCGAGTATATGCCTCGTCAATATCTATGTATTTTTTAATATCATCTTTTCTTACTGTCCAAATTTTATATACTGTTCTTCCCATGCCTTTCCCATGTCTAACAGAAGCGCTAATAAACTTCGCCAAAGAGGAGTCTGAATCAATCATTCTGTCAGTATAGTACTTAGCGGTTGGTTCATCTATCTGCTCAAGAAGCCATATGGCATGTATAGCAGCATCATTATTAAGAAGATTTCCAGATTCGAATTCACTAACAATTCTATTGATAAATATCTTTTCTAACTCTAAAAGCTCATCAAGTGAAATAAAACCCTCTTGCTGACTAGATTTGCTTTCCGTAAAGCGGTGATGTTGAGTTTCAAAATCCCTTAGCACTGTTAAAATAGTGGAAATATCAATGCTTTTATCTTCAAACAAAAGTTGAATGGTACTGAACCGTGCTGATTTATCAATAACATTCAGTAATGCTTCAACATTCCATGATAAACGCCAATCTAGCGGGGTTGTCCAAAAAGAGGATTCATCACTATCATGTAGTTTATACCAGCATCGTAAAAGATGCTCCAAAATCAATTTTGCTCTTTCCGTATGTTCGAGACGGAGTTGTTTCTGTTTGAAGACAGCTACAATATAATCGAGTAAGCAAACAATCTTTTGTTGGGAATTAATTTTTAAAATACTTTCGGTTAATTCGTCCTCAGTAGCATGAAAAAGTAAGAAGTCCATTGCTTCTCGCGGGATTGCGTTAGGCTCCAAAGCAAGGGAGAAGTATCTGTCAAAACAATTGGCGCATGAAATACTACAATTACGTAGTGCTTCTTGATGATCATATTGTCTGCTATATCCGAAAATAATTGAGCTGTTAGAAAGGACATAACTTAGCTTCGGGAATAACTTTGAAAGAATGTTTGTTATATTCTCAGCCCTGCGATCCGAAAGCCCACCAATTATAGTGTCATATGCTTTTTGAACTTTTTTTGCTTCAGTTTGATCCGAATCATAATAGTGTGTTCTACCGCCGCATAGCAGATCTTTTTGAGCTGGCAACCTTGAATAAACTTCCGCTTCAAAAACTTGAATACACGTCAGTCCTCAGAGATCAATGAGATCTGTTTCCAGCTTTAAAAAATAATACTTTAACGCAAAGGTATTTACAAATCTTATTACGTCGCGGATGGAATTCATATATGGCTTGATGCCAAGATGGAACATCTCGCTCCAATATTCCTTATTCCACCTTTCTTCTGAAATTGTAACAATAGAATCCAGCTTAGAAAAAAACACTTGATATATATCATTTATATTAGGAGTAGGTAATTCAAACGGAACTTGGATTATTTTCTCCAAATATTCTGCCCCATCACCCTTTTGAACTTCCGAAAGCGCCTTGATTACTACTTCTCGGTCAAAGGATAACAAGTAAATGGTATAGGGAAAATCAGCTAATGATTTAACTAATTGGAAAACGGATATAATTTCCTCATTAGCAAGTCTGTCAACATCATCAATGGTTACTATTATTTTAACTTTTTCTTTTAAAAGCGTAACTATTATTTCGTTCTTTATCTTCTGAAGGTCATTATCTCGCGATTCTAAATATGTTCTTGCCTTCCTGCCCAATATTTTTCCCACTGCGGTTAAGATATTCCCTGCAATTGGAATGGCTGTGGCGACATCAAACGCATCACCATAATCGTTCATGAATTTACAGACTGTATTCAAACGTGGCTGTTTAACTTTAATTGCAGAAGATAACTGTTTGAAAAATTGTGATATTAGCTGTTTAGGATCAGAACATAACCAAGGATTGAATTTCAACACTACAGGTTTTTGTTTCGAAACAGATGACACCGCCTCAATTTGTTCTAATAGCATATTAATGACAGAGGTCTTTCCGCTCCCCCATTTTCCATATATCCCGATTGCGAAGCCTTCTGGAACGGTATAGCTTAGCATTGCCTCGGCCAGATTCTCGACAAAAACAGCTCGATTCAAAACATCCTCAGCTGTTTTTTTTATTGGCCAATCCGAATTTAACATAATAGCAACTCTCCATATGAATAAAGATTCCATACGTTCAGTAGTTTAAATTAGTGTATCATGAAATTGACTTTCAATCAAATCGCTCATATTTAATAATAAGCAGTCGCCCCTTCGGGTATAAAATCTTCCCAATAATTTGAAAAGGGGCTTTTAAAACACGCCAATAAATCAGAATTGATATTTCTGCGAGGCATAGATAAGTATATGTTATCCTACAACGGCTGCCGCATTCAACGTTACAATGCAAAACTCCAAATAAAATGGAAGAAGCCCCCCCTGATTTCGGACAAATAAGGTATCTTGCATTTGGACATGTGGGTTCGAAAGTGGTAAAAATCCCATTTTCGTTTACCGGAATGAGCAGTTTTGGTATTTGGTGTCTAGTTTGCGCAAAAAGTAGACAAACGAAAAAACGCCCGTATTCAGGCGTTTTTGGCGTGTGAAAGGGGTCGTTATTTGGAACGTCCAACTTTTTTGTTCCAAATCTCGACCCCCGATTCAAATGGTGGAGCTTACCGGATTCGAACCGGTGTTCTCTACACTGCCAGTGTAGCGCGATAGCCAACTTCGCTAAAGCCCCTTATTCTTCTCGCGCGAAAAAACTCGCGCATGGATTATTATAGTGTATCGGGTCAGGTTTGTAAAGCATTTCTTTACGCGCTTCGCGCGCGGGATTTTCCCTCTCTGAGAAGCAGAAATAGGCCCAGGGGAATGAGCGCGAGGCTTATAAGCTGCGAGGTGGAAAAGATCCACAGCGAACCGCGCGGGTCGCCGCGAAAGAACTCGATTATAAAGCGCCACACGCCATATAGGAGGGCGTAAAAGCCCGCGATCTCCCCGCTCTTTTTGCTTTTTTTGAGCCGCAGCGTTAAAAACAGGCACAGGAGCAGCAAGAAAGCGGTCTCCATGAGCTGCGTGGGCAAAAGCGGTATGCCCGGGGGCGGGTAGGCGCCCGGTGGGTAGACCACGGAAATGGGGCTGTCGCACGCCATGCCGTAGCAGCAGCCCGCGAAAAAGCAGCCCACGCGCCCAAATGCGTGCGCCAGCGCAAGGGAGGGTAAAAGTACGTCCGCGGTATTGAGCACGCTCGTTTTGTAGCGCCGCGTGTAGATGAGCCCGCCCGCGACGCCGCCGATGAGCCCGCCGTAAAATACCGCGCCGCCGAGGATCATGCTCAGAAGGATCGCGGGAGTACGCAGGATCGCGGGAAGCTCCACGATAAGGTACAATAGCTTCGCGCCGATAAGCCCGCCGATCACCGCGTAAATAGCGGTGTGGTAAATGTCGTCGCGCTTAACGCCGCGAAAACGCCGCGTGTAAAGCAGCAGCAAAAACGCGAGCAGCGCGCCCGTCACAAGGCAAAGCCCATAGCTCGGCATGCTTACAGGGCCGATGCGGACATAGGGGTACAGCTTTTCTCACCTCCGCCATGCGCCTTGCTTTATTTAAGAAAACGCGGGCGCCGCCAAGCGCCCGCAGAGCGATCCCGTGATAAGCCGCGCCGCTTCCTTACCAAATGTTACTGCCGGAGAACTCGCGCAGCAACGAAAGCCCGGTGCCCATGACCAGCGCGCAGGTGACGAACATAACGGCGTTGATAATGAGCCCGATGATGCCTAAGATATACCCGGCCTTGGCGTTGCCATTGGGCTCAAAGCCCTCCGCCTGCCCCGCCTTACGTATCTGTATGCCGAGCACCAGCGCGATGATGCCGCACGCTAACCCCACGAGCGCGGAATAGCCGAACCACGCGAGCGCCACCGAAACGATGCCGAGCACCAAGGCCGCAGTGGATTTCCCCTTGTAAGCCTCCATAAAAATCCCCCCCAATCTTCAAAGATAGTATAAATTTATTGTAGATAGTTTGCCGCGCCTTGTCAACGCAGGCAATGCGCGCGGCGTTCGCTTATTTTGTAAAATCCATGCCGAAAATGCGCCCGAGGAGCAAAAGCGCGATTGCGCCGAGCACGCTGAATCCTATGGCGGAGCCGAGGCCGCGAAACACGCCGGAAACGAAGCTCCACAAGATCAGGCGACGCGGGCTTTGCAAGTACAGCGCCAAGTCGCGCACGCCGCTTTTTTGCAGCGCCTCCACAAGCTCCTCGGTGAGCTTTTCCCAATTCATCGCGCGGCCGCCTCCCTTTTTTACCTAGTTTTGGCAGAGAAGAACGCTCCTATGCGGACGCCGTGTTGTATTTTTTATGCCGCGATACTATAATGCCTTATCTATCATACCGTAAGGAGGCGCGCTATGGACGGCTGGAGCTTCTTTTTTGAAAACATCTATTCCATCGCCGCGCGGCTTTTGTTCGCCGCCGCCGCGGGGGGCGCACTGGGTTTCGAGCGCACGCGAAAGCTGCGCGGCGCGGGGCTTCGCACCTATATGCTGGTGTGCTTGGGCTCGGCCATGGCCATGATGACGGGGGAATACATATCCCATATCACCGGGACGAGCGACCCCGCCCGCATCGCGGCACAGGTGGTGAGCGGCATCGGCTTCATCGGCGCGGGCACCATTATGGTAACGGGCTACCACCGCGTGAAGGGCATCACGACCGCCGCGGGGCTTTGGCTTTGCGCCTGCCTCGGGCTCGCCATCGGCATCGGCTTTTACGGCGGCGCGCTTTTGATGCTCTCGATCACGCTCGTGACCATGCTCGTGGGCGAAAAGCTCCAAAAAAGCTACCTCGCCCGCGGGAACCGCATGCGCGTGTACGCGCTTTTGAGCGACGCCGACAGCCTCGGCGACTTTTTGCGCTTCCTCAAGCAGCACGGCATCGCGCTTTCCGATTTTGAACAGCTCAATGCCATCGGCAAAAGCGTAAGTGCCACCTTCGTGCTCAAGCTGAACGCGAAGCACGCGCACGCGGAAACGCTCGATCTCCTCGCCGCCGGGCCGGGGGTCGCGTTTTTGGAAGAGGTATAGGATTTTAAATAAAAAAAGCCGCTGCGCGCAGCGGCTTTTTTTCAGCCCTCCTGATGCAGGAGTTCGTCTCTGAGATACAGCCCGCCGTTTTCGGGCTCATAACTGCACCAAGTTATCTCTGTCTCGCCGCCGAGGTAGCGGATCGCAACCTTCCCGTCCCAAGCATCAAAGATCGCGACGTTTTCCGCGATGCGGTAAAGCACCGCGCCATCGTACAGAAGGTAGGCCGTCCCGCCGGGTGACACGATCGCCAAAGCGTCGTGCCCGTTGTATTCGAAATAGCACAGGGATGCGGCCGATAGATCGTAAACGAGCGCGTCGCTTTCGCCGTTCAGCCTTACGCGGCGTATTTCTCCCGCCGCGGTGGCATAGTAGACGTCGATCCCGGCCGAAGCGACCGCCGTCACCTCGGCTTCCGTGAGCCGCACAGACTTATTTTGCGCGTCCGCGCGGTAAAGCCCCGTTTCTCCGCCGTACAGCACGCCGGAATTATCAAGCGTAAAGTCGGCCACGCCTTGCGCAAACGGCTCGCCGTTTCTATAAAGCGTGCCGGTCGCGTCCAAGCCCCATACGACGCCGCCGCGCACCTCCATAGAGGCATACGGCCCCGCGTAAAGCGTTTCGCGCGCGGTCACCGCCCACGAAAGATCCTCGCCGTTTTCCACGGCGTCGAGCGAAGAGCTCCCGTCGCACGGATACTCGAAGCGTATGCGCTTCGCCTCGCCCGCGAGGCTCAAATACCAGATGTCCGTGTTTTCGATGCGGATGCAGCCCTCGGCGTCGTTCGCCAGAACGAGGTAACGGTTCTGCATGCACCAGCCCATCCTCAGCTCGCCGTTCGCCGCCCACACCGGCTCCATAACGCTATCGTGCGCGGAATAGGCGTAGTCGATACCGGCATACAGTGCGCCGTGATGCACCGCCTCGCCGCCCCCGTAAATTTCGTATGCTTTGATCCTCTCGAAAAAGCCTTCCGGCAGGCTCACATAGCCCGCCCAGTGGCCGACGCTTTCGTTGAACAGGAGAAACTCCGTTACGCTGCCGTCCGCAAGCGTAAGATAGAGGCGGCGATCGGGGCCAGCCGTGCCGGTTCGCTCCTCCGCGTCCGCCCTGTTGAGAAACGCCGCGCCCCGCGTGAAATCATTTAAGAGCGCCGCGATCTCGGTAGGATCGTCGATCACGCCGAGCTCGGTAGGTTCGTTATCGCAGACGGCGATTTTCACGACGTTCGTCGGGAACAGGGAAGCTACGGGAACGTTTGAAAGCCCTTCCGCATACAAGCGCTCGAAGCAGCGAACCGTACCGTCCGCGGATCTTCCGCAGATGCGAAACGCGCTGTCGTAGCCCGCCCACGCGTAAACGGTATCCCCCACGTCGAGGATGGTGGAGCCGATCTCGTCCGCGCCTAAATCCCCCGCGTAAATTTTCAGATCGACCGCCACCGTGCCGAGCGGCGCGCCAAGCGTAAGCGTATCGGGCCTTGCGATCTCCTCGTAGGAACCGCCGCGGTAGGTAACGACGCTGAAGTAACAGGCCGTGCTTTCCTCGGAGGGGACCGTGGATACGGCATCGTCTGTAGGCGGCGCGCTCTTAAGCGCGTCGGTCGGGGCGGGGGGGACAGCACCCGGAGCAGCGGGCCAAACGGCTTTTTGCCGCGAGGCGAATACCGCGACAACGACGAGCAGACAAATACAGGCCGCGACGATACCCCACCGCGCCCATGATATGTTCATTTTCTTCGGCGCCGCGTCCGCCGCCGCGATCAGATCGGCGTCGATATATTCCATGGCGTTTAAAAGCTCATAGGCGCTCATACGGCATAGCCCTCCGCGCCGAGATAGGCCTTAAGCTCGTTTCGCGTCCGAAACAGCATGGATTTCACCTTGCTTTCGCTCATGGCGAAGCGGCCCGCAATGGCGGAAACGGGATCGAAGTACCAGTAGCGCCGCAAAAAAACGTTGCGCCGCGCCTCGGGCAAAGCGCGTAAAAAGGCGCTCAGAGCCCTGCCGAGCTCCGCGCTTTCCACATGGCGCTCCGTATCGAAAGGCGTTGGGATGCAGGCCTCAAGCTCCGCCGTGAGGGCGACGAGCGGCGCGCTCCGCTTATGGCGGTTCCTATGGCGGCAGCGGTCGAGCGAAAGATTGCGCGCGATGCGCGCGAGAAAGGCGAAAAGATAGGTGCGCGGCTCGTGCGGCGGTATGGAATTCCACGCCGCCAGATAGGTGTCGGATTCGCATTCCTCCGCCGCGGTGCTATCCTCGAGGATGTTGTTGGCGATAACGCGAAGGCGCGCGCCGTACTTTTCGCCGCTATGCGCAATCGCCGCCTCGTCGCGGCCAAGGTAAAGGTCTACGATCTCCGCGTCCTCCATGTTTTTCTCCTTTCCATACCTTTACCAATAAAAGCGTCGTTTTCACCGCACCGGTTGCACGCAAAAGGAAAAAAGAGGGAACACACGGGATGCGTCCGTGGGTCTGAAGCGAGGAGGTATCACGGCTTCAAAAACGCCGACTGGCCGAAATTGGTCATGCTGTTGATGAAATGGGCGATCTCCTCGGGCGTTTCCTTTAAGCCCCCGCGCAGCCATTCCTCGATCACGGCGATGCTGCCGCTGGCCGTGAACACATACATCCTCTCGAGCTCCTCGCGCGAGGCGTTCTTTTTGCGCTTCTCCCAATCGGCAATGCTTTCCGCGCGGGCGATGTTGAGCACACGCCCCAAAAACGCCTTGTCGCCGTGTTCGGAGATGACGATCTTGCAAAGCTCGCCGTTGTCCGCGATGGCGCGGCATATCTCCGCGAGAAGCCCAGGCACCGTTTCCGTGCCGGAAAGCCGCTCGATGGAGCGGCGTATCTCGAGAAAAAGCTCGTCCTGTATTTGGGAGAGCAGGTCAAAAGGGCTCGCGTAATGCGTATAGAAGGTGTTGCGGTTCACGTCCGCCGCGCGGCAGATGTCGGTGACGGTGATCTTGCCGACGGGCTTTTCCTCCATAAGCTCCAACAGGCTCTGCTTGAGCACCATCTTGGTGTATTTTACGCGGCGATCCAACTTTTCTTCCACGGCGTTCCCCTCCCGTTTTCAGGCTCTTTTTTTTGTAATGCGCCTTACCCTACAAAGCGCGGGGCGTTTGCTCCCCTATGCGCAAAGGATAACGAACTGTCTGTTGCTTATCTTCCACCATGAAATTATAATTGAATTGTGTTCGAAATACAATAGGCTGTTCGAAATATGGCGCAAATATGGCACTGTTTCGAACAAGAAGGAATAGGAACCAATGCGCGCCTTACAGACTATCCTGTAAAGACGCTTAACGCATTTACGGGCTTTTTGTAAAGGAGAAATACCGCTATGGAAAAGATCATCTACATCGTGACGGGCGCGGCGGGGCATTTGGGCAGCCACGTGGCCGACGCGCTCATAAGGGAAGGGAATGCCGTGCGCGCCTTTTTGCTACCACACGAGCGCATCCCCGATTTTGTGGCCTACGACACGCGCCTTTTGAGCGAATACGCGGGCGACGTGCGCGACAGGGCGTCTTTAGAGCAGCTCTTTGAAAACGCGGACGGCGCGCGGTTCATTGTGATCCACTGCGCGGGCATCGTGAGCATTTCCGGGAAGAAGGACCCCCGCATCTACGGGGTAAATGTGGGCGGCACAAAAAACATCGTGGACGCCTGTAAAACGCACAATGTAAAGCGGCTCGTTTACGTAAGCTCGGTGCACGCCATCCCCCTGCTCCCCTCCGGGCAGACCATGGGCGAGATCGACCGCTTTTGCCCCGAGAACGTGCACGGGCAGTACGCGCGGACGAAGGCCGAGGCCACGCAGCTTGTGCTCGACGCGGCGAAAGAGGGCCTCGACGCGGTGATCGTGCACCCGGCGGGCATCATCGGCCCCAACGCGCTCGATACGGGCAACATTCCCTCCATGCTCAAAAAGCTCGTTCGTGGGCGCTTCCGCATCGCCGTGCGCGGCGGTTTCGATTTTGTGGACGTGCGCGACGTGGCGAAAGGCATTTTGCTCGCGGCTCAAAAGGGGCAATGCGGGGAGTGTTACATCCTGTCGAACCGCTTCATCGACCTTAAGGAGTTTTTCAACACCTTTTCGGACGCGGCGGGCCTCAAGCGACTCAAGCTTTACCTGCCGGTGTTCGTGGCGAAGGCCGCGGCGCCCTTTGCGGAACTTTATTATGCGCTCGCGAAAAAAACGCCCGTGTTCACCCGCTATTCCATGATGACGCTTTCGAAAAACGCGCTTTACTCCCACGAAAAGGCCACGCGCGAGCTCGGCTACAGCACGCGGAGCCTCAAGGACACCATGAAGGATATCGCGGCGTGGCTTAAAAGGAAGCAGCGCAGAGCGTAAAACCCAAATATTTCAATTTATCGTCTTGACATAGATCGACCATCTATCTATTATATAGGTAGATGGTCGATCTATTTAAAAGGAGGCGACTACCATGCCGACCGATAAGGGCCTCACGGGGGGCAGCGCGGGCATGCTGCTATTGAAGCTGCTCGAGGAGCGGGACATGTACGGCTACCAGATGACCGAAACCCTGCGCGCGCGCTCGAACGACGTGTTCGCGCTCAAGGCGGGCACGCTGTATCCGCTTTTGCACACGCTCGAAACGAAGGGCTTCGTGCGCTCCTACGCGAGCATGGCCGACGGGCGCGAGCGCCGCTACTACGCGCTGACGGAGCGCGGCAGAACGCACCTGCGGGAGAGGGAGGCCGAGTGGGAAAGCTTTTCCTTGGCGGTGACGAATGTGCTCAAGGGGGGTGTTCTCCGTGGAGCGAGCTGACGCGGCGGACGCCTATTTGAACGAGGTGCTTGCCCATGTGCGCTGGAAAAAAGCGCACGGAGCGATACGGCAGGAGCTGTGCGATCACATCGAGGATGCGCGGCTCGGATTCTTGGCGCGGGGCATGGACGACGGCGAAGCGCAAAAAAAGGCCGTTGCGGAAATGGGCAACGCGGCGGACGTGGGCGCGCGCTTTGATAAGGCATACCGCCCCGCGAAAAACTACGGGGTGTGGATACCGTTTGCGGCGCTGTACCTTTTGGGTACCCTGCTTTGTGCAATCGCCGTGGGGAGCGAGGCGTTTTCCTTCAGCACGTTCTTTTTTCCCTTTGTGTTTGCTGCCGCGTGCTTCTTCCCGCTCGGGCGGCTCGCGCGCCACGGGCTTCCCCTCTACGGGCTTTTCCTCGCCGTGTTTACGGGCTGGGCGCTCATCGCGTATTTTTCGCACGAGCCTTCGCCGTACCACCTTAAGTATCTCGCTTTGTTTTTCCCCCTCGTATACGCGCTTCTCATCTATCGCATGCGCGGCCGGGGGCCTCGGGCCATTTTGCTCCTCGGTGTATTTTTCGCGATACAAGTAGCGCTGAGCAGCTTCATTTTTTTCTATGAGCGCGCATGGATTTTATCCCTTTTCCTCGCGTGCCTTGCCGAGCTTTTGTGCGCGGCGCTTTCGGGCTGGTTTTCCCGCAACAGGTATTGGGGCGCGCTTTTGATACTCGTACCCACGCTGCTTTTTATCGTGGCGTATCTCAACGCCGCCCCCCTCCTTGCAGACCCCAACTTTTTCGAAAACTTTTCCGCTTCCTACATGTATGACACGGGCTACCTCAGAGAGCTCCTTGCCAGCGTGCGTTGGTTTGGCGCGGCGGATACCGCAGCGCTTTCCGAGGGCGGCCGTGCCTTTTTATTTGGCAATCTGAGCATAGACGCCATGAGGCTATGCTTTTTTGCATGGCTCGCAGGCAGGTTCGGGCTGCTCGCGTCGCTTTCGGCCGCCGCGCTGTTTCTGAGCTTCTTTGCCTTCGCGCTAAAAGCGTGTTTTCGCCAGAAGAGCGTTTTGTACCGCACGGCGTCGCTCGGGATCATTTTGCATTTTTTGTTCGGCTTTTCTGTGCAAGCGCTCGCAAGCTTCGGGCTGATCCCCGCGCTCGGCCTTTTGCCCTTCCTTTCGGTGAACGGCATTTCATTGCTTTTCGACGCCGCGCTCGCGGGGCTTTTGTTTTCCATGCTCTATAACGGTTCGCTCGCGGACGATGAGGCGGTTAAAAGGCTCCCGCGTTGGCGGCTGAAATTCGTGAAGGAAACGGAATGATTCGCGGGCGGATACAACATCCGCCCCACGAAAAAGGCGTGCGGTTCAAGTTGAACCGCACGCCTTTGTTATGCGTAACTACAATACCTCTTTTGTCGCCACCATATCCACGCCCGTGCCGCCAACGTTTTCTTTCACCGTGTCGCCGATGCTGACGGGCGCGGCGACGATAACATCCTTCAAGTCCCGCATCACATCGAGTATCTTAGCTTTGGGCACGTCCGTTTTCGTTTTGCACGGCGCCGTAGGCTCGCCGCTTTTCGCGCCCGTCAGCTTGACGGTGCTCGTGACCGTGCGCGTGGGGTTTGTGACTTCCTTTCGCGCGTAAACGTCGCCCTTGCGGCAGGTGAAGCCCGCAACGCTTTCCACCTCGCCCGCATCATTGAGTGTCACCGTCATGGGGCAGCCCAAGGGACAGCCGATGCAGATGAGCTTTCTTTCCTCCATACCCTACGCCTCCTCCACCGTCACGGTCACGCCCGAGAGCGCGGGCCGCTCGAGAAACCATCTTTTTTGCAGCACGGCCTCCTCCATTTCGCCCGGCGTCAGAATAGGGCGCTTGCGGCGGATGAGGCGTTCGCCGTCGAAATACACGCACACGCAGCGGTCGCGGTATTCCCGATCCACGCGGAAGCGCACGGTGAGCGTTTCCTCCATTTGTTCCGGATCGATCGTATACGGTACGGTGTAGCGCACGCCGTTTTCGGCGCGGATCGGAACCTCGCGCCGCGCGCTTTCCTTCAAGCCGGCAACGTAGCGCGCGGCGTTTTTGCCCGCGGCCGCGGCCTCCTCGCTCACATAATCCACCAGATCGTGCACGTGCAGCACGTTCCCCGCCGCGAACACGCCCGGTATGGAGGTTTCGAGGCTTTCATTCACCATAGGCCCGTTGGTCGCGGAATTTAAGCGCACGCCCATGCCCCGGCTCAGCTCGTTTTCCGGGATCAGCCCCACGGATAACAAAAGCGTGTCGCAGGCATAATGCTCCTCGGTGCCCGGAACGGGATGAAGCTTTTCATCCACCGCGGCGACGGTAACGCCCGTTACGCGCTCCTTGCCCTCGATATTCACGACCGTATGGCTCAGCTTGAGCGGGATGCCGTAATCGTCGAGGCATTGCACGAGGTTGCGCTTGAGTCCGCCCGAAAAGGGCATGAT
>JAJFTZ010000118.1 GCA_021372675.1 Eubacteriales bacterium
TCATGGCGATCGAAAGCGACATTGCACGGCTTGCGGCGGCGTTCGAGGCGGACGGCTTTAAATTGAAGCGGCTGATCTCCGTGGAAAACGGCCTCGGAGCCGTGGCGGCGCACAAAACGGCGTACAACTACGACACGCGAAAGAAAAAGCTCTGCTACTGCCTCGAGGGCGCGCCCTACGCGCGGGGCCTCGCGATGGGGCTTTTAGCGGAGCCGCAGGTGGAGGAAATGGCCGTAAGCTTCACCGATAACATCGTATTCGACTTTTTAGACGTGGAGTTTTTAGCGAACTACCCGCTTTTGCCCAAGCTCCTCGTGGCGCTTTTATACGAGCTGAGCGAAAGCGCGTGGCGCGCGCAGCCCGAGACGATCCGCCAAGAGGCGCTCGGGCTTTACGACGGCTGCAAAAAGGCGAACCCGCGCACGAAGGTAACGATGCAGCGCATCATCGTAATGAACGTGGCGTTCGACGCGCTTTGCGCCATCGTCTACACGGGCGAGTTGTTCCGCGAGCGCGCGCCGCAGGCGAAGCCCGAAAACGTAAAGCTCTCGATGATGTGCAACGCGTTTTCCGCCTTCCGTTCCGCCGCGGGCGGCGGCCACTACTTTGCGCGCGACTTCATGTTTCCCTCGGGCGGCGTGTTTCAAAACAACCTCGCGCACATCATAACCATCCCCGGAGGGCCGCCCGTAGCACCCCCCTACCCGCTCGTAAGCCTCGCCGCGCCCGGTATCGTGGGCAGCATCACCGCCATGAACGCTCGCGCCGTGGCGGGCGGCGTCAACATGTCGCCCTCGGGCAACTGCGACGCGCATAACCTCGGCACAAATTCCCTGCTCTTGCTTCGCGAGTGCATCCTTCGCGGCGGAAGCCTCCGCGACGCGACGGACGCTATAAAAAACACGGCGCGCGGCGTTTCGTGGAACTACCCGCTGTCCGACGGGAGGAACGACGCCGCCTGCGCGGCGGAGGCGGGCGCGTCGTGGGCGCACACCGACGCGCTCTCCTATCCGCCTGTTGAGCTTTTGCCCCTGCTACCCGACCGCGCGTTTTTGAACGCGCACCCCGTATATCCCATGGAGCGCGGGCTTGCGCTCCGCACCGGCGCCGCGCCGTACCCTTACGCCTATTTCCCCTTCAACGGGCCGCTCTGGGATTGGTACAAAAAGGAGCGCGATAAGCACGTCGCGCTCCTTCCCGGCGCGTTTTTACCTAACGGCTTCATCAACCCCACGCCGCAGGATAAAAACTGCCCCTCCAATTTCTACTTCGCGCCCGAACGCCCTTACGACGGCGTACTCATCACGGGCAACCACTTCCTTTCGCCGGAGCTGCGGCTTTGCGCCATGAAGCCGTGGGCGGCGCGCGTAACTCTCTCGCATGTGAACGACATACAATGGCGCTACGACGAGCTGAACCGCAGGATACGGCAGACGATCGCGCGGGAAGGCTCGCTCAACCGTACGCTCGTCAAGCGCATCGCGGAGTTTCTGGCCCCCTACGGCAGCTTTCCATCGTATTACGCGAAAAACCCCCGAAGCCGCGACGGCAAGGCCATCCGCATCGAGGGCTGCGTTTCCGTGTGCGATTTGAAGGAGCTATGCATGGAGAGCCACTACGGCTATTACGAGGACGAATGGGTGAAAACGACGCTAAGGAGATACTTACCCTAATCAGCTTCTCCGAACACCTTTTTTAAGAGCGCGGCCGCGACCGTGCGGGTAGAGCGATTGGAGCTTTCGCTCCGAAGCCTGAGCTGGGACTCGATTTGATCCCTCGCGTAGGGCACGGACAGGATGTCGGTAAAGAGGTAGGCGCTGTTCGCGTCGAGGCTGTAGAAGCCCTTGCCGTCGCCGTCGTTATAAAGGCGAAGCGGTATTTCAAACCATACGCCCGCTTCGTAGTACATTTCGTAACGTACTTGTATGGCAAGCGTTTGAAGTTTTTCCTCTTCGAGCGTCTCGGGCGAGGCAGTCAGCGAATAGCTGAGGGGAGCACCGGAAACGCCGTTTAGCTTACAGCCGCCCGAGGTGCGGAACTTGGTCGTTGCGCCGCCCTTTAAAAAGGGCGTCCACGTATCGCTCACGTACAGGTAATTCAGCCCGTTCACCTCGCAAATTTCCGCCCTGCCCGCGTCCGCTTCCTCATACACATAGCCACGGCGCGGGAAAGCCGTAAGGAAGGTGTAGTTTTCGCCTGAACGCAGGAACATGAGGACGAGGGAGTCGAACATCGAATTCTCCGCGTCGGGCGCGCGAAGCTCAAGCGCCAGCGCGTCCCCCATTTCGTAGCGGACAAGCCGTTTGAAACCGGGCCAGCGTTGATCGGCCGTCTGCGTAGATTTTGGAAACGCCGTGCCCGCGGGCAGCGTCAACCCCGCGGCCTTTACGGCCTCCGCCGCGTCGGCGTCGAAGTTCGAAAGCTCCGTTTCAAGCGCGGCGAGCGCCGCGGCGCTTATGGAGCCGCTCGCCTCGGGCAGCGGCGCGCCATTGCCCACATAGTATTTTTCCCCCACCCCCGCCTTTTCGGTGTAGGGCTTTTCACGGATCGCCTCGCCCCTTTCGTATGCCGCCCCATTGCTAAGATAGGGGTATCCCTGCGGGGAAAGGTTTCGCTCCCAAACGAAATTTTCCGCAAGCAAGCAAGCCTCGTCGTTTTGCGCCTCCAGCATGAGCGCCGCGCGCTCGGCAAAGGGCGCCTTAAGGCCCTCCGCGTTATAAAGGCCGAAATTTAAGCCGATATCCCCCGCGTACATGTATAACCCTTCCCCGTCGCCGTCGTCGTAGACGTGCGCGGTAAACGTGCCGCAAAAAATGTTTTCAAAGCCCTCGAAACGCAGCTCCGAATAATTTTCGTAGGAAAACGTTCCCTCAATGATGAGATGCGCGCCACCGTTTTCCGCGGGTTCAGCCTCGGGCGCGCCTATCGCGAGGTTTTCGCAGAGCCCCCACGGGCAGTCATATCCGTCGGACTGGTACCACAAGCGTCCGTATCCGCCCGCCTGCAAAGGGCATACCGTAAGATACCTCACATATGTGCCGGTTCCCCAGCCGATGCCGCAGTTGCATACAAAATAGGAAAGGCCGTTTACGGAAACGACGCTGTCGCGGTATTCGGCGCTTTCAAGCCCGGAAGTGCACATCGCCGCAAAGCGGTACGCGCCGTTCTCCTTGCAAAACACGAGGTGGCATACGTCCTCCCGGCTCGGGTTCGCCGGACCCACCGTTACAAGATACACGCCTTTTTCCATTTTGCGGAGCGTCGCGCGGCAAGGAAAAGACGCCCATTCCGCGAAAAGCGGAAAATCCTCCCGCCAAGCGTTGCGCATGACTTGAAAGGTCAGCCCGTAGCCCTCGAGGGTCGCCTTGAGCATTTGGCCGGGGCTTGCGCTGCCGAGCGCCTTCACGAGCGCGTTCAGACCCTCCTTCGTGAGCGTGCCTTCCGTGAGATAGTCCTCGTTGACCTCCCGCTCCTTGAAGTACAGCTTTTCATCGCCCGTTTGCGGCGTTTCAAGATGAATGGGCGGCAGGGCGCCGAGCTTTGCCCTCAGCTCCTCGTCGCCCCATTTCCCGGGGAATGGGCGATCGACACGAGGAAGGTCCTCGGGCGGCAAAACGTCCAACGAGGCGACATACTCTCCCCCCATCGAAACGTAAACGTCTTCGGGCGGGCTCGCCGCGGGCGAGGCTGTAATGGGCGCCTCCGTCGTTGACGGGGCGGGCACGCTTTGCGGCGCGGCGCAGGCGCTTAAAAAAACGACGCAAAGCAAAACAAGAACGGCTCTTTTCATGGGCGTCTCCTTGAAGGGCATCCTTTGGGAAAGTATACCATAGGCGAAGCCGCCGGGGCTGAAAACAAACCGTAAACTGTTTCATTTTTCTTTCTTTTTTTCGCCCTGCATGAATTGGATTACGGAAAGCGCAAGCAAGAACACGCCGAACATGCGCCTGAGCCACGGCGAGGAGATATATCCGGCCGCAAGCGCGCCGATAAGCGCGCCCGCCAAGCCCGCGACGATGAGGGGCGCGCGCTCCCTCCCCTCGAGCCTGCCCTCCTTTTTGTGGATGAAAAGCGCCGCCGCCGCCGCAGGCAAAAACGCGAGCATGTTCACGCCCTGCGCGGCGTGCTGATCGAGCGATACGATGAGCGTGAGCGCCGGTATGAGTATGGTGCCGCCCCCCATCCCCATGCCCGCCGCGACGCCCGAAAGGAAGCCCGCCAAGATAAAAACGAGCCAATTCATAAAAGCATCCAAACGGCGGCCGCGAGCATCAGCGCGGAAAAGATACGGTTGAGCCACCTCGGGCTGAGCTTTCCCGTGAGCCGTGCGCCCAAAATGCTGCCGAGGGTGAGCGACGGCGCAACGTAAAGGAGCGCGTTCCAATCCACAGCGCTGCCGCCCGCGTACACGAGCGCGCTCACCGCCGTGAGCGGCAGCATGATGCTGATGGCCGTGGCGTGCGCCCGCGCCTGTTCGTAGCCTAAAAGCGCGCGCAGCGCAAACACGGCCACCATGCCGCCGCCCGCGCCGAACAGCCCGTTGCACAGCCCTGTGAGAAGCCCCGCGAGAAGGGCCTTTTCGCCTTTCGATCGTTTCCACATAAAAAAACACCGCCCCGCACTAGTTTGCGCGGGACGGCGCTGCTTTATTGCGTTATATCTGTTTGATGTAGCAGCGGCGGCGCTTATGCTGCTCCTTGTTGAAGGTTTTCCACTGCGCCTGCACCTTTTCGTTGTGCTCGAGCTGGGGACCGGTCTCCGCGAAGCGGATGCCGTTTTTGAAGCTGTTTTTCATAATATGGTTGAGGAGAATGGCGTTTACGCCCTGCCCCTGCAAGTCCGGCCGGACGGCGATTAAGAATAGATCGAGCGTATCGTTGTGCTTGAGTGCGCGGAGCACACGGAAGGCCCCAAACGGGAACAGCCTGCCGCGGCTTTTCTTCATGGCGTTTGCAAGCGACGGGGCGGATACGCCGAACGCCGCGAGCTTGTTGTTTTCATCCATCACGAAGCAGACATAATCAGGGTCCACGAGCGGAATGAATTTTTTGCAGTAGCGCGCGATCTGCTTTTCGGTGAGCGCCACGACGCCGTAGAGTTTGGCATACGCGACGTTTAAAAGCTCGAACACCTGCTTGATGTAGGGGCCGTAGTCGCTGCGGTTCCTGAGCGGCGCGATGCTGAGCTTGTTGTGCGTGAGCACGCGAAGCGCGATGGCGTCGAAGCGCTCGACCCTTTCCTCCGGCAGTTCGGCGCTTATTAGAAACTCGACCCAGTCCACATCCTTATGGTAGCCCATACGCTCCATGTGCGTGTTATAGTAAGGGTGGTTGTAGTAGGTGATGAACATGCCCTTGCGGTCGAATCCCTCCACGAGCATACCCTCGCGATCGAGGTCGCAAAAGCCCAGGGGCCCATGCACCTCGTTGCAGCCCTTTTCGCGAGCGAAATCCTCCACGGCCTTGAAGAGCGCGTCCACAACCTCCGCGTCGTCGATAAAATCCACCTGCGAAAAGCGCATGCGCTTGGTGTTCCACGTCGCGTTGGCCTTATGGCTTAAGATCGCGCCGATGCGGCCCACGAGCTTTCCGTCGCGGTACGCTAAGAAGCATTTGCCCTCGCAATACTCGAAGGCGGGGTTTTGCTTCGGGTCCCAGTCGCTCAGATCGTCGCCGTACATGGCGGGAATGAACTGCGGCACATCCTTGTAAAATTTGTTCGGAAAATCCACAAATTTGCGCAGCTCCGCCTTGGTCTTGACTTCCTTTACAGTGACCATGCATGATTCCTCCAATAAAAAAATAAAACCGGATAACAACGTATATTATAGCAGAGCGAAACGAATTTTACAAAGTTTTGCGCGGTTATATAAAAAAAGGCCGCCCCCGGCGGCCTTTTTTATGGCTTATCTCTCGATCCTGCCCGTCCACTGTGAAATGCCGCCGATGTTGTTCACGTCGGTATAGCCCATTTGGGCGAGCTGGGCGCTCGCGCTGCGGCTCCGCGCGCCGCTCAGGCAGTACACGAACAGGCGCGTGGCCTTATCGGGCACAAAGCGCGCGATATCGCCGATGCGGTCCAAGGGGACGTTCACGCTCCCCGGGATATGTCCGGAGCGGTATTCCTCCGCGGTGCGTAC
>JAJFTZ010000119.1 GCA_021372675.1 Eubacteriales bacterium
TTACCGCGCAGGATGAAGCCGCCGCGCGCATGAACGAATCCGTAGAGCTGTACCGCGCGGAGCTAGGTGAGCGCGTGGCGGTCGAGCGCCTGCCGTTTGCCGACCGCGCTTCGGGCGAGGACGCGCCCTCCACGGTCGTGACCTGCGAAATGGAATTTGTGGGCGACTATTTGAACGTATCCCTTTATGAGGACGCAAGCTATGGCGGAAGCGCCGAGCAAGCCCTGCACACCTTCGTTTTCGACCGTACGGGGCTGGAGAGAAGCCTTGCCTCCCTCACGGGCGTTTTCGACCCGTCCGATCTCGCGGCGCAGCAGGTGCTCAATGAGATCGCACGAAACGCAAGCATGTACTACGGCGATATCACCGCCGAAAACGTGAAGCCCGCGCTCGACCTGTTCAACGCGTTTGCCGTTACCGATACGGGCTATGTGCTGTACGCCGCGACCGGCTCGCTCGCCAAGCCCGAGCTGGGCATTTTGAGCTTTGCCGTGGAGAAGGCCGCCTTTTACCCGGAATTTGTGGGCGATACCGTGCCCGCAAACCGCTACGAGGCGCTGCAAAACGCCGCGGACCTTATGGCGCGCGCGTGCGCTTCCGAATACCTGAGCTTCTCCGGCGGCAACCCCGACGCGCTCGCCGCGAGCGGATTCCTTTCCGGCCTCCTCGCAAAGCGGGGCATAAAAGAGCTTTCGGAGCAGGAATACAAGGCGCTGTTCGCCGCGTATTTCACCGGCGCGTTTCCCGAGGATATCGCTACGGCGGGCGACGGCACGGCACTTGCAAACGGCGTTTACACCGTTGCGGACGCGCCGCTTGCGACCTACGCCGTGGAGCTTATAGACGCGCGGCTCGACAGCGATAGGCTTACGCTCAACGGGAACCTCATCTACGGCGTACCCGGCGAGGCCGACGCGGCGGTCGTTGCCGGCGTGGAAGTCGTTTTAATTGCCGGCGACGCGGCGGAAGTGGGCTACCGCTTCGAAGGGTTTGCGATCTTTTGATGTTTTTCGCTCAGGGTGACAGGTGAAAGCAATATGTTCAAAATTGTAAGTTAAAGGGAGAAGGCGCGCGGAAAATCCGCGTGCCTTCTTCTTTTTCCGAGTCGCTGCCTTGTGCGCGCGCTACGGTTACACCCTGCCCGCTATATAAAAAGCGGGGTCATCCTGGTCCAAACCCCATTGGGGCAGGCGGGCGGGGGTATAGGGGTCGGGCGGGGTCTCGTCCAATACCGCCCCTTCGTCGCGGCCGAGCACGTCCTTGCGCATATGGCCGTTGAACCTAAAGTGGAATTCGTTAGCCGTGGCGTGCGCGCGAAACGTGTTGATGCTCATCTTCGGCACCTCCTCGGGTTTATTGTGGGAAGCGTTACGTCGCGTCATTCCTGTTAATTTTTGATGATTTTTAAGAACGGGTCCCCGCCAGCGGCCGGGTGGGCCCCGCGGGGGCGGGCCCGGTGTCCCCCTGCGCCGCGCCTCCCCTCAGCTTATCCCGCATGAGCGAAAGCGCCTGCTCCTTAGCGTCGAACACCATAAGCTCGAGGCCCACGTCCGGCGCCACCATGCCGAGCTTTACAAGCTCTAAAACGAGCTCGTTGTTGGCGAGCACCGAAAAGCGGTTTTCGCGCTGCACCTTTACGGTGATGCGAAATTCGAGCGGCACATGGTTTTGAAGCGCCGTTTCGCGGCTTAGAAGCTTTGCGTTGAACACCGCGGGCGCGCCGCCTTGCGCGGCCGGATCCGCAAGGAAGCGGTCGAAGATAGCGAATTCGCGCTCCACCTCGATCTCCTGCCGCACCGCAGCCTCGAACGCGGCGTGCACCGCGCGCACGGCCATGCGCGCGCGCTTGCCCGAAAGCTCTTGGAGCGCCGCGATGGCGGAGGCCGCCGTTACGCCGCCGCGCGTCATGCCGCGCGAAAAATCGTTTGCGCCGCTCTCCTCGCGGATGGAATTGCGGATGCGGTCCACATACTCGAGAAGGTACGCGGGCAGCGGCGCGGTGGGAAACCATGTAACGCCGTTTAGGTTTTCGCCTCGGTGCACCTCCTTGGACCAGTCGCGAAGGTCCTCCGCGTCGAAGCCGGACGCGCCCGTAACGAGCAGCTTGTTGCGCGAGGCCATGAGCGCGTTTTTCAAAACGATCTGATCGAGCTTATCCGCGTAGCGCTGCTGCGTTTCAAACATATCCACAAAACCGAACCCCAAACACGACCCGCTGCGCGGGAAAAGCGGCGTGAGCACGAAGGGGTATTCGCCGTGCGCGTAGTAACCCTCGGCCTTCACGTCGCGGCTGTCCTCGAGCAGCACGCCGCCCGCGAGCTTTTGCATGTGCACGCGGTAGGCGTTGGCCGCCGGGTCGTATTCGCGCTTCCAGCACTCGATCAGCAGAATCGAGTCGTGATCGCGCTGGTAGAGCACGCCGTCGCGCAGGCGGTTTACGGCAAACGCATCGGCGCGCATGTCGTCCGCGAGCGCGGGGTAGCGCTGCGCGAACCACTCGCGCGTGTAAGGCGCAAATTTAAACACGGCGCGCGAGTCCTGCGGGTTTATCGCGGCCGGGTCGAACATGATGCAGCGCGCGTCCACGCGGCGCAGGAACGCGCCCCCTAAACCCGCATTGAGCGCGGCGTCGAAGCCCGATTCCTGCACCATGTAGCCGTACACCAGCAAATCGTGCATCAGCCGCGCGTACTCGTCGAGGTAGGCGCATCGGATATGGTTCTCGCGGACGGCCGCGCCCAAAAGACGCGCCTCGCGCGTATAGCGCGGATCGTCCGCCACGATCACCGCCTCGGGGTAGTTATCCATTAGGTCCGCGCGAACGTTCTCGATGGTGGATTGCAAAATAGGCGTATGCGGACGCGGCTCGTTTCTTTCCGCTTCGGGCACGCCGTACCAGTTATCGCCCAAGTAAAGGCGCTCACACCGCTCCAGCCGCGCCCATTCGGGCGCGTAGGCCTCGCGGTATTCGTTGAAAAGCGCATAGCAGCTTTCCGCTTCCTGCGCACGGTTGCGTTTCATGTGTTTCCTCCTTATT